>JBBDQT010000207.1:0-2886 GCA_040905815.1 Acidimicrobiales bacterium
CGGGCCACGGCGGGCGAGGGCGACCTCCACGACGAGGAGGCCGACGAAGCCGAGCAGGGCGATCACGAGGAAGACGGCGAGGCGCCGCCCCCATCGCCAGGCCGTGCTCACCCCTGCGGCGACGGTTCGGTCCAGATCTCGTCACCGTACGGCCGCGCCCGCGCCGGGGCGGCGTCGCGCTTCCAGACCATCAGCTTGCGGCGGAAGTAGCAGATTTCTTCCCCGCGCTGGTTCAGTCCCTTGGTCTCCACCGTGACGATGCCGCGATCCCCCTTGGAGGTCTCCTTGGCGGCGAGGACCTTCGTCTCCGCGTAGATCGTGTCGCCGTGGAACGTGGGGCGCTGGTGGGTCAGCGACTCGACCTCCAGGTTGGCGATCGCCGCGCCGCTCACGTCGGGCACGCTCATCCCGAGCACCAGCGAGTACACGAGGTTGCCGACCACGACGTTCTTGCCCTGCACCGTCTCGTGCTCGGCGAACCACGCATTGGTGTGCAGGGGGTGGTGGTTCATCGTGATCATGCAGAACAGGTGGTCGTCGTACTCGGTGATGGTCTTGCCGGGCCAGTGCTTGTAGATGTCGCCCACCTCGAAGTCCTCGAGGTGGCGGCCGAAGGGTCGGTCGTGGATCGTCACGGGACGGATCCTACGGGTGCTGATATCGCTGGCCCCAATGGCGGATCCGGCGTAGACACCTCCGACGTGACCGCCCACGTCCACATCGAACAGGTGGAGGCCAGTGACCTCGACGACCGCCGCATCAGGGCGCTCGCCGGTCTGCTCTCGGTCGCCTCCTCTGAGCGACTCGACGGAGATCCGCCGATCTCGCCGGCACAGCTGGCGCTCGACGAGCGGATCGCACCGCCGTGGCTCCGTCACACCCACGCACTGGCGTGGGACGAGACCGGCACGCTCCTGGCGAGTGCCTTCCTCGAGCTCGAGGACCGCGCCGACAACCGGCATCTGGCCTGGTTCGAGGTCTTCGCCTCGCCCGGTGCCCGCAGGCGGGGGCACGGCTCGGTGGTGCTGGCGACCCTCCTGCCCGTCGCCCTCGACGACGGCCGCACCGTGGCCATGGGCGGAGCCCGCGAGGGTGGGCCCGGGTCCGCGTTCGCCGCCGCCATCGGACTGGAGGTGGGCCAGCTCGAGCACAGCAACCGGGCCCGCACCGCAGACATGCCGAGGGACGTGTTGAGGTCGTGGGTGGCTGAGGCGAGCACAGCCGCGCCCGGGTACTCCCTCCTCTCCGTCGACGGTCCCTTCCCCGACGACCTGCTCGAGCCCTACTCCCGCCTCGCGCTGGTCATGAACGACGCTCCGAGGGATGACCTCCAGATGGAGGACTTCGACTACTCCGCCGACCAGCTGCGCTCGCTCCAGCTCGCGGCGGAACAGCGCGGGACCAAGCGCTGGACGGTCATCGCCCGGCACGATCCCACCGGTGAGCTCGTCGGCCTGACGGAGCTGCACATCAAGCAGCACGACCGGTGGCTCGCTCACCAAGGGGACACCGGCGTGGTCGCCGCGCACCGGGGCCACGGCCTCGGCCGCTGGCTCAAGGCCACCAACGCGCTCCGGCTGCTCGACGAGCACCCCGAGGTCGAGACCGTCCAGACGTGGAACGCGAGCACGAACCCGCACATGCTCGCCATCAACCACGAGATGGGCTTCCGCGCCGCCTGGGTGCAGGAGCTGGTGCAGAGTCCGATCGAACCCCTCGTCGAAAGGCTGCTGACGCGCCCGTGACCGGGCTCCCCCCGGGCCTCACGGTCGAGCAGGCCGCTACCGGCGCCCTGGAAAGGCGAGCCTAGGGTTCTGACCGTGGCCCGCCGGGGCCGGTCATGGGAGGTGCGGGCGTGTACGAGTGGAGCGACGAGCAGCTGATGGTCCAGCACGCCGTACGTGACTTCGTGGAGAAGGAGGTCAAGCCGCACGTCGAGGAGCTCGAGCACGGTGACCTGCCGCCCTACGACATCCTCCGCAAGCTCTTCTCGAGCTTCGGCATGGACGCCATGGCCCGCGCCGGCTTCGAGAGGCGCATCGCGAAGGAGAAGGCGGTCGCCGCCGGCGAAGCGCTCATCGATGACGACGAGGGCGGTGGCGGGGGTGGCGCCGCCGCGCTCACGATGATCCCCATCATCGAGCTGTGCCGGTACTGCCCCGGCATGGTGACGGCGATGGGGGTGAGCATGGGGCTCACGGCCGCGGCGATCATGTCGAAGGGCACCACCGCGCAGAAGGAGCGCTGGGCGCTCGACCTGCTCACGATGGAGAAGATCGGCGCCTGGGCCATCACCGAGCCGGGCTCGGGCTCCGATGCGTTCGGCGGCATGCGCTCCAGCGCCAGGCGCGACGGTGACGAGTACGTCCTCAACGGCTCCAAGACGTTCATCACGAACGGCCCGTATGCGGACACGATCGTGTTCATCTGCAAGCTCGCCGATCCTGCCGGGGAAGGCATAGCAGGTGGCGACGGCACGCCGATCGAGTCCCGCAAGGTCGTGAGCTTCGTGCTCGACAAGGGCATGCCGGGGCTCGAGCAGAGCAAGCCGCTCCGCAAGATGGGCATGCACTCCTCACCGACCGGCGAGCTGTTCCTCACCGACGTGCGGGTCGGGCGCGACCGCCTCATCGGTGAGACGGAGGAGCAGCCGGCAGGTGGCCGCTCCGCCCACAAGGAGACGTTCTCCATGGAGCGCACCGGCGTCGCCGCGATGGCGCTCGGCATCGTGGAGCAGTGCCTCGACCTGAGCGTCGCCTATGCCAGGGAACGAGTGCAGTTCGGCAAGCCGATCGGCGAGTTCCAGCTCATCCAGCTGAAGCTGGCGAAGATGGAGGTGGCACGGCTGAACATCCAGAACCTCGTGTTCCGCCAGATCGAGATGTC
>JBBDQT010000208.1:0-2857 GCA_040905815.1 Acidimicrobiales bacterium
ACCCCGCCGATGGCGATGGCGATCGGCGCCGCCCACACGAGCGGTATGCCGCCCTGGAAGTTCAGGTACCAGCACACCAGGCCGCCGAACGTGACGAGCTCGCCGTGCGCGAAGTTCACGAGGCCGGTGGTGCCGTAGATGAGCGAGAGGCCCACCGAGGTGATGGCGATGATGAGGCCGAGCTTGACGCCCTCGACGAGCAGCTGCATGGCCCGGTCGGCGGTGGTGGAGCGATTTCGGGTGTCCTCGCCGAAGAAGAAGTTGATCGACCGGTTCTGGCCCCGGCTCACGTTCAGGTTCAGCGTCGCCCGGTCCTCGTCCCGGAGGGCAACGCCCTCGGGAAGCGTCTCGGTGTCAAGGGTGGCGCTGTAGCTGCCCGGTCCCGGCAGCTCGATCTCGAAGGCACCGTCCTCATCGGAGGTGGCGGAGTCGATCTCGTCGCCCTCGGCGTCGGCGACGGTGATCTCGGCCCCCTCGATCGGGACCTGCTCACCGTCGACGTTGTGGCGGAGGACGCCCCTGAGGCTCTCGTCGGCCCCCTCCTGGGCGGCCGCCGTGCCGGTCAGGATGGCCGTCGCGACCAGCACGAGCAGGACGTGGGCGGCCGTTCGTTGCCTCAGGGTCGGCTCCTGGGTCGCGGGTCCCAGCTGCCGTGGCGAGGCCGGGTGGTGATCGAGGGAGTGTAGACAGCCTCGCTGCCGTGCTGGGACCGCGACAGGTGACGGCGTGGAGGGAGGATCGAGCGGGACGCCACCGGTGCTCCCGCTACGTGACGCCGGCGGTGGCGAGCACCTCGTCGAGCGGCGCCACCATGCCGGCGAAGAAAGGGCCGAACTCGGCGTAGACGGCCGAGGCCTCGTCGTAGCGCATCGTGTACACGCACGCCTTGAGGTCGTCCGGGTGCACACCGAACAAGGTGACACCCCACTCGAAGTCGTCCAGACCGGTCGAGCCGGTGACGAGCTGGACGATCCGCCCTGCGAAGGTCCGCCCCGAGGTGCCGTGGGCGTACATCATCTCGAGGCGCTCGTCGTAGGGGGTCGTGTACCAGTTGGCGCCGACCTCCCGGCGCTTCGACATCGGGTAGAAGCAGAACGCGGTCATGCCCGAGGGTGGGAGCACGGGGTGGAGACGGGCGGTGCGCTGCTTCTCCGGGACCCCGGCCGAGTACTCCGACAGCTCGGTGAGCGAGACGTAGGAGTCGACCACCTCGAGCCCCGCAGCCTGGATGTCGCCCTGAAAGCGCCGCAGGCGCCACAGGTCAGGACCGATGGCGAGGAACGCGAGGTCCGCCTTGTGGCCGAGCACGGCGACGGGAACGAGCTGATGGCCGGCGCCGTCGCCAGGGGCGGTGAGGATCTTCGCCGCCGCCGACACCGCTGCGGCATCGGCACCCGAGCTGACCTTGCAGAAGAGGTGGAGGACCCCCCAACCCTCTGACGGCGTGAGCGGCTCGACCATGGTGTCCGAGCCTACGACCGGGCGCCGCCCGACGGGCACCTCCGGTCCGGGTGAGGGCGGGCGAGGCGACGAGAAGTACGGTTGCACGGCGATGTCGTACCGAATCGCGACCGAGGGGGACCCGATGCCCCGTGGACGTGGAACGCGGGGACGCGCGCGCGCGGCCTGCGGGCTCGCCCTCGTCGCCGCGCTCCTCGCGTCCGTGGCCGTCGCCCCGCCGGCCAGCGCCGCCGTGACGGTCATCGTGCTCGAGGGCGAGGGCTGGGGCCATGGCGTCGGCATGGCCCAGGACGGTGCGTTCTGGATGGGGGAGGACGGGGCGTCCACCAGCGAGATCCTCGCCCACTTCTACCCTGGCACGTCTGCCGGGCAGGCCGGGGGTGACGTCCGGGTGACAGTCGCCACGCCCGGTGCCGAGGGCACCGTCGTGGTCTTCCCCTCGGGCGGTGAGATCCGCAGCCCGCTCCACGGGGATCAGGCGCCAGGGTTCCCGATCGGCGTCGCGCCGGGCGGCGCCGTCCGCCTCCGCCACGACGGCACGTACCGGGCGGAGCCCCTCGGGGGTGCCAGCACGCGCGCCAGCTCGGGCCGGGCGGCTCGGATCGACCTCGGCTCGGGAGGGCGGCCGCTGCAGGTCCCGCTGCCGACCAGCTCCACGACCTCCACGACCACCGGCTCGACGACCACCACGACCAGCCTGCTCCCGGGCACCTCGTCGACGACCGCGCCGTCGAGCACGACCACGACCGCTCCCCGCGACCCCCTCCCCATCGCCCCGACCACGACGCCGCCACCGCCGCCCGAACCGGGCCCGGGACCCGAGGATCCGGCTCCTCCACCGGAGCCCGGCGCCCCGACGTCGTCCTCGCCGCTGTGGGCGGTGCCCGGCTCCGACGGCACGACGGAGGTGACGGAGCGGGCACGCCGTTACCGGGGGGTGATCGAGGCCACTGCCGCAGGCGGGCCGTTCCGGCTCTTGAACCACGTCGACGTCGAGCAGTACCTGCGCGGCATGGGCGAGGTGCGTGACGCCCGCTGGTCAGCCGCCTCCCTCGGGGCCCAGGCGGTGGCGGCCCGCACCTACGCGCTCCGCTCGGTCGTGGCCGGCGCCGAGCTGTGCGACACCCAGAAGTGCCAGGTGTACCTCGGGCAGCAGGCGGAGTACGGGAAGATGGACGAGGCGGTGCGGACCACCCGCGGCAAGGTGCTCACCTTCGGGCGCGGTCTCGCGGTCACCGTCTACAGCGCCAACGGCGGCGGGATCTCGGCGACGCCCGAGGAGGGCTTCGGCACGGCGTCCATGAACTTCCCGTACCTGCGCGCCGCTCCGTACACGACCCGCAGCCCGGACCCCTGGCGCGTCGACATCGGCGCTGCGGACCTCGGCGCCCGTCTC
>JBBDQT010000209.1:0-17386 GCA_040905815.1 Acidimicrobiales bacterium
TGGTCGAAGGGCAAGAAGGCGCTCTTCATGGCGTTCAGGGTGAACCACTCGAGATCCTCCCAGCCGTAGCCGAACGCCTCGACCAGGCTCGCGAGCTCGCTCGTCATGGAGACGCCGCTCATCAACCGGTTGTCGGTGTTGACGGTCACCCGGAACCGCAGCCGACCCAGCAGGCCGATCGGATGTTCGGCGATCGACGGGGCAGCACCGGTCTGCACGTTCGACGACGGGCACATCTCGAGCGGGACCCGGGTGTCGCGGACGTACGCGGCGAGCCGGCCGAGCGTTGCACGTCCGTCCTCGGCGACGGTGATGTCGTCGACGATGCGCACGCCGTGGCCGAGGCGGTCGGCGCCGCACCACTGCAGGGCCTCGAAGATCGAAGGCAGCCCGAACGCCTCGCCGGCGTGGATCGTGAACCGGAAGCTCTCCCGCTGGATGAGCTGGAAGGCGTCGAGGTGGCGGGTGGGCGGGTGGCCCTTCTCGGCGCCGGCGATGTCGAACCCGACCACGCCCGCGTCCCGCCAGCGCACCGCGAGCTCAGCGATCTCGAGGGAGCGAGCGGCGGTCCGCATGGCGGTGACCAGAGCGCGGATCGTGAGGGCAGTTCCCTCCGAGCCGATCCGGTAGCCCTCGAGGGTCGCCTCGACGACCTCGTCGAGCGTCAGCCCCCGGCCGACGCTCAGCTCCGGCGCGAAGCGGACCTCGGCGTACACCACGCCGTCTTCGGCGAGGTCGTGCGCGCACTCCGCCGCCACCCGGGTGATGGCGTCCTTCTCCTGCATGACGCCGACCGTGTGCTGGAACGTTTCGAGGTAGCGCTCGAGGCTGTGGCTCGTGGCGCTGGCGTGGAACCAGGCCGCCAGGTCGTCCGGGTCCGTCGTCGGCAGCGTGTCGTACCCGTGCTCTGCCGCGAGCTCCACGATCGTGGTCGGCCGCAGCCCCCCGTCGAGGTGGTCGTGGAGGAGCACCTTCGGCGCTCGCCGGATCAGCTCGGTGGTGGGCCGCTCGCTCATCGCCGCCGACGCTACCGGCGTGAAGGTCAGGGGGTGATGCGGTCGATCACGCGTGGAGCGACGTCGACGGCCCCGGGGGCGATGGCGAAGGCGTCGACGAGGGCGGCGAGAGCGCCGGACATGCGGGAGGCGTCGTCGGTGTGGAGCTCGAGGAGCGGGGTGCCCTCGGCGACCTCGTCGCCGACCGTGACGTGCCAGACCACGCCAGCCGCGGCCGACACCGGGTCCTCCTTGCGCGCCCGTCCCGCACCGAGGCGCCACGCGGCGACACCGACGGCCATCGCGTCGAGCCGGTGCACCACGCCCGAGGCGGGGGCGACGACGACGTGGCGCTCCGGGGCGACGGGCAGCGGCGCGGCGGGGTCGCCGCCCTGGGCGGCGATGATCGCCCGCCACCGATCGAAGGCGGAGCCGTCGGCGAGGGCGACGGCGGGGTCCCTTTCGATCCCGACGAGGTCGAGCATCTCGCGGGCGAGGGCCACCGTGACCTCGACCAGGTCCGCCGGCCCGCCGCCCTGGAGCACGGCGACCGACTCGATGACCTCGAGCGCGTTGCCGGCGGTGCGGCCGAGCGGCGTGTCCATGCCGGTCAGCAGGGCCCGGGTCCGCACGCCGTGGGCCTCGCCGAGGCCGACCATCGTCTCCGCGAGCAGCCGGGCCTGCTCGACCTCGGCCATGAAGGCGCCCGAGCCGACCTTGACGTCGAGGACGAGGGCGCTGGTGCCCTCGGCGATCTTCTTCGACATGATCGAGCTGGCGATGAGCGGGATCGACTCGACGGTCCCGGTGACGTCCCTCAGCGCGTAGAGCTTGCGGTCCGCGGGGGCCAGGCCCTTCCCCGCCGCGCAGATGACGCCGCCCTCCTCCGTCAGGTTGCGGCGGATCTCGTCGTTGGTGAGCGTGGCCCGCCACCCGGGGATGGCCTCGAGCTTGTCGAGGGTGCCGCCGGTGTGGCCGAGACCCCGACCGGACAGCTGCGGCACGGCGGCGCCGCAGGCCGCGACGAGCGGCACGAGGATGAGCGAGACCTTGTCCCCCACCCCTCCCGTCGAGTGCTTGTCGACCGTCGGCCGGCCCACCCCGGCGAGGTCGAGCCGCTCCCCCGAGCGCAGCATGGCGTCCGTCCAGGCCGCCAGCTCGTCCCGCTCCATGCCTTGCAGGAAGATGGCCATGCACAGCGCCGACGCCTGCTCGTCGGCGACCTCGCCGGCGGTGTACGCGGCGATGAACCACCGGATCTGCTCGTCGCTGAGCACCCCGCCGTCGCGCTTGGTCCGGATGACGTCGACCGCGCTGAAGCTCGCGCTCACGGTGACGGCTTTGCGTCGGGAGGGTCCGGCAGCTCATCGGCGTCGAACGCGAAGGGCAGGACGTCGGTCATCGGCCGTGTCCCTTCAGGCGTGTCGACGAGGAGGTCCGGGCCACCGGCCTCCCAGAGGAGCTGGCGGCAGCGTCCGCAGGGCATGAGGACGCGGTCGCCGTCGACGTCACGGCACGCGAACGCCACGAGACGACCCCCGCCGCTGCGGTGCAGCGCGGAGACGAGCCCGCACTCGGCGCACAACGTGAGCCCGTAAGAGGCGTTCTCGACGTTGCACCCCGTGACGATCCGCCCGTCGTCGACGAGGGCGGCCGCCCCCACCCGGAGGCCGGAGTAGGGCGCGTGCGCGTTGCGGCCCGCCTCGTCAGCTGCCACACGCAGCGCTTCCCAGTCGATGTCGGGATCCACCGGGCTCATCCCTTCTCGTAGGGCTGGCCGTCCGCTGCCGGTGCTCTCGATCGGCCGACGATGCCGGCGACCACGAGCAGGGTCACGAGGTAGGGGGCCATGAGCAGGAACTCCGACGGGATGGGGATGGAGAGGATGGCGAGCTTGCTCTGGAGCGACTCGGCGAACCCGAACACGAGGGCGGCGCCGAACGCGCCCACCGGGTGCCAGCGCCCGAAGATGAGGGCGGCGAGGGCGATGAAGCCGCGACCCGCGGTCATGTTCTCGTCGAAGCGGCCCACCGACCCGAGGGTGAAGAAGGCGCCGGCGAGGCCCGCGACCATGCCGCCGAGCACGACGCTGCGGTAGCGCACCTTGAGCACGTCGATGCCGACGGTGTCGGCGGCACGCGGGTGCTCGCCGACGGCCCGGACCCGCAGGCCCCAGCGGGTGCGGAACAGCGCCACCGTGAGGACGGGCACGAGCACCAGCATGACGAACACGAGGAGGTTGTTGATGAAGAAGATGGGGCCGAGGACCGGGATGTGCGACAGCAGCGGCACCCGGAGCACCCGCAGGACGCCGGGGTTGTTCAGCTCCTGGTAGTCGGAGAACACCTTCGCGGACAGAAAGCTGGTGATGCCGAGGGCGAAGATGTTGATGACCGTGCCGCCGATGATCTGGTCGACCACGTACCGGATCGACAGCACCGCGAGCACGAGGCCGAGCAGTCCCCCGATGGCGACGGCGCCGGCCAGCCCCACGAGCTGGCTGCCCGCGGCGCTGGCCACGAGCGCGCCCGTGAAGGCTGCGCTCAGCATCATCCCCTCGATGGCGATGTTGACGATGCCGGACCGCTCGCACAGCACGCCGGACAGTGCGCCGAGCGTGAGGGGCGTCGCCCGGAGAACCGTGCTCTGCAGCATGCCGGTGAGGTTGAACGACGCGCCGGCGGCAGCCCAGGTCAGGAAGGCGATGACGAAGCACGCCCCGACCACGGCGACGACCGCGGGCAGCGCTCGCTCGAACCCGCGTGTCAGCTGCACGCCCCCGATGGCTGCGCAGACGAGGGCGAGGAGCGAGGCGGTCAGGCGGGAGGGCACCGCCAGGTCGGGCAGGTCCACGGTGCTCTGGCCCACGTTCAGCCGGAACGTCGAGTCCACCGAGGCGTCGACGCCGAGCCCGAAGAGCACCGCGATCACGCCGGCGACGAGGAGGAAGCTGATGCCGACCGCCAGGGCGCGGCGGCGCTCGATGGCCGCGCTCGTCGTCAGCACGCCCGCTGCCCGGGCCGCCTCGGACGTGGTCGCCATGTCAGGAGCCCCAGCCCTGGGAGAGCGAGACGGGCCCGACCGAAGCCGGCTTGCGGATGCGATAGATCGAGCGGACCAGCGACGGGGCAGCGACGAAGACGATCACCAGCGCCTGGATGACCACGATGATGTCGACGGGGGTCGACGTCTGCGCCTGCATCCCGGTCGCACCCGCCCGCAGCACCCCGAACAGCAGGGCGGCTCCCACCACGCCTGCCGGATGCGACCGACCGAGGAGGGCGAGGGCGATCGCGTCGAAACCGAGGAACGAGAAGCCGCCGGTCAGGCGATAGCGGACCCCGAGCACGGTCGTCGCCCCGGCCATCCCCGCGAGCCCGCCGGCGACCAGCATCGACAGGATCCAGGTGCCTCCGACCGCCATGCCCGCGTACCGGGCCGCTGACGGGCTCGCCCCGACGGCACGGACGCGGAAGCCGATGGTCGAGCGGAAGAGGACCCACCAGATCCCCACGGCGACGGCGAGCGCCAACGCGAGCCCCACATGGACCCGCAGGTCATCGGCGAAGCGCGGCAGGCGGGCGGACTCGAGGACGTTCTTCGAGATCGGGTCGTTGCGGTCGGGGCGTCGGAACCGGTCCGTCGACAGCGCGTAGTCGACGAGGCGCAGCGCCACGAAGTTCAACATGATCGTGGTGATGACCTCGTGCGCCCCCGTCCGCGCTTTGAGCACCCCGGCGATCCCTCCCCAGAGCGCTCCGCTCGCGATGCCGGCGACGAGCGCCAGGGGCAGGTGGAGCGCCGCCGGCAGGTCGAAGGCGAAACCGACGTACACCGACGCCATCGCACCAGCGAGGAACTGGCCGTCACCACCGATGTTGAACAGCCCGGCCCGGAAGGCGAACGCGACCGCGAGACCGGTGAGGATCAGGGGCGTGGCCTCGAGCAACATCTCGCTGATGGCACGCCGGCTCCCGAGCGAGCTGCGGAAGAGGGCGGCGTACGCGTCCCGGACGACGTCCCACGACGACGAGAGGGCGCTTCCGGGGTCGGCCACGAACGAGCTCCACGCCCGCAGCGCGTCGGCGTCGGACAGGACGATCACCACCCCCCCGACGACCAGGGCGCTGAACAGGGCCAGGAAGGGCACGACCGCGCCGTTGGCGATGCGCCGGCAACGGTCGGCGAGCGCGGTGGCGGTCACGCGGTGGAGCCCGCCATGAGCAGGCCGAGCTCGTCGCGCGTGGCTGAGCTCCCCTCGAGCTCCCCCACGATCTCGCCCCTGAACATCACGAGGATCCGGTCGCCGAGGGCGAGCACCTCCTCCAGCTCGGTGGAGACGATGAGCACGGCGGCGCCTTCGTCGCGCTGGTCGACGATGCGGCGGTGGATGTACTGGATGGAGCCGACGTCGAGCCCGCGCGTGGGCTGTGCGGCGATGATCAGGGTCCCGGCGTGGCCGAACTCGCGGGCGACGATCACCTTCTGCTGGTTCCCACCGGACAGGGTGGAGGCGGCGACGTCCGAAGACGGGGCCCGGATGTCGAAGTCGGACATGAGCTGCTCGGCGTTGGCCCGCACCGCAGCCCGGTCCATCGCGAGGCGCCGCGAGAACGGCCGGCGGCAGTAGGTGTTGAGGACCAGGTTGTCCCGCACGGGGAACGCGCCGACCAGGCCGTCGCGCTGGCGGTCCTCGGGGATGTGGGCGACGCCGAGCTCCATGAGCTGGCGCGGGCCCAGACCGGAGAGTGAGCGGCCGGAGACCTCGGCGGTGCCGGCGTCGATGGGTCGGAGGCCGGTGAGCGCCTCCACAAGCTCTGTCTGGCCGTTCCCCTGCACGCCGGCGATGGCGACGATCTCACCGGCGCGGACCTCGAGGTCGACATCTCGCACGGCGGCGTGGCGACGCTCGTCGAGGACCCGCAGCCCCTTCACCACGAGCAACGGCGCCGCCGGCCGGGCCGGACCCTTGCCGACCACGAGCTGCACCGCACGGCCGACCATCATCGTCGCCAGGTCGGCCTCGCTGGAGTCGGCGGGCGTCATCGTGCCCACGACCTCGCCGTGGCGGAGCACGACGATCCGGTCCGCGATGTGACGGACCTCCCCGAGCTTGTGGGAGATGAAGATCACCGACCGCCCAGACGCCGTGAGCGTCTCGATGATGCGGAAGAGGTCCTCGATCTCCGGCGGGGTGAGGACCGCGGTGGGCTCGTCGAGGATGAGGCAGTCAGCCTCCCGGTAGAGCGCCTTCAGGATCTCCACGCGCTGCTGGGCGCCGACCGAGAGGTCCTCGACGAGCGCATCAGGGTCGACGGCGAGGTTGTGTTCAGCGGAGAGCTCGAGGAGCTTCTTGCTGGCCGCGGCGCGGTCGAGGCCGCCGTAGCGGGTCCGCGGTTCGACGCCGAGCATGACGTTCTCGAGCACCGTGAAGACGGGGACGAGCATGAAGTGCTGGTGGACCATGCCGATCCCCGCGGCGATGGAGTCGGCCGGGCTGGCGAGGTGGACCACCTCCCCGTCGAGGGCGATCTGCCCCTCGTCGGGGGGGTAGAGCCCGAACAGCACGTTCATCAGCGTCGACTTGCCGGCGCCGTTCTCGCCGAGCAGGGCGAGGACCTCGCCACGGCCGACCTCGAGGTCGACCCCTGCGTTGGCCACCACACCGGGGAACCGCTTGGTGATCCCCCGGAGCTCGACCCTCATCCTGTGTGAGAGACCGTCCTGTGCGGCGCGCCGGTCAGCCGCCGACGGTGATGTCGCCGTCGATGATCGCCTGCCGCAGGTCGTCGATCTCGTCCTTCAGCTCCTGGGGCACCTCGTCGTCGAACTCGTGGTACTCGGCGATGTCGACGCCCTCGTTCTCGAGCGTCCCGAAGTACGGCTCGCCGTCGAGCTCACCGGCCTGCGCCGACTCGACGGCGGTGAAGACCGCGTTGTCGATGCGCTTCAGCACGCTCGTCAGGAACAGGTCGCAGTACTGAGCGGCGCTCTCGCACCCGTCGGAGTCGACCCAGATGACGCTGGCGTCGCCTGCGTCCTGCGCGGCGGCAGCCGCACCGAGGCCGACCGGGCCGGCGACCGGGAGGATGATGTCCGCACCCTCGTCGAGGAGCGACTGGGCGGTCTGGCGACCGTTCTCCTGGTTCTCGAAGTCACCGGTGAAGAGGCCGTCGGAGCCGTCCCAGCCGAGGAGCGTCACGTCAGTGCCCTTCTCCGTGTTGTGGTGCTCGATGCCGGCGAGGAAGCCGTCCATGAAGATGGTGACAGAGGGGATGTTGATGCCGCCGAACGTGCCGACCGTGCCGGACTCGGTCATGCCGGCCGCCAGGTAACCGGCGAGGAACGCTGCCTCGTCGGTGTTGAACAGCAGCGGCTTGATGTTGTCGATCGGCTCGTCGTACGCGAAGTCGACGATGGCGAAGTCCTGGTCGGGGTTCGCCTCCGCGGCGTCGCGGGTGGCGTCGCCGAGCAGGAAGCCCACGGTGACGATGACGTCGCAGTCCTGGGCCATGAGCGCCTCGATGTTCGGGGCGTAGTCCTCGTCACCGCCGGACTCGAGGAACGCCGTCTCGGCGCCGAGCTCCTCCTCGGCGCGGAGGATGCCGTCGTAGGCGGTCTGGTTGAACGACCGGTCGTCGATGCCGCCGGCGTCGGTGACCTGGCAGGCCTTGAAGTCGCCGTCGTCGTCTGCTTCGGTGGTGTCGGACGTGCCGTCACCTGTGTCGCGGGGAGTGGCGGCGTCGTCATCGTCGGCGTCGCCGCACGCGGCGGCGAAGAGGCTGAGCCCGGCGAGCAGGGCGATGATGTGGAACCAGCGCTTGGTGCGCATCGGCCCTCCATGGAGGTCGGGCCCGGCGGCGAGCACCGCCTCGGACCATGTGGGGATCTCGGCACGGCGTACCGGACCGCCACAACGTAGCGCCGACCGGACGGTCCGGGACGGGCACGTGTCAGCATGGGACCGTGGGACCGCACGACCGAGCCGCTGTCGACGCCGAAGTGATCGCCTCGGAGACAGGCGTGCACCGCCACGACGTCGCCGTGGTCCTCGGCTCCGGCTGGGCCCCTGCCGCCACCGAGATCGGGACGCCCGTGGCAGACCTCGCGATGGCGGCGCTCGAAGGCTTCCCGCAGCCGTCTGTCTCCGGGCACGCCGGCACGATCCGCTCCGTCGACGTGGAGGGGCACCCGGTGCTCGTCTTCGTCGGCCGATCGCACCTCTACGAAGGCCTCGGAGTCGACGCCGTGGTGCACGGTGTCAGGACCGCCGTCGCCGCGGGATGCTCGGAGATCGTGCTGACGAACGCCGCCGGCGGTGTGAACCCGGATCTGGTGGTCGGCGAGCCGGTCCTCATCGCCGACCACCTGAACCTGACCGGCCACAACCCGCTCGTCGGACCCCCGGCGCCGAGCGGTCCCCGCTTCCTGGACCTGACCGAGTGCTGGTCCCCGCGGCTCCGGGCGGTCGCCCGTGCCGTCGACCCGACGCTACGGGAGGGTGTCTACGCGGCGTTCCTCGGCCCGTCGTACGAGACGCCCGCCGAGGTGCGCATGGCCCGGGCGCTCGGAGCCGACCTCGTCGGCATGTCCACCGTGGTGGAGGCCATCGCCGCCCGCCAGCTGGGCGCTGAGGTGCTCGGGATCTCCCTCGTCACGAACCCTGCAGCCGGCGTGGTCGCCGCCCCCATCGACCACGTCGACGTGCTCGCCCGGGGCCAGGCCGCGGCCGGCCCCCTCGGGCGCCTCCTCGCGGCGATCATCGCGAACAGCGCGAGTCACGCCTCCTCGTAGGCTGCGCTCATGCCGCTGCACGTGGTGGACCACCCACTCGTCGCCCACCGCGTCGCGGTGCTCCGCGATGCCCGCACCGGGTCTGCCGCGTTCAGGCGGTGCCCCGACGTCGACATCGTCGTCGCCGCTCTCGATCCCGGCCTCGACGAGCGGGCGTTCATCGTGCCCGGCCTCGGAGACGCCGGCGACCGCCTGTACGGGCGGGTCTGACGTGGCGGGCCGCACCGAAGGAGAGCCTGGCTCCGTTGTGCCGGTCCCGAGAGGGAGCGATCCGCCATCGATCGTCTACGGGCGTCTGGCACGGCTCCAGCGAGTCAGTGCCCGCCTCACCGCAGCCCGCACCACCGACGACGTGGTCGCCGTCGTGCTCGACGAGCTCGCCGACGCGGTCGGTGCGGCGGCGACGACCTTGTCGCTCCGCGAACCCGACGGCCGGACGGTGCGCGTGGCCGGCGCTCGTGGCTTCGACGACGACGTGGTGGCGCGATGGTCGAGGTTCGACGTGGAAGACCCCGCGCCCATGGCGCACACGATCCGCACCGGCGAGCCGCTGTTGCTCCAGTCGCGGGACGAGGTGCTGGCACGCTTCCCCGAGCTCGAGCAAGAGCTCCTCGTCAGCCGTCGCCAAGCGCTCGTCACGTTGCCGCTCGAAGCCGATGGGGTCGTCTTCGGGGCGATCGGGATCGGCTTCGCGGAGGAGCGCACGTTCGACGAGGACGAAGCACGGTTCCTCGACACCCTCGCTCGACAGTGCTCGGTCGCCTACGACCGGAGCCGTGCCTACGAGGCGGAGGCCCAGGCGCGCACCTCGACGGAGGCGACGAGGACACGACTGATGTTCCTCTCCGAGGCGAGCACCGTCCTCGCCTCGTCGCTCGACTGGGAGCAGACGCTGGCACGGGTGGCCGATCTGGCTGTCCCCCGGTTGGCCGACTGGTGCGCGGTGTACCTCGAGGCGGACGGGCGGATCGAGGCCGTGAAGGTGGCCCACGTCGACCCTGAGAAGCGCGAGGCCATGGCGTCACTGCAGCGCCACCACCGCCCGAGCCTCGACTCGGAGCTCGGCGTCGGGGCCGTGATCCGGACAGGCAGCTCGGTGCTCGTCTCTGAGATCGATGACAACATCCTCGTCGCCTCGGCCACGAACCCGGACCACCTCGAGGACATGCGTGCGCTCGGCGCGACGTCGGCCGTCATCGTGCCGCTCAGCGCCGAGGGGCGGACCATGGGCGCCCTCGCCCTCGTGACCACCGACGAGCGACGCCTGGACGAGGACGACCTCCTGCTCGCCAAGGAGCTCGCCACACGGGTCAGCCAGGCGATCGCCAACGCCACCCTTTACCGGGAGCGGGCACATGTCGCCCGCACGCTCCAGGCGTCGCTGCTGCCGCCGACCGCGCCGAAGATCCCCGGTCTCGAGGTCGCCAGCCGGTTCGTCGCGGGCGGTGACGGCGTCATGGTCGGCGGTGACTTCTACGACGTCTTCCCTGCCGGAGAGCCCGATCTCGGTGCCTGGCACATCGTGATCGGTGACGTGCGGGGCAAGGGCGTCGACGCGGCTGCGCTCACCGGGGTGGCCCGCAGCACGGTCCGCTCTGCGGCCATCAACGAGCCGTCGCCCGCCCAGATCCTCAGCCATCTCAACGAGGTGCTCGTGCGCAACCACCTCGACGAGGGCGCAGGCGGCGATGGCGATCCCCGGTTCTGCACGATGGTCGTCGGGACCGTCACCACGCTGCCGAACGGCATCTGCGTCGAGCTGGCCGTGGCCGGCCATCCGCTGCCGTTCCTGCTCAAGGCGGACGGGTCGACCGAGCAGGTCGGCATCGCCGGCACGCTCCTCGGCGTCGTCCCCGACCCGATCCTCATCGACTCCCGGGTGGAGCTCGCTGCGGGGGACGCGCTCGTGCTCTACACGGACGGGATCACCGAACGCCACGCCGACGACCGGTTCTTCGAGGAGGACGGCCTCGCGCAGGTGCTCGCCCGCTGCGCCGGGTTCACCGCCGCCACCCTGGCGGAGCGGATCGAGACCGCGGCGCGGGCGTTCGTCGAGGACGAGCCTCGCGACGACCTCGCCATCCTCGTGGTCCGGGTGCCCGAACGACCGGCCTCGACGACGTCGGCCTCGACCGACCTTCCCCCTCACCCCCTCAGCGCCCGGCGGGCACGCCGCTTCGTCCTCACCGCCCTTGACGCGTTCGCAGTGCGGGGGCTCGACGAGGTGGCCGAGCTGCTGACGAGCGAGGTCGTGACGAACGCGGTGGTCCACGCCCACTCGAGCGTCCGGGTCTCGGTGGAGGGCGTCGACGGGGGCGTCAGGATCTCCGTCGCCGACACCAATCCCCTGATCCCCGCCCCGCGCCAGCCCGTCGACGAGGCCGAGCACGGCCGGGGCCTGCACCTCGTCGACACCCTCGCCGCCCGTTGGGGCGTCGAACCGGGCGACGCCGGCAAGTCGGTGTGGTTCGAGCTCTGGGTGGAGCAGCGGTCCGATCCCTGACCAGCCCGTGCTCCAGGTGATCGACGACTGGCCCGTCGCCACGGTCGCGGCCGCCGTGGTCGGGCCCGAGGGGGTGCGGGAGGCCCGCGGCCCGCTCGACGAGGTGCTGGCGTGGGCGTCTCTCACCAAGCTCCTCAGCGCCCTCGCGGTGCACGTCGCCTGCGAGGAGGGGACGCTGCGCCTCGACCAGCCTGCGGGGCCACCTGGCTCGACGATCGCACACCTGCTCGCACACGCCTCTGGTCTCGGCCCCGGCGACGGGAAGGCGCTCGCGGGACCCGGCGAGCGCCGTATCTACTCGAACGCCGGATTCGAGCTCCTCGCCGACGAGCTGGCGACCGCGTCCGGGATGCCGTTCGGCGCGTACGTCGACGAGGCCGTGCTCGGCCCCCTCGGCATGGCGTCAACCCGGCTCGAAGGCTCCGCCGCCGCCGGTGCGTCGGGGTCAACGTCGGATCTCGTGCGGTTCGCGGTGGAGCTGCAGGGCCCGACTGTGACCGCGCCGGCCACGCTCGCCCGGGCCAGCGCGGTCGCCTTCCCGGGCCTCGACGGGGTCCTGCCCGGCTACGGGTCGCAGCGCCCGAACGACTGGGGACTCGGGTTCGAGGTGCGCGGGACGAAGGCACCGCACTGGACTGCTCCCGAGGGGTCACCTCGGACGTTCGGCCACTTCGGCAGGGCAGGTGGATTCTGCTGGGTCGACCCCGACGCCGGTGTCGCGTGCGTCAGCCTCGCCGATCGTGACTTCGGTCCGTGGTCACAGGCGGCGTGGCCCCCGCTCGCCTCAGCGGTGCTGGCCGCCCACGGCCGCGAGTGAGGGAATGTTGCGGTTCCATGACGGACCCGAGGGTACGGTTGCCGTCGTGGACCGCCGTAGCTTTCTCGCGCTCGCAGGTCTCGGGGCGGCGGGTGCGGGGGCCGTGGGCGGGGGCGTCGTCAGCCGTTCCGTGGGCGGAGAGGCCCGCCCTCCGGGTGCCACCGCCGACGTCAACCTCGAGCAGCCGCTCGAGCCTCGGACCGGCGTCCACCGCGTCATCTGGTCCGTGGAGACCGGCGTTTCCCAGGCGGCCCTGACGTTCGACGACGGCCCCGACGCGGCGTTCACACCTCGCGTCCTCGAGATCCTGGCAGACCACGGCCTGCACGCCACGTTCATGATGATGGGGTTCAACGTGGCCCAGGAGGCTGACCTGGCCCGCGACGTGGTGGCCGCCGGTCACGAGGTGGGCAACCACACGTGGACCCACCTGAACCTCCTCCGGGAGACGCCGCAACGGCAGTACGAGCAGATCGTGCGGGCCCACGAGACGATCAGTGAGGTCACCGGTCAGGAGTGCGCCTACTTCCGCCCCCCCAGGGGCCAGCTCACCGGGGCGTCGCTCCGCCACGCGGCCATCCTCGGGTGCGACACGCTGCTGTGGTCCGTCGACCGCGGCGCGCCGGGCGTCTCGACGCCTGATGCGGTCGCCGACTACGCCGAGGTCCACCTGGGACCTGGCGACATCATCGACCTCCACGACGGCATCGGTCGGGGCGCCTTCGACCCGGACGCCGAGTACGCCGCCACCGCCCGCGATCGACGCGAGGTCGAGATCGAAGCCCTCCCCAGGATCCTGCAGGACGCCGCCGACCGAGGGCTCGCCCTCGGCACGGTGTCGGAGCTCCTCGCCACCGAGATCGCGCCCGACAGGGCCGGGGTCGACGAGGGCGCGGACGAGGGATGACCACCTCGGCGACGACAGGCCAGGAGACAGCTGCTCCGGCCGCTGAAACCGTTGTCCCCGCGCCCCGGCGCCAGCGGGTGCTTGCCATCGATGCCGTCCGGGGCCTCGCCATCGTCATCCTCCTCCTCGCCGTCCACCCCGGGCCGCGAGAGGCCCTCCCCGGCCAGCTGCACCACCCGTACTGGCACGGCCTCACCTTCGCCGACCTGTTCTTCCCCCTGTTCCTGTTCGCGGTGGGGGCTTCCATGCCCTTCTCATCCCGGGCGGCGACACCCCGCAGCGTCGCCCGGCGAGCCGCACTGCTCCTCCTGATCGGCGTCGGCCTCGTCTCGGCCAAGAACCAGGGGTTCGTGGTGACCGGCGTGCTCCAACACATCGCCGGCGCCTACGTCCTCGCCTGGCTGGTGCTGAAGCTGCCGCGAAGGGCCCAGCTCGTCGTCTGCGGCGCCACGGTGCTCGGCTTCTGGGCAGCGTACGTGCTCGTCGCCGATCCCGGCGCCGACCCGTGGTCGCGCGAGGGCGGCACGCTCGCCCACGTCGTGAACGGCTGGCTGTTCGGAGGGTTCCGGACCGAAGGCGTCCCCCAGACCGTGATCAGCTTCGTGAACGTGATGGCCGGCGCGTTCGCGGCCTGTTGGGTGATCGAGCAGGACGACCGCCGCGCCGTGGTGCGAACCGCCGCGACCCGGGCGGGAGCGCTGATCGCGACCGGGCTGGTGATGGCGCTGTGGGTGCCGGTGAACAAGAAGCTCTGGTCGCCGTCGTTCACCGTCATCACGTCCGGCACCTCCATCGCCTGGTTCGCGGCGGGCCTGTGGCTCATCGACGTGCGGGGATGGCGTCGGTGGGCCCGGCCCCTCGTCGAGCTCGGCACGAACGCCATCGCCGTCTACGTGCTGCTCATGCTCGCCTTCGCCGCCATCGTCCCCCACCGAGGCCCTCTCGACCGGGCCGTCGCCGCCCTCGTCCCGTGGCCCACCGTGGTGTCGCTCACCTGGGGCGTGGTGTGGGCCATCCTCGCCTGGCTCTTCTGCCGTTCCCTGCACCGCCGCGGCATCTTCATCAAGGTGTAGACACCGTCCCCTCACCACCGGAGGCACCACATGTCCATCTACGACGCTCCTGTCGCCACCCTGCACGGCGAGCCGGCATCGCTCGAGGACCACAAGGGCAAGGCCCTGCTCGTCGTCAACGTCGCCTCGCAGTGCGGCCTCACACCGCAGTTCACGGGACTCGAGAAGCTGCAGGCGACCTACGGCGACCGTGGGTTCGCCGTCCTCGGGTTCCCGTGCAACCAGTTCGGCGAGCAGGAACCTGGCAGTCCCGAGGAGATCGAGACGTTCTGCTCGATGACCTACGGCGTGACCTTCCCGGTGTACGAGAAGATCGAGGTGAACGGCCCAGACCGCCACCCGCTCTACGAGCAGCTCACGGCCGTGCCCGACGCCGAGGGCAAGGCCGGCGACATCACGTGGAACTTCGAGAAGTTCCTGATCTCACCCGACGGCGAGGTCGTCGCCCGCTTCGGGCCGCTCACCGATCCCGAGGCCCCCGAGCTCGTCGAGGCCATCGAGGCGCACCTCCCCTCGTGATCCGGGTCTTCGTCAGCCGCGGGCGCCGTCTGCGGCCGCCGTCGGCCGGCGCAGACGGGCCGACGCCCTCGCCAGCTCGTCGGCGAAGCGGGTGACGACGGGCCCTGTCACCGCGAGCACGAGCACGTAGGCAGCAGCGAACGCGCCGAGTGCGGGTTCGACGCCTGCAGCCACGCCGAGCCCTGCGATGACGATCGAGAACTCGCCTCGGGCGATGAGGACGGTGCCGGCTCGGATCCGTCCGGCTCGTGCCACGCCGGCGCGCCTGGCCGCCCACCACCCGGTCATGACCTTCGTGACGGCGGTGACGACCGCCAGCAGCGCCGCCGCGGCGAGGACGGGCGGCAGTGACCCGGGGTTCACCTGCAGGCCGAAGAACAGGAAGAACGTGGCGGCGAACAGATCACGGAGCGGTCCGATCAAGAGGGTGGCGCGGTCCGAGACCTGCCCGCCCACGGCGATGCCGACGAGGAACGCTCCGATCGCGGCCGACACCTGGAGGCGCTGCGCGATGCCCGCCACGAGCAACGTGAGCCCGAACACGCTGAGCAGCAGCACCTCGTCGCTGCGGGTGGCCAGCAGGCGGCTGATGGTCTCGCCGTGGCGGAGGGCGACGCCCAGCACCACCGCAACGGTCAGGAGGGCGACCGCCAGGGAGAGACCACCGGCGACGAGGCCGCTACCCGCCAACAGCACCGCCACCACGGGGAGGTAGACGGCCATGGCGAGGTCTTCGAGGACGAGGATCGACAGGATCGAGGGCGTCTCCCGGTTGCCGAGCCGGTCGAGGTCGTCGAGCACCTTGGCGATCACGCCCGACGACGAGATCCAGGTCATGCCGCCGAGCAGGATGGCGGCGCGGGCGTCCCATCCCAGGAGGAGGCCACCGAGGAGGCCTGGGGTGAAGTTGGCGACGGCGTCGACGACGCCGGCGGGCAGCCCGGCTCGCAGCCCCGATCGGAGCTCCTCTGCGGTGTACTCCAGCCCGAGCGTGAGCAGCAGCAGGATCACCCCGATCTCCGCCGTGACCTCGATGAACTCCTCGCTCAGCTCGAGCTGCGCCAGACCGCCGTCTCCGAGGGTGAGCCCGGCGAGGAGGTAGAGCGGGATCGGGCTCAGTCCGAAGCGGTTGGAGAGGCGCGCGAGGAGCGCGAGCCCGAAGACGAGGAGGCCGAGCTCGGTGAACACCAAGGCGACGTCGCCTGACGCCGCCGCCAGCAGCACCTCAGCCCTGGAGCAGCTCGAAGGCGGTGGCGATGCCCTCGGGCGTGCCGACCACCACGGCCACGTCGCCGGCCGCCAGCGTGAAGTCCGGGCCCGGGGCCGGGACCGTCTGCTCCCCGCGCACCACGGCCACGATCGACACGCCGGTGCGGGTGCGCAGCTCGCTGTCGGCGATGGTCGCTTCCGCGTACGCCGAGCCGGCGCTGACGGTGATCCAGTCGATGGCGAGGCCCTCGACCTGCTGTTGCACGGCGGCGACGGACTCGCTCACCTTGCTCCCCCCGAGCAGCTCGCTCAGGGTGTGCGTCTCCTCGATGTCGAGGTGGATCACCGCCCGGCAGGCGTCGGGGTCGTCACGGTCGTAGAGCAACAGCTCGCGCCGGCCGGTCCGGTGGGAGAGCACCCCGATGCGATCACCTTCGTGGGTCTGGAAGTCGTGCCGGACACCGACGCCGGGAAGCTGCGTCTCGGACACCTGCGACATCGGCTGCTCCTCGCCTGTTGGGACGGGCGACCCCCGGTGGCACGTCCCACCTCGGACCGTCGCTGCTCACGTGTGCGTCAGCGACGCTCGCCGCGCGGCTTGGGCGGTGCCTTGAACGGCGCCTCGAGCAGGATGTTGAAGCGCTCGTCGTCGGGCTGGCCGGGGCTGTTGACGTTCCGCAGGTACTCCTTCAGCGCAGCGCGTGCAGGAGCGACGTGATCGCCCTTCGTCCCCGCCGAGCGCTTGAGCGCGTCCTTTGCCGCCTCGATGCGAGCCTTGTGGGCGGCCCGCTCCTCCTCGGAGCGCTCCTTCTTCGGCGGCCCCGAGGGCTTCGCGGCGGCCGCGCCAGCGGCATCGGTCCGGGTGGTCAGCTTCGCTCTGATGGCCACGACGTGAGGTCCCCTTCGACTCGTCCGGGCCACCACCGTACCCGCCACCCCCTCGGCGGTGGCGACGGTGGGTCCGACCGCCTGCCCGGGCGGGCCATGATGTCGTGGTGGCGGCGCAGGGGACGAAGGAGGCGGCCGAGGCGGCGGACGCCGCCGGGGCCGAGCGGGGGGCGCTCGCGGCCATCGACGTCGGCACGAACTCGGTCCACCTCCTCGTCGCCCGACCGACCCGCCACCACCGCTTCGAGGTGCTGGCGTCGGAGAAGGAGGTCGTGCGACTCGGCTCTAGCGCGAGCGACATGAAGGAGATGGCGCCGGACGCCATCGACCGGGGCATCGCCGCGCTCACCCGTTTCCGCCAGCTCGCGACGACGTGGGACGCCGACGTCGTCGCCGTGGCCACCAGCGCGGTGCGGGAGGCGGCCAACGCCTCGACGTTCCTCGAACGTGCCCGCAGCGAGGCCGGGGTGGAGCTCGACGTCATCTCCGGGACCGAGGAGGCGCGCCTCATCCACCTCGGCGTGCTCCAGGCCGTCCCCGTCTTCGACCGCCAGCTCGTGCTGATCGACATCGGTGGTGGGAGCACCGAGGTGCTCGTCGGCCATGGCGAGTCGGTCCTCGTCGGACGGAGCGTGAAGCTCGGCGCCATCCGGCTCACCGAGCGCTTCTTCCCCGGCGGGA
>JBBDQT010000210.1:0-2781 GCA_040905815.1 Acidimicrobiales bacterium
TCGCCTCGGTAGCCTGACCCGAGGTCAGGGACGGGTCTGGACGTGGGAGAAGAGGTGGCCGAGCACGAGCTCGTGGTGAACGGCGAGGCCGGGCCCTCTGCCGTCGACGATCGGGCCGGCAGCCCGGTCCCCGATCCTGGTGGCCCTCAGGGGCGCGGGCCGGCGGCGGCGCCGCCGAGAGGGTTCCGACACGCCCTCCGGGCCTTCCGGCACCGCGACTTCGCCATCTTCTGGACTGGGGCGCTCGCTTCGAACACCGGGTCGTGGGTCCAGAACCTCACGGTCCCGTACGTCCTCTACCAGGTGACGGAGAGCGCCTTCTGGGTCGGCCTCGCCACGTTCACCCAGTTCATCCCAGTGATGCTGCTCGGTCCGCTCGCCGGCTCGATCGCCGATCGCTTCGACCGGCGGCGCGTCCTGTTCACCACGCAGTCGCTCATGGCCCTCGCCGCCTTCGCGCTGTGGGCGGCGTGGTCCTCCGGCGTCCGCAGCCCCTTCGCCATCCTCGGGCTCGTCGCGCTGAGCGGCGTGCTCGCGGGCATCAACATCCCGAGCTGGCAGTCGTTCGTGAACGACCTCGTGCCTCGGGAGGACCTGTTGTCGGCGGTGACGCTCAACTCTCTCCAGTTCAACGCAGCCCGGGCGTTCGGTCCTGGCATCGCCGGGATCCTGCTCGCCACTCTCGGCCCGAGCTGGGCGTTCTTCCTCAACGCCGCCTCGTTCGCCTTCGTGCTCGTCGCGCTGCGCCTGGTGCGCACCCGCCAGGCGGCCCGCACGAGCGTGCTGTCCGGTGGTTTCCTGCGTCAGTTCCGGCGTGGCCTGCGCTACACCCGCACCCAGCCGGGGATCCTCATCGGGATCGTCGTGGCCGTGCTCGTCGCCGGCCTCGGCAACCCGGTGTTCCAGTTCACGGTGGTCTTCGCCGCCGACGTCTTCCACGTCGGGCCCCTCGGCCTCAGCCTGCTCAACGTCGCCCTCGGCCTCGGTGCGATCCTGGCTGCGCCGATCGTGAGCGGATGGGACAGCGTGCTCAGCCGGGCGGCACTCGTGCGGTGGGCGCTGCTCGCCTACGGCGTCGCCCTCGTGGCGTTCGCCGTCGCCCCGACCTACGTCGTCGGCCTCCTGGCCCTGGTCTTCGTGGGCGGCGGCTTCCTGGCGGTCATCTCGGCCACGAACACGTCCGTCCAGGTCATCGTCGCCGACCACATGCGCGGCCGGGTGATGGCGCTGCGCATCATGGCCTTCACCGGGGCGTACCCGGTCGGCGCCCTCCTCCAGGGCGCCATCGCCGACGTGGTCGGCCCCCGAGCCACGGTCGCCGGTGCCGGCGTCCTCCTGCTCGTGGCCGCGGGCTGGCTGTGGGTCCGGCCAGCGCTGCTCGCCACGCTCGACGACCCCCACGACGACGACGTCGGAGTCGACGGCGCCTGACAGCTGGGAGCGACTCGCTCAGCCGACGTGGGGGAGCACCTCGTCACCCACGAGCGCCAGGTGCTCAAGGTCATCGACGTCGAGTACCTGGAGGTAGACGCGGGAGGCGCCGGCGTCGCCGTGACGGGCGATCGCGTCGAGAACCTCCCCCGGGAGTCCAGCAGCGCCGTTGGCCCGGAGCTCGTCGGGCTCCCGGCCGATCGCGGCGGCCCGGCGGCTGACCTCTGCCTCGTCGGCACCGCAACACAGCACGAGGGCGACGCTGTAGGTCAGGTCGTCGGGGTCACGCTCGATCGCCTCGCACCCGGGGTGGCGGCTGGGTGGCGCGGCGTCAGCCCTGCTGCGCCCACCGCACCAGGAGGGCGGCGATCTCGGCGCCGCTGTCCTCTTGCAGGAAGTGCCCGCCGGTGGTCGTGGAGTGGGGCTGACCTTGTGCGCCGGGGATCCGTTCCCTCAGGGTGCGGTCGCCGCCGGCGGTGATCGGGTCCTGGTTGCTGAATGCGCAGAGGAACGGCTTGTCGAACTGCTCGAGGACCTCCCAGGCGCGCTGGTTGTCGGGCGTCGCGGGATCGTTCTCCGACTGCGGGATGAGGTCGGGGAACGCCCGCGCGCCAGCCTTGAACGTGGCGTCGGGAAACGGCGCCTCGTAGGCGGCCACGACCTCCCGCGGCATCGGTGTCGCGACCCCGGCGGAGACGAGCATCCCGATCGGCAGGTCCGGCGTGCTGGCGACGAAGTCGCGGAACCGCCACCACGCTTCTGGGAGCCGGCGGGTTCCGTCGGGGAGGCCGGTGTTGGCGGCGCACACGCGTGCGAAGCGGTCGGGGTGCTCCGCCACGAGGCGGAGGCCGATGAGGCCGCCCCAGTCCTGGCAGAACAGGAGCACGTCGGTCAGGTCGAGGTGGTCGAACAGCACCGCCCGCATCCACTCGACGTGGCGGGCGTAGGTGTAGTCGGCCTCCTCGGTCGGCTTGTCCGACCGCCCGAAGCCCACGAGGTCGGGTACGACCACGCGGTACCCGTCCTGGACGAGCACGGGGATCATCTTCCGGTAGAGGAACGACCACGACGGCTCTCCGTGCAGCAGCAGCGCGACGGGCCCTGCCTCCGGACCTTCGTCGATGTAGGCGATTCGGAGGAAGCCCCGCTCGCTGTTGCTCACCTCGACGTAGCGAGGCTCGTAGGGGAAGTCGGGGAGGTCGACGAAGCGTTCGTCGGGGGTGCGCAGCGTTTCCATCGCGGCTCCTGTCGGGAGGGGGACGGCATGGCGCGGGGTCCGAGGAGCCCCTCGCGCAAGTGCCGGCAGGCTAGTGACTGCCCCGCCACTCCTCCGACTCAGCCCGTGTCGGG
>JBBDQT010000211.1:0-2774 GCA_040905815.1 Acidimicrobiales bacterium
CGCCGGTAGGTTGGCGTCGTGCTCGACTACCACCTCCACCTGTGGGAGCACGGGCCGCGCTCGCTCGACACCACCCTCGAGCAGGTCGCCGCGTACTGCGAGCGGGCCTGGGCCGAAGGGGTCGTCGAGATCGCCCTCACCGAGCACCTCCACCGGTTCCGCCAGGCCGACGCCGTGCTCGGCGGCTGGTGGGAGGCCGAGCCGCCCAGCCCCGTGCGCGACGAGATGGCGAGGTTCTGGAACGAGGAGGTGGGCGCCGACCTCGACCACTACGTCGAGGTCGTGCTCGCCGCCAAGGACGCCGGCCTTCCCGTCGTGCTCGGCCTCGAGGTCGACTTCTACCGGGGGCGCATGCACGAGGTCGCCGACCTGCTCGCGGGGTACCCGTTCGACGTGCTGCTCGGCTCGGTCCACTGGATCGGGGCGTGGGGCCTGGACCACGTCGGCAACGAGGCGGTGATGGCCGAGTGGGACGCCCGCTCGGTGGAGTCGGTGTGGGACGCCTACGCCGACCACCTCGACGAGCTGGCCGACTCCGGCGTGTGCGACGTGCTCGCCCACCCCGACCTGTGCAAGGTCGCGGGACGCCGCCCCGCGGTACCCGACGAGTGGCACGCCCGCATGGCCGAGGCGGCGGCCCGGTCGGGCATGGCCGCCGAGGTGAGCTCGGCGGGGTGGCGCAAGCCTGCGGCCGAGGCGTACCCGGCTCCCGACCTGCTCGCCCGGTTCCACGCCGCCGGCGTCCCCGTCACCACCGCGTCGGATGCCCACCGCCACGACCGCGTCGGCGAGCGTCGGCGCGACGTGGCAGAGCTGCTCGCCGATGCCGGCTACGAGGAGCTCGCCGCCTACCAGGGACGCCAGCGCCGGGCCGTGCCGATCGCCGTGAGCCCCGCCACCCCCTGATGGCGGCCCTCGCCGAGCTCGTCCGGCTCCACACCGAGCTCTCCCGGGAGCACGTTGCCCACCTCCAGCGCCTCGTGGGGTCGTGGGGTCCGCTCGCCGACCTCTGCTTCGCCGACCTGCTCCTCCTCGTGCCCGTGACGAAGGGCCACCAGGAGGAGCGCCGCTACGTCGTGATCGGGCAGGTCCGACCCACGACGAACCAGACCCTCTACCGCAGCGACTTCGTCGGGACGGTCATCGACGACGTCGAACGGCCACACGTCGGTCGCGCCCTGCGCAGCGGCGAGATCGTCGAGGGGGAGATCAACCTCTCGGCCCTCCACGGGCGCGTCTCCATGCTGTGCATCCCCATCCGGTGCGACGGCGAGGTCGTGGCGGTCCTGACGCGGGAGTCGGCCCCGACGATGGGTCGCCAGCCCGGTGAGCTCGAGGCGATGTACGTGGAGGTGTTCCACCGCTTCGCCCACATGCTGACGACGGGCGAGTTCCCCTTCGCCACCGAGGACGCAGAGTCCGAGGAGTCGCCGCGGGTGGGCGACGGCGCGGTGGTGCTCGACGAGGACGGGCGGGTCGAGTACGCCTCGCCCAACGCGGTCTCCGCGCTCCACCGCATCGGCATCCACGCCAACGCCGAGGGGATGAAGCTGAGCGAGCTCGGCCTCGAGGAGGTGGCCGTCCGCACGAGCTACGCCATCGGGGCACCAGTCACCGAGGAGATCGAGCGGGGACCCGAGGTGACCGTGCTCGTCCGCTGCCTCCCCCTTCTCGACAACGGCGAGGTGACGGGGGCGCTCGTGCTGCTCCGGGACATCTCCGAGCTGCGGCGCCGTGACCGGCTGCTGATCTCCATGGACGCCACCATCCGGGAGATCCACCACCGGGTGAAGAACAACCTGCAGACGATCTCGTCCCTACTGCGCCTGCAGGGCCGGCGGGTGGAGTCGCCCGAGGGGAAGCTCGCCATCGAGGAGTCGGTACGGCGCATCCGCGCCATCGCCCTCGTGCACGAGACGCTCTCCAGGGAGGTCGGCGACGACGTCCCGTTCAGCGAGATCGTCCGCCCCCTCGTGCGCATGGTCGAGGAGGGGCTCTTGACGCCCGAGCACCGCATCGTCATCACCGTGGGCGGCGATGCCGGGAAGCTGCCGGCTCGCATCGCCACGCCGCTCGCAGTCGTCCTCAACGAGCTGTTGCAGAACACGGTGGACCACGCCTTCCCGGGGCAGCGCGGCGTGGAGGAGGGCCACGTCGAGGTGCACCTGTCGAACGACGGCGGGGCGCTCGTCCTGCGTGTGGTCGACAACGGTGTCGGCCTGCCGCCGGGGTTCTCGGTGGCGTCGTCGAAGGGACTCGGGCTGTCGATCGTCCGCAGCCTGGTGATGACCCAGATCGAGGGCGCGATCGTGATGCGCAACCGGCCCGAGGGGGAGGCACCGGAGTTCGGGGGACCCGGGACCGAGATCGAGGTCCGGGTGCCGCTGATCGGAGGGCCGGCCTGAGGCAGTCGAACGCCTGAGGCCTTCGGGCGGGGAAGGGGAGGTGCCCGGGAGAGGAGGTGCTACGCGGTGGCTGCCTGGCGGCGGCGGGCGAGCCACTGGCGGCGGAGCTTGCGGCGCTCCTCCTCGGAGGTCGCACCCCACACGCCCGAGTCCTGGTTCGTCGTGAGCGCGAACTCGAGGCACGGCTCCTGGGACGGGCAGGCCCGGCACACGGCCTTGGCCGCCTCGATCTGGGAGATCGCCGGTCCGGTCGTGCCGATCGGGAAGAACAGGTCGGGGTCGGTGCTACGGCAGGCGGCGCGGTCTCGCCATTCGGCGGCGTGATCAGACACGTCGGAGGTCAGGGTGAGTGCCACGATGGCGCCTTTC
>JBBDQT010000212.1:0-2433 GCA_040905815.1 Acidimicrobiales bacterium
GACGGTCCCGCCGACCCGGTGCTAGCGCCCGCCAGGGGCGACGTGCCGGCCGCGCCGGCCGCGGGGATGGTCCCGGCGCCGGCCTGCGCCTCCCTCGAGGACCGGCCACGGGCGCCGCTCGAGGGCTTCGGGGAGGTCGGGTTCCGTGTCACCGCCGCCGACGGCTCGACCGCCTTCGAGGGGTGTGCCCTGCTGGCGGCGTCCCCCGGTGCGCGCGCCCAGGGGCTCATGGCCCAGGAGGACCTCCGGGGGTACGACGCGATGGTGTTCCGCTTCGACGAGGCCAGCACCGGCGGGTTCTACATGTTCCGGACCGTGCTGCCGCTCTCCATCGCCTTCGTCGGTGAGGACGGCGGGCTCGTCTCGACGGCCGACATGGACCCGTGCCCCGAGACCGAGGCTTCGGCGTGTCCCACCTACCGTGCCGCGGGTCCCTACCGCCACGCCGTCGAGGTCGTCCAGGGCGACCTCTCGCGGCTCGGGATCGTGCCGGGCGCCACCGTCACCTTCGAGGGAACCCCTCCGTGAGGGACCCCCGGGACGCTGTCACACACCCTCCCTAGGTTGTGGCCCGTGGAGACCCGGACCTACGATGCACCGTTCCTCTTGCTGGAGGAAGTACGTGCAAGCCCTGCTCCCGACCGTCGGGAGCCCCGAGCCACCGTGCCGGGTCCACAGGGAGGTGAAGGCTCGCTCATGCGGCCCTACGAAGCCATGTTCGTCCTCGACCCCGCGCTCGAGGAGTCCGCCGTCCAGGCGGTCATCAACAAGAGCACCGCCCAGGTGGAGTCCACCGGTGGCACGGTCAACCGGGTCGACAAGTGGGGCAAGCGCCGCTTGGCCTACGAGATCCAGAAGAAGCAGGAGGGCTACTACGTCCTCCTCACCGCCACGGCCGAACCGTCCACCATGGACGAGCTCGAGCGCAACCTGCGCCTCGCGGACGACGTGATCCGCCACAAGATCGTTCGGATCCCCGAGGACGCCGGCGGCCGCACGCTGCCCCCGAGCGCCATCGAAGAGCTCATGGCCAGCGGCCGCCGAGGTGACCGCGGCGACCGAGGAGACCGGGGTGACCGTGACCGTGACCGTGACTGAGCACCGGAGGCAACTGCATGGCTGACAACACCGTGACCCTCGTGGGCAACGCGACCCGCGACCCCGAGCTGCGCTACACCGCTGGCGGCGCCGCCACGGCCTCCTTCGGGTTGGCCGTGAACCGTCGCTGGCAGAACCGCCAGACCCAGGAGTGGGAGGAGTCCGTCTCCTTCTTCAACGTGGTCGCCTGGCGCGAGATGGCCGAGAACATCGGCGAGTCCATCACCAAGGGCATGCGCGTCGTCGTCGCCGGCCGCCTCGAGCAGCGCTCCTGGGAGACGCCACAGGGCGAGAAGCGCAGCGTGGTCGAGGTCGTCGCCGACGAGATCGGCCCCAGCCTGCGCTGGGCCACCGCCGCCGTGAAGCGCAACGAGCGCACCGGGAGCGGGAGCCCCAGCGGCGGCTCGGAGGGCGGCGGGAGCTCCCGGCCCACCCCCAACACACCCCCCGCGTACGACGATGAGGAGCCGTTCTAGATGGCACGCAAAGCAACCTCGAGCCGCTCCGAGCGCAAGCCCAAGGACAACGGCAAGAAGGTCAAGAAGAAGGTCTGCATCTTCTGCAAGAACAGCGTCGACTTCGTCGACTACAAAGACGTCAACCTGCTCCGCAGGTTCATGTCGGACCGCAGCAAGATCAAGGCCCGCCGCACCACCGGCAACTGCGCCCAGCACCAGAGCGACGTCGCCATGGCGATCAAGCTCTCCCGTGAGCTTGCCCTCCTGCCCTACGCCACCAAGGTGACGAGCAGCCGGGGCGGTGGCCGGGGCGGCGGTCGTGGCCGTGACCGCGACGAGTCCCGCGGTCCCCGTGACCGCGACGACACGCGCGGGCCCGAAGGTGAGGGCCGCACCGGCCCGCCCCCGCCGCCGCCCCGTGGCCCCGCCAGCGGCGGCGACGACGCGCCCGTCACCCTCGACGGCGAGGCCGTCGAGGTGGCTGGGCCGGACGAGGAGGCGTGATGCAGGTCGTGCTGCGCACCGATGTCTCCGACCTCGGCAAGAAGGGCGACGTGATCGACGTCGCCGACGGGTACGCCCGGAACTACCTGGTCCCCCGTGGCCTCGCCATGAAGGCGGACAAGGGCGCCGCCGACCAGGCCGGCGTCATGCGTCGCTCGCGCGACGTCAAGGATGCCCGGGAGCGGTCCGCCGCCGAAGAGGTCGCCACCCGCCTCGTGCCACAGGTCATCACCCTGACGGCCCGGGCTGGCGCCGAGGGCAAGCTCTTCGGCTCCGTCACCAACATCGACGTGGCCGAAGCTGTGCTGGCGCAGACCGGCATCGAGCTCGACCGCCGCAAGGTGCACCTCGAGGAGCCGATCCGGGAGGTCGG
>JBBDQT010000212.1:2533-13521 GCA_040905815.1 Acidimicrobiales bacterium
CTGACCGAGTCCCCGACCCAGCTGCGCAGCCCCGGCCGGGTGCCGCCCCACGACCTCGAGGCTGAGGAGTCGCTCCTCGGAGCGATGCTGCTCGGCGCAACGCCGATCACCGCGGCCGCCGAGGTCCGGATCAGCGCCGCGGACTTCTACAAGCCGGCCCACGGCCACGTCTTCGACGCCATCACCCGGCTCTACGCCGCCGGTGAACCCGCCGACCCGGTCACCGTCGCCGACGAGCTGCGCCGGGCCGGTCTGCTCGAGGCCATCGGCGGCCCGGCGGTGCTGCTCACCCTCCAGGCCCGCACGCCGGCCACCTCCAACGCCGCCCACTACGCCCGCATCGTCGAGGAGCACGCGCTCCTGCGGAAGCTCATCGGGGTGGCCGGCGAGATCGCCGAGGTCGGCTACTCGCTGCCCGACGACGTCGCGGGAGCCATCGACCAGGCCGAGGCGATGATGTTCGACGTCGCCCAGCGGCGCGTCGTCGACTCCCTGGCGCCCATCCGGGAGCTGCTCGAGAAGAGCCTCAACCACCTCGAGGAGCTGTTCGAGCGGGGTGACACGATCACCGGGCTGCCCACCGGCTACGACGACCTCGACGAGGTCCTGTCGGGCCTGCAGCCGTCGAACCTCGTCGTCGTCGGTGCCCGCCCGGCGATGGGCAAGTCGGCCTTCGCCCTCGGGATGGCCGCGCACGCCGCCCTCCAGGCGCGCCGCCCGGTGCTGTTCTTCTCCCTGGAGATGAGCCACCTCGACCTGACGACCCGCCTGATCGCCTCGGAGGCGCGCGTCGACAGCGCCCGCATGCGCAACGGACGTCTGGCGGAGACCGACTGGCCGAAGATCAGCCACGCCATCGGCCGCCTCGCCGAGGCGCCGCTGTTCATCGACGACAACCCCCAGCTCACGATCATGGAGATCCGGGCCAAGGCCCGCCGGCTGAAGGCCAAGGAGGGCGACCTCGGCCTCGTCGTCGTCGACTACCTCCAGCTGATGACGGGCCGGGGCAGCGCCGAGAACCGCCAGGTCGAGATCTCCGAGATCAGCCGAGGTCTCAAGATCCTCGCCCGCGAGCTCGAGTGCCCCGTCGTGGCGCTCAGCCAGCTGTCACGCCAGCTCGAGGCGAGGGCCGACAAGCGCCCGATGCTGTCGGACCTCCGTGAGTCGGGCGCCATCGAGCAGGACGCCGACGTCGTGATGTTCCTGTACCGCGACAGCGTCTACAACCCTGACTCGCCCGACAACGGCACCGCCGAGGTCCTCGTCTCCAAGCACCGGTCGGGGCCCACGGCGATGGTCCGCCTGGCCTGGCTCGACCACCTCACCCGGTTCGCCAACATGGCCAAGGGTTTCTGACCGCACCACCGCGAACCCGCAGCAGCGATGGGGGTGGCATCATCGGGGCGTGGCGGAGGACGGCTCGGCGGGCCTGGGGGCGAGGAGGGTGCGGGTCGAGCTGGAGGACCCGCTCGGTCGCGCTGCCCATGCCGCGGGGCTCGAGCGGGCCGAGGAGGATCTCGTCGCGGTCGCGGAGGCGCTCGCCGACCTCGAGCGGCGACGGTCGGGTCAGCTGCTGGCGCTGGCGAGCGTCGCCCTGGAGCTGACCGAGATCGCAGACGTCGACGTGTTGCTCCAGGTCGTGACGGATGCGGCGTGCGACATCATCGGCACCCACCAGGGCGTGACCAGCCGGCTGAGCCACGGGTGGACGGACGCCTCGACCTTCGTCCGCCTCTCTGACAAGTACGCAGCCTGGCGCGACTACGACGAGGTGCCCAAGGGCCTCGGCGTGCTCAACGCCGTGACCAGGGAGAACAAGCCCCTTCGCCTCACCGGCGACGAGCTCGTCGCCCACCCCGAATGGCGCGGCCTCAGGGACAGCCCCGGCCACCCCCCGCTGCCGGACTACCTCGCCGCCCCCCTCGTCGCGCGCGACGGCAACAACCTCGGCCTCATCCAGCTCGCCGACAAGCTCGACGGGCTCCCGTTCAGCGCGGCCGACGAGGCCATCCTCGTCCAGCTCGCGCAGATGGCGTCGGCCGCCATCCAGAACATCGAGTTCGTCGAGCGGGAGAGGGCCGGTCGGTCTGCGGCCGAGCGCAGCGCCCAGGTGCGCGGCTTCCTCGCCGAGGCGAGCCGATCGTTCGCCGCGAGCCTGCGGATCGACGAGACGCTCGCGACCCTCGTGGGCCTCGTGGTCCCCGGCCTCGCCGACTGGTGCTGTGTGCACCTCGTCGCCGAGGACCACGAACGACCGATGCGCCTGGCTGCGCTCACCCACCGGGACCCCGACGAGGAGCAGCCCCTCCGGAGCTTCCTCGAGGCCTTCCCCGTCACCGTGGACCAGCCGGTCGGACCGGGGGCGGCGATCGCGACCGGGACCAGCCAGCTGCTCCCGACCGTGACCGACGAGGTGCTGTCTGCACTCACCGACGACCCGTCGGTCCTCGAGCGGATGCGCTCGCTCACCGTGCGCAGCGCCGTGGTCGTCCCGCTCATCCCGCCGACAGGGGCGGCCATCGGCGCCGTCACCATGTCGTGCACCGGCGACGTGCCGCTCACCGCCGACGAGATGCGCCTGCTCGAGGATCTGGCGGGACGGGCGGCTCTGGCACTCGAGAACGCCCGGCTCTACACCCGTGAGCGGGAGGCGGCTGCGACCCTGCAGCGCAGCATGCTGCCCCAGGCACTGCCCCGGACCGCGGGGCTCCACGCAGCCGCCCGCTACTTTCCCGGGTCGGCGGGCGCCGCCGTCGGCGGCGACTGGTACGACGTGCTCGACCTGGGCGACGGCCGGCTGGCCATCGTGGTCGGCGACGTGATGGGCCGCGGGGTCCCCGCCGCGGCAGTGATGGGCCAGCTCCGGGCGGCCGTGCGCACCGTCCTGCTCGCCGGCGAGGGCCCCGCCCGCACCCTCGAGCTCGTCGACCGGTTCGTGTGCGCGTTCGACGAGCTGCAGCTCACCACGTGCCTGGTGGGGATCATCGACGGTGCCGCGGGGCGATTCACCGTCGCCGCCGCCGGCCACCCGCCTCCGCTGCTCACCACGGTGGACGGCCCACCCCGGTACCTCGTCGTGGAGCCAGGGGTGCCGCTCGGCATCGGGGGCATCGCCTTCACCGAGCAGGTCGAGGTGCTGCCCCCCGGCGCAACGCTCCTGCTCTACACCGACGGGCTCGTCGAGGCCCCGGGCGAGTCCATCGACGACGGCATGGCCCGCGTGGCCGCCGCGGCGGCGGGCACGTTCGGCTCGCCGGCGGAGCTGTGCGACGCCATCCTCGAGGCGCTCGGCCAGCGCGTCCACAGCGACGACACGGCGCTCCTCGCGGTCACCCTGGCGGAGGCCGTCTCCGAGCCGTCCGGGGAGCACCCGATCGTCGCCATCGCCTGAGGACGGGACCGCCGGCGCCATGTTCCTCGGGGACGACCTGCTGCCGCTCCTGGTGCTCGCGTTCGGCGCCGCCATGGCCATCGGGAGCGCCCTGGCGCTCATCCGCCCGCCGGCGGATCGCAAGGAGGGCGACCTCGCCGAGGCGTCCGTCGGCCGGAGCATCACCTTCGTGGTGATCGGCACCGTCGCATCCATCTGGGCGCTGGCCAGCCTCCTCAGCGGCTGAGGGACCGCCTCAGCCCGCTTCGCGCGCCTCGACCGCCCGTGGCGCCGTGAGGCAGTGCGTGGTGGCCCGGGACAGGTGCCGGTAGCGGTCCGGATCGCAGGTGAGCACGATGATCTGGCAGTGCTCGGCGGCCGCCTCGAAGGCGCTCGCCACGAGCGCGAGCCGGTTCGGGTCGCAGAAGCCGAGGACGTCGTCGAAGACGACCGGCACCCCACCGTCGGCGCTGACGAGCGTGGCGGCGGCGAGCCGGGTGAGCACGGCCAGCTGCTCCCTGGCGCCCACACTGAGGTCCGCCCACGGCACCGGAACCCCGTCGAGCAGACGGGCGGCGATCCGTAGGTCGTCGTCGAGCTCCACGGAGAACCCCTCGCCGAAGACGCGCCGGCCGAGCGACTCCACCTCGGCTCGCAGCGGCGCGCCGTAGGCGCGGGCGGCCTCGTCGCGATGGCGGGAGAGGGTGCTGTGCAGCAGCTGGGCGGCTGCGGCTCGTGCCTCGACGGATGCGAGCTCCTCGTCGGCTGAGGCAGCGGCGCTCTCGGCGTCGGCGAGGCGGCCCTGGAGGCCGGCCTCTCCCTGCAGCTCGAGGCGGGACCGGATGCCCGCAAGGTCCTCCCGCACCCGGCGGAGGGCACCCTCGAGCCCGTCGCGCTCGGTGAGGGCTCGCTGCGCCGACTGCGCGGCACCCTCGAGGTCGAGCTCGGCGACCTGTGCCCGGGCAGCCTGCCAGGTGGCCCTCGCGGCGGCGGCTCCCTCGTCGGCCTCAGCTGCCTGGAGGCGGAGCTCGTCGTCGGTGCGGGCCGCTCGGGCGGCGACGAGCTCGCGGGCACAGCCCTCGAGCGCCCGCTCGGCGGCGACGAGGTGCTCGCGCGCAGCGGTGCACGCGGCGGTCGCCGATGCGTGGTGCCGGCGGGCGGTTGCCACCGCGGCGTCGGCCTGGTCGGCAGCGCGCTCGGCGCTGCGCTGCCGCACGCAGAGGGCGTCATGGGCCGCGGCGGCCGCGTCGACATCGGCGGTGGTGGGCCAGGCGCCCGCTGCGGATGCGTCGTCGAGCATCGCCCGGGCGTCCGACACGAGAGCAGCGAGCTCTTCGACGGTGGTGCCGCGGATGATCCGGTCGAGCGCGGCGCGCCGTGAGCGCTCCTCGGCCTCGCTGCCGCGGCGGGCCGCGTCGAGCGCCTGCGCCGCCGCGAGGTCGGGGACGTCGAGGGCGGCGCAGCGTCCCTCGAAGGTCGCCGTGGCCCGTTGCCACGCCGCTTCGAGGGCCTGGGCATCGCCGCCGCCGGCGACGGTGATCCGCAGCGTCCCCGGCACCTCGATCGTGAGGCCGCTGCCCACGCCCCGCTCGTTGACCGCGCCAGTCGAGAGCGGGATGGCCTCCCCGTCGACGGTGACCGACACGTCCTGGAGCGCCTCGAGTCGCAGGACGGGCTGGCCGGCGGAGAGCGCCACCTCGGTCCGCAGCACGTCCTCGTGGGCCCGTTGCAGGTCGGCGACGGCGGCAACCGTGGACCGGTTGGCGGCGAGCTCCTCGACGGCCTCGTCGAGCGCGCGCCGGTGGTGCTCCGCCTCGGCGAGACGGGCCTCGGCCTGGCGCAGCGTGACGAGGCCCCGGAGCCGCGACGATGCCGCCGCCGCCGATGCCGCCGCCGCCTCGACCTCCTCGAGGGTGGCGTGGGCGGTCGTTGCGGCCTCGAGCTCGGTCGTGAGCTCCTCGCCGGCGGCGGCCACGGCAGCGGTGGCGGTCTCGCAGCGGGCGGTGGCGGTGGCGACGGCCGTCGATGCAACCTGCACCTGGTCGGCCAGGGCGGCGCGGTCGGCCAGCGCACCGGCGGCGACGGTCGCCTCGCTGACCGCGAGCCTGGCGGCGACGGCCAGCCCGTCGACCGCTGTGCACCGCCTCTGCACCTCGTCGAGGTTGGCGGCGGCGGCCGCCGCCGCGGTGACGGCCGCGACGTGCTTGGGCTCCAGGTCGGCCGCGGAGCGCTCGAGGTCGGCGCACCAGGCGATGTCCGCCTCGAGGGCCTCCAGCGCCTGCCGGCTGGCAGCGACACGGGCACGGGCTTCGGCCGCGGCGGCCCGGAGATCGCCGAGGACCGCCTTGGGTCGGTCGGTCGGCGTCCACCAGCGCGCCGCCTCCTGCTCGACCCTCTCGAGCAGGCCGCTGTGCTCGCCGGCGCCGGCGTCGCCTCCGGTGGAGGTGTCGAGCGCGGCGACGAGTGACGGGTGGTCCCCGAGCGCCCGCTGGCTGAGGGCGTCGGCCTGCGGTGCGGACAGGGCACGCCACAGGTCGAGGTCGACCGACTGCCCGAGCAGCTCCCGGACCCGGTCGTGGGCATCGCGGCCGGTGAGGGCCTCGGGCACGGGTGCGAGCACCTTCAACCGGGTGTAGCGGTCCCGGTGCCAGCGCTTGGCGTACACGAACCGGTGGGGCCCGGCGCTCACCTCGACCTCGACCTCGGCACCGGCGTCGCGGTGCAGCGGCCTGACCGCCTTGACGTCTCTGTGGGTGGAGTCGTCGGGACGGTCGAAGATGAGGTGCAACGCCTCGGCGGCGCTGGACTTGCCGACCTCGTTGTCGCCCTCGACCACGGTGACGCCGCGCTCCGCGAAGGTGAGCTCGCAGGAGACGACGCCCCGGTAGCTGCGGAGGCTGATCCGATGGACCCTCATGTGGCACGCTCCTCGCGCGAGGCGCCGGCGAGGCGGTGGAGCAGCGCCAGCGCGCCGGCGGCGACGTCGGAGCGCTCGTCCCCGCCGGCGGCAGTGGAGCGGAGCTCCTCGCACGCCTTGGCGGCGAAGCCGTGGAGGTCGAGCCGGCCGAGGTCCTCCTCGGAGGGCAGGACCACGAGGTCGGACATCTTCTCCCAGCGCTGGAGCCCGGCGAGGAGGTCCCGCTGGTGGTCCACGACGTCAAGCAGCCGGGCGTGGTCGTCGAGCCCCAGGGCACCCACGAGGGAGAGGCGCACGACGGTGCGGTCCTTGGCGGGGAGCGAGGCGAACCAGCGGGCGAGGGCGTCGACCTCGGCGGCGCCTTCGACCTCGTGGCGGAGGTCGCGGAAGTGCCAGGTGGCGATGTGGTGGGCGGTGACGACGCACCCCTCGGGAGCGAGCTCGACGACGAGGGCCTGGCCGGGATCGACCTCGGTGAAGTCGGTCGGCTCCGGTGCGCCGGGGTACCAGACCCGGCCGCTGTCGCCGACGCGCGTGCGCGAGTGCCGGTCGCCGAGCGCGAGGTAGTGGATCCGCCCGCTGGCGAGGGCGTCCTCCACCGGCGCGAGGGCGATGCGGGCCTGGTCCGTGCGATCGGGGGAGAGCAGGTCGACCGCCCCGTGGCCGGCGACGACGCGGACCGTCCCGTCGGCGACGAGGCCGGCGCAGGCGGTGGCGACGAGGTCGCGCCCCGGCCGCTTCGACCGCCACGGCGCCGCCACGACCTCGACGCCGGGCGCCACGGCGACCGGGGCGGATCCGTCGAGCACGTTGACGTTGGGGGGGCGGTGCTCGGTGAACGTGGCGCTGCGGTACACCGAGGCGGCGTCGAGCGGATCGTGGTTGCCGGGTAGGAGGTGCACGGGCACGGGCACCTCGCCCATGGCCTCGAGGCTGCGGACGACGACCTGGCGGTCGAGGTGGTTGCTCTCGAAGACGTCGCCGCACACGAGGACGAACGAGCACCCTTGGCCGACGGCGAGGTCGCCGAGGCGCCGGACGGCGTCGAGTCGGGCGGCGGTGAAGCGGGCCTGGGCCTCGCCGCGGAGGAAGTGGCGGGTCATGCCGAGCTGCCAGTCGGCGGTGTGCACGAACTTGACCACGGTCTACCTCCCCTCCGACGGTACGACCACCGCTCCGACGACCTTACGGAGGGGCTGTGACATCGCCGTGGACCCGGGCCCGGTTTGCGGCGCCGGGACGGGACGGGGCAAGACTGGATCCACCAATCCCGGCTGCCGGCGCACCACTGTGGTGTCGCCGTGCTCGTCGGGCGCCGAGCCCCCGCCCGGGGACTGGGCCCACAGCCTACTGGAGGAACCATGAACCGATCCGAGCTCATCGATGCCGTCGCCGACCGCAGCGGTGTCGCCAGGGGCGATGTCGACGCCGTGCTGAAGGGTTTCCAGGACGTCGTCTCGTCCACCGTCGCCAAGGGTGAGGACAAGATCACCATCCCCGGGTTCTTGAGCTTCGAGCAGGGCGCCCGCTCTGCTCGCACCGGCCGCAACCCCCAGACCGGCGAGACGATCCAGGTCGCCGCCTCGAAGACCGTGAAGATCTCGGCGGGCTCGAAGCTCAAGGCGATCGCCGCGGGCAAGGAGGCCCCGCCGGTCTGATCGTCGCGCCGGACAGGCGCCGCGACCACCGTCGTCCCCGGCCGCGGCCGGGGACGTGTCGCGCGGTAGCGTCCGGTCCGTGGTCGCCCGACTCGCCTTCCTGGTGGGGTCGGCCTCCCTCGTCGGCGCGTGCAGCGAGGGGCCCCGGTTCGGGCTGCCCGAACCCGCCTCCGGCCAGGGCGAGGACATCCTCGGCCTCTGGCGCGGCGCGTTCGTCGCCGCGCTGGTGGTCGGCGCCCTCGTTTGGGGCCTCATCGTGTGGGCCGGGCTCCGCTACCGGCGTCGCAACGACGACCTCCCGAGCCAGACGCCGGAGAACATCCCGATCGAAGTGCTCTACACGGTGGTGCCCCTGCTCATCGTCGCGGTGCTGTTCGGCTTCACGATGGTCACCCAGGAGCGGGTCACGGCGCTCGGCGACCCGGACGTCGTCGTCGAGGTCACCGGCTTCCAGTGGTCGTGGCAGTTCGTGTACCCGGACGAGGACGTCGTCATCGGCAGCGACGGCGTCGAGCCGCCGGAGCTGGTCGTGCCGGTCGGTTCCACCGTGCGCTTCGACCTCGCCACCCCCGACGTGATCCACAGCTTCTGGGTGCCCGAGCTGCTCGTGAAGCGCGATCTCATACCCGACGTCGAGAACGCGATCGACGTCGAGGTCACCAGGGCCGGCACGTGGACGGGCCGGTGCGCCGAGTTCTGCGGTCTCGAGCACTACGACATGACGTTCACGTTCCGGGCCGTCCCCCCCGATGCCTACGAGGCGTGGCTCGAGGAGCGGCGCGAGGCGGGGGACCTCGGGGACGGCGACGACGAGAGGTCGGACGGGTGACCGCGGTCGCCGACTCGCCCGAGGCCGCTCCCGCGCCCCCGCCTCCCCACGGCGCCCCTCGGGCGACCGGGGTGCTCGCGTTCCTCACCACCACCGATCACAAGCGGATCGGGCTCGCCTACGTCGTGACGTCGTTCCTGTTCTTCCTGCTCGGCGGGGTGCTCGCCATGGTGATGCGGGCCGAGCTCGCCGAGCCCGGGCTCCAGGTCACCACCCCGCAGCAGTACAACGAGCTGTTCACGATGCACGGGACGATCATGATGTTCCTGTTCATCGGGCCGTTCGCCTTCGGGTTGGCGAACTACCTCGTGCCCCTCCACATCGGCGCCGCCGACATGTCGTTCCCCCGGCTCAACGCGCTCAGCTACTGGCTGTACCTGGGCGGGGGGCTCACGCTCGTGGCCGGGTTCCTGACCGCGAACGGGGCGGCGGCCACGGGTTGGACGCTCTACTCGCCGCTGAGCGACGCCACCCACAGCCCGAGCATCGGCACCGACCTCGTGCTGCTCGGCCTCGTGCTCACCGGGTTCTCCGGCATCTTCACCGCCGTGAACGTGGTGACGACCGTCTTCACGATGCGGGCGCCGGGGATGACGATGTTCCGGCTGCCGATCTTCACGTGGAACATGGTCGTGGTCAGCCTGCTCGTGCTCATGGCCTTCCCCATCCTGTCGGCGGCGGCGGCGCTGCTGTTCGTCGACCGCAACCTCGGCGGGCACGTCTTCGACCCGGCGAACGGCGGCTCGGCGATCCTCTGGCAGCACCTGTTCTGGTTCTTCGGGCACCCCGAGGTGTACATCGTCGCCCTGCCGTTCTTCGGGGTGATCACCGAGGTCCTGCCCGTGTTCAGCTGGCGCCCGGTGTTCGGCTACAAGGGCCTCGTCTTCGCCACCCTCGCCATCGCCGCGCTGTCGGTGGGCGTCTGGGCCCACCACATGTTCGCCACCGGAGCCGTGCTGCTCCCGTTCTTCAGCGGGCTGTCGTTCCTCATCGCGGTGCCGACGGGCGTGAAGTTCTTCAACTGGATCGGGACGATGTGGACGGGCCGGATCACGTTCCAGACGCCGATGCTCTTCGCCATCGGCTTCCTCCTCACGTTCCTGCTCGGCGGGCTCACCGGGGTGCTCCTCGCCTCTCCGCCGCTCGACTTCGCCCTCCACGACTCCTACTTCGTGGTCGCCCACATGCACTACGTGCTCTTCGGCGGCTCGGTGTTCGGCGTGTTCGCCGCCGTCTACTACTGGTTCCCGAAGGCCACCGGCCGCCTGCTCTCCGAGGGCTGGGGCAGGCTGCACTTCGCCACGGTCTTCGTCGGGTTCCACCTCACCTTCTTCGTGCAGCACCTGCTCGGCATGCAGGGGATGCCCCGCCGCATCGCCGACTACCGGGAGGCCGATGGGTTCACCACCCTGAACACGCTGTCGACCGCGGGTGCGTTCCTCACCGGGATCTCGACGCTGTTCCTCCTCTGGAACGTGTTCCGCTCGCTGCGCAACGGTGAGCCGGCGGGCGACGACCCGTGGGGGGGCCACACCCTCGAGTGGGCGACGACCTCGCCGCCACCGCCGACCAACTTCGAACAACCGCTCCCTCCCATCCGCTCGAACCGCCCGGTGTTCGACGAACGCCACGACCTCTACTCGTCCGACGTGGAGACCGCCGAGGCAGCGGGCGAGGAACCGGCCTTCCGATGAGGCAGACCCGCTCGAAGACCCGTTCCGGGTGCAGGAGGGCGCGCCATGCGCTGCCGGCTGCACCCAAGAGCGGGCTGCGGGCGCCCGGGAGGGGCGCATGAGGGACGATGCCGCGCCTGAGGCGGCGGGGGGGCGCGTCGAGGCGTGGATCTTCCTCGGCATCGGAGCCGTGGTGTTCGGGATGTGCGTGCTCTACGTGGCGACGGCGCGGGAGGAGGCGGGCGCGACCATGCTGCTCCTCACCGCCGGCCTCGGAGCGCTCGCTGGCGGGTACCTGCTCTTCCAGGCCCGCCGCACGCCCGACCCGGCGGCGACGGGCGGTCACCGGCAGGTGCCGGAGGAGACCTACCTCCCCCACGCCAGCGTCTGGCCCCTCGGCGTCGGCGCCGGTTGCGTCGTGATGGTGAACGGCCTCGCCCTCGGCGCGTGGGCGCTCGTCCCCGGGGCCATGCTGACCGTCGCCTCGATCTGGGGCTACGCCCGCCAGTCCCGCCGTCGGGACTGAGGGCGCGGCTCCCGG
>JBBDQT010000212.1:13621-16915 GCA_040905815.1 Acidimicrobiales bacterium
CGTGGTGCCTCAGCGGCGCGCCGGCTCGTCGGTGCCCTCGGCCAGGGCCTCCTCGTCCGGCGCGATCTCCCGCTGGTGGGCCTCGCCGGTGCCCGGTGACGGCGGGGCGACCGGCGCGGCGGCGTCGCTCGTGCCCGGCTGGTCCCGCAGGGTGAGCTCCTTGCACAGCCGGTAGGCGATCCAGCCGGTGATCGGCGTCAGCGTGAACAGCAGGACCCGGAACGCGTTGAACAGGAAGTTCACCGACGTGTTGAACGTGATGGCGAGGACGTCGCTCGCGCCCGCGAAGAACAGCACCGTGTAGAAGGTCAGGGTCGCCACCCCGAAGGCGGTGCGCAGCGGCCGGTCCCGTGGACGGTCGAGGAGGTGGTGCTCGTCACGGTCGCCGGTGATGCGGGCCTCGAGCCACGGCCACAGCGTGAGCAGCGTGAACGTGACGCCCGGTAGCAGCACGGACGGGAAGAACGGGTTCGGGATCTCGAAGCCGAACGCCCGGATCTCCCAGCTCGGCATCAGCCGCAGGGCGCCGTCGAGCCAGCCCATGTACCAGTCCGGCTGCGACGCAGCGCTCACGTCGGCCGGCCGGTACGGCCCGTAGAGCCAGATCGGGTTGATCTGGGCGAGCCCGGCGAGCACCGCCAGGATGGCGGCGGTGAGGAAGAACATGCCCATCCCCTTGGCCAGGTACGTCGGCCACACCCGCTCGCCCACGACGTTGCGCTCGGTGCGGCCCGGGCCCGGGAACTGGGTGTGGCGGGCGGTGACGAGCAGGAACAGGTGGACCGCCACCGCCCCGATCAGCAGCGCCGGGATGATCAGGATGTGGATGACGTAGAGCCGCCCGATGATGTCGGGACCGGGGAACGCCCCGCCGAAGAAGAGCGATGCCAGCCAGGTCCCCGCCAGCGGGATGGAGATGGCGATGTTGTAGGCGATGCGCAGGCCGGTCCCCGAGAGCTGGTCGTCGACCAGCGAGTAGCCGGCGAAGCCGTTGACGATCGACAGGATCAGCATCACGACCCCGACGACCCAGTTGAGCTCGCGCGGCCGGCGGAACGCGCCGGTGAAGAACACCCGGCACAGGTGCACGACGCTCGATGCCACGAACACGAGGGCCGCCCAGTGGTGCATCTGGCGCATGACGAGTCCGGCCCGGATGTCGAAGCTGATGTCGAGCGTGCTCGCGTAGGCCCGGGTGACGTGGACGCCCCGGAGCGGGGCGTAGCTGCCCTGGTAGACGACCTCCTCGACGCTCGGCTCGAAGAAGAACGTGAGCCAGGTGCCGGTGAGGAGCACGATCACGAAGCTCCACAGCGCGATCTCACCGATGAGGAACGACCAGTGGTCGGGGAACACCTTGTCGAGCGCCTTGCGGGCGAAGCCGGCTGCGCCGACCCGGCTGTCGAGCCACCGGGCGGTGCGGCGGGTGAGGGGCGTGCCCTTCGGGGGGCGGACGCCGTTCACGCCTCCTCCTCCGCCTCGTCGTCTGGTTCCCCGTCCGTGCGATCCGGACCTCGGCCCCGGTCCCAGAACCCACCACCGACGGGGTCGGAGAAGTCACCGGTGGCGATGAGGAAGCCGACGCTGTCGAGCCCGAGCGGCAGCTGGGGGAGTGGCCGGGCGGCGGGGCCGAAGACCGGCTCGGCGGCCTGCAGCACGTCGAACGTCGACTGGTGGCACGGGCACAGCAACAGCTTCAGCTCCTCCTGGTAGAGCCCGACCGGACAGCCCGTGTGGGTGCACAGCTTCGAGAAGGCGACGATCCCGTCGACCGTCCAGCCCTCCCGTCCCTTCCGTGGCCGGAACGCCTCTTGCGCCTCCTCGTCGAGCCGCAACAACAGCGTGGGCGCCTGGGCATCGCGGATGGCGCCGGCCGGGAAGACCGTGAGCAGCGTGCCCGCTCGGAGGTCCCGGGGCCGGATCGGCGCGCCGTGCTCGGTGACGAGGCGCAGGCCTCCCGCCCGGTAGGGCGTCTCCTTCAGGCCCCGGCCGGGGCGGGGTCCGAGCGAGCGGATCGGGAAGACGGCGGCGAGCGCGAGGCTGGCGACCGCGCCGAGGCCGAGCTTCACGAGCAGGCTCCGCCGGCCCAGGCTGTGGCCGCCCTTCTCGAAGCTCGTGGTGAAGGCGGCGATCTGCTCCTCGTTCGAGGCGAGGACGGGCCGCTCTTCGGCCACCTCCTCGTCGGGCATGAAGCGCTGCGCCCACACCACCGCCCCGACACCGATCCCTCCGAGCGCGAGCCCGAGGAAGATGCCCTCCAGCTGCGGCTGCCCGCCGACGGTGTAGGTGACGGTGAGCGCCAGGGCGGCGAGGATCGCCACCACGAACGCGGCGATGACCGGCCTCTCGGAGCGCTCGGTGGTCACGGCTCGCTCCCCTCGGGGATCTCGTGGTCGATCCGCCGCCGGCCGATCCAGAGGGCGGCGAGGAGGGTGGCGCCGGTGCCGATGATGAGGGCGACGAAGCCCTCGGGGATGGGCCCGACCCGTCCGAGGGACAGCCCCCCGGGATCCTCGATCTCCTGGAGGGCCAGCACGTAGCGGGCGATGCTGTCCCGCTCCTCGTCCGACAGGCGTCCGAACACCGGCATCTGCCCGGGCCCCACGATCATGGCCTCGACGACCTGCACCGGCGTCGCGGACATGAGGCTCGGCGCGTTGGTCCCGTAGCTCAGGGCCCCACCGGCGCCGGCAGCCTGGTGGCAGGCCGCGCAGCCAGTCCGGTACAGCTCGCCGCCCTCCGCCAGGTCGGCGGCGCCGAGGTCGACGTCGGGGATCTCCGGGCCGTCACCGAGCGAGGCGACGTAGGCGACGAGCGCCTCGATCTGGTCCGGGCTGTACGCCGGCGCCTTGGGCTCCGCCTGGCCCCCGGTGGCGAGGGGCATGCGCCCGGTGGTGAGGTAGAAGTGTGCCGAGGCGGCGCCGGCGTCGACGATCGTCGGGCCGCGGTCGCCGCCGACGCCACCGGGGAGGTGGCAGCTCACGCAACCGACCTCGTAGAGCGCTTCGCCGGCAGCGATGACCTCCGGCTCGTCGAGCGCGTCGACGTCGACGACGTAGCCGAGTGGGTCGTCCCCGCCCGTGCTCGAAGGGCTCTCCTCGTCCCCGCTGCGCGCCTGCGCCTGCGCCGGTCCGGTGCCGAGGGCCCACCCTCCGGCCGCCAGCGCCAGGAGCACGGGGAGCCAGAGGAGGCGCAGGCCGGACATGGCCATCACGCCAGCAGGTAGATCGTGGCGAACATGGCGACCCACACGGCGTCGACGAAGTGCCAGTAGTAGGCGGTGACGGTGAGCGA
>JBBDQT010000213.1:0-2717 GCA_040905815.1 Acidimicrobiales bacterium
ACAGGAGGTGCACCTCAACCGCCAGAACGGCGGGGGTGCCGTTTGGCGCGAGGGGCGCGATCGGTACGGTCCGGGCCATGGACCTGGCTGCGTGGGGCGTCGAGACCGGGTACTGGGACGCCTCCGGCCACTGGCGGGACGCGCCGCAGGCGACGCTCGACGCCATCGCCCACACGATGGGCATCGGCGACGGCCCGCCACCACCCGGCCCGCCGATCTGGTTCGTGCGGGCGGGCAAGGGCGAGTGGCTGCAGGGCCCGGCCGACCTCGTCCTCGAGGACGGGACGGTCCTCGGGGGGGTCGACGCCGTCCCCCCCGACCTGGTCCCCGGCTACCACGAGCTGCGCCCGCTCGACGGCGGCCCCGCCACCCGCCTCGTCATCTCCCCCGGGCGCTGCCACCTTCCGCCCGAGCTGCGCACGTGGGGCTGGGCGGTCCAGCTCTACGCCACCCGCTCCCAGGACAGCTGGGGCCACGGCGACCTGGCCGACCTACGCCGCATCGCCGGCTGGGCCGCCGGCCAGGGGGCGGGCACCCTCGCCCTCAACCCGCTCCACGCCGGGGGCCCCGCGCTCCCCCAGCAGCCGAGCCCGTACTACCCGTCGAGCCGCCAGTGGCGCAGCCCTCTGTACCTGCGGGTGGAGGAGGTGCCGGGAGCTTCCGAGACGGGCGCCGCCCTCGAGGAGCTCGCCGCTTCGGGCCGCCAGCTCAACAGCGGCGACCGCATCGACCGGGACGCCGTCTGGGACCTGAAGCGCCGGGCGCTGGAGGCGTGCTTCGCCCACACTGGGGACCATCCCACCTTCGACCGCTGGCTCGGCGAGCAGGGAGAGCTGCTCACCCGGTTCGCCACGTACTGCGCCATCGCCGAGCTCCACGGCAACGGCTGGCAGACGTGGCCCGAGGAGCTCCGGCGCCACGACAGGCCCCAGGTCGAGAAGGTCGCCGTCGAGCTCGCCGACCGGGTCCGCTTCCACTCCTGGCTCCAGTGGCTGCTCGACGTGCAGGTGGAGGCAGCGTTCTCCGTGCTGCCGCCCATCAACGACCTCGCCGTCGGCTTCGACCCCGGCGGGGCGGACGGCTGGGCGTTCCAGGACGTGCTCGCCCTCGACATGCGCGTCGGCGCCCCGCCCGACGAGTTCAACACCCGGGGCCAGGACTGGGGCCTGCCGCCGTTCGACCCGTGGAAGCTGCGGGCCGCCGGCTACGAGCCCCTGATCCAGACCCTCCGGTCCTCGATGCGCCATGCCGGCGGCCTGCGGGTCGACCACGTCATGGGGCTGTTCCGGCTCTTCTGGGTCCCCGAGGGCGAGTGCCCGGCGAATGGCACGTACGTCCGCTACCACGCCTCCGAGCTGCTCGACCTGCTCGCCCTCGAGAGCCACCGGGCCCGGGCGTTCGTCGTGGGCGAGGACCTCGGCACGGTCGAGGACCGGGTGCGGTGGGACCTCGCCGAGCGCCAGGTGCTGTCCTACCGGCTCCTGTGGTTCGAGCCGACCCCGCCCGAGCACTACCCCGAGCAGGCCCTCGCCGCGGTCACGACCCACGACCTGCCGACCATCGCCGGGGTGTGGACCAGGAGCGACGTCGAGGACCAGCGCTCGATCGGCCTCAGCCCCAACGAGGGAGGCGAGGCCGAGGTGCGAACCCGGCTGCAGCGCGCCGCCGGCGTCGACGACGAGGCGCCCGTCGACGAGGTCGTGGTCCGGGCCCACGAGGCGCTCGCCAAGGCCCCGTCCCAGGTCCTCATCGCCACCCTCGAGGACGCCGCCGTGACCGCCGCCCGGCCCAACATGCCGGGGACGGTCGATGAGTGGCCGAACTGGTCGCTGCCGCTGCCCGTCACCGTCGAGGAGCTCGAGGCCTCGGAGCAGGCGGCGGCCATCGCCCGGATGCTGTCGGAACGGGGGCGCGGGTCCTCGCCGTAGGGTCGACGCCGTGCAGATCGAGACGCTGACCCTCTGGCTCGCGCAGACGAACACCTGGATCGTGGCGCCCGACGGCCCCGGCGGCGAGTGCGTGCTGATCGACGCGCCACCCGAGCCTGCGCCGATCCTCGGCCGCCTCGCCGAGCTGGAGCTGCGGCTCGTGGCGCTGGTGAGCACCCACGGCCACGTCGACCACGTCGGCGGGGTGACGAGCGTGGTGAAGGCGCAGGACCACCCGGTGCCGGTCCACATCCACGACGAGGACCTCCACATGCTCCTGGACCCGGTCGGGACGAGCGGGATGCTCGGCCGCTACCTCGACGGGCTCGACGTCTCCCCGCCGGAGCTCATCAAGGGCCTCGACGACGGCACCGTCGTCTCCGGTGCGGGGATGCGCTTCACCGCCCTGCACACCCCGGGCCACACCCGCGGCTCGGTCTGCCTGCGGCTCGAGGCCGAGGGCACCCCGCCGGTCCTGTTCTCCGGCGACCACCTCTTCGCCGGCTCCATCGGCCGGACCGACCTCCCCGGTGGCTCGTTCGACGAGCTGATGACGTCGATGCACGAGAAGATCCTGCCCCTCGAGGACGACCTGCTCGTGCTCCCCGGCCACGGTCCCCGCACCACGATCGGCGAGGAGCGCCGCACGAACCCGTTCCTCGCCCAGCTCCACAGCTGAGCGAGCCAGCTCGGCGGGCGTACGCTGGGGGCGCGCTCCCGTAGCCCAATCGGCAGAGGCACGGTGCTCAAACCACCGCCAGTATGGGTTCGAGTCCCATCGGGAGCACG
>JBBDQT010000214.1:0-2700 GCA_040905815.1 Acidimicrobiales bacterium
GGTTCGATGTCGTTACGGTCAGGCGTCTCTGGTTCCCGGTCTGACTCTCCCAGCTGTTGACGCTGGTGCTGTCTGGCTAACGACTCGTCGACCGGGTTCCAGAGACTGACCCTGGCGCTCACCGCAACGACGGTGTGACGCGTCGTCCTGTTCGAGCAGGCCGTCGCAGCACAGTCCGCCGTCACAGCGAGTGCGCGCCATCCCTCATCGACAGAATAGAGATGGCATGACCATCGTAGAAGTCGAACGCCGGATCACTGGTGGGCCCAGTCGATCCCGGCACCGCGTTCCAGCCACGCTTGCTTGTCCTTGTGGCGCCAACTCTCGAGCCACCACAAACCGATGCCGATGCGCAGCAGCGCCAGCCAGTGCTCGGTGGCGAGGACGTTGCTCTCCACGGGCGCGACACTACGTCGCAACAGCCGTCAGGGTCCCGGAGTACCGTTGCCGGCGTGGCGCTGGACGAGGACCTGCTGGCTGAGCTGAAGAGCACCAAGGCGGAGATCGACCGCCTGCAGTCCGACCTCAAGGACATCGTCGCCCGCCTCCAGCAGGAGGGGGCGACGGCCCAGGAGATCGCCGCTGCCCTCCGGGGCTGACCGGCGGAGGAGCTCCCCTGGTGCCACCGGGCGAGAGGGTCCTGCCGGCGACAGCAGTGATCGGCGTGTCGTTCCGGCCCGATTCCCGGCGGAGGTTGCCGGAGTCGATCCGGCGGACGCGCTGGACGGCCTGGCGGCCAACGCGCAGCAGGGCTCGTGGTGTCCGACGCCGTGGGCGGTCCCTTTACGGTCGGAAGGAGAGTTCGAGTCTCACCGGGGGCACGACAAGATGGTGGGGTGGAAGCCGAGGACCGACCGCTCGCCATCGTGGACATCGACGGGGTGGTGGCCGACGTGCGACACCGCCTGCACCACCTGGAGGGACGGCGCAAGGACTGGGACGCCTTCTTCGCCGCCGCCGTGGACGATCCGCCCTACGAGGAGGGGCTCGCCATCGTGGCGGAGCTGGCGGAGGACCACGAGGTGGTGTTCCTCACCGGGAGGCCGGAGCGGTGCCGCGCTGACACCGAGCTTTGGTTCGAGGCCAATGGGATGGCCGGCCATCGCCTCTTCATGCGACCGGAGGGGACTCGGCGCCCGGCAGCACACGTGAAGCGGGAGCTCCTCGACCGGCTCGCCGAAGGCCGAGAGGTGGCCGTCATCGTCGACGACGACCCGCTGGTGATCGCCGCCATGCGCTCGGCCGGGCGACCGACCTTTCACGCGACATGGGGAGAGCGGAGCGCCACGCTGCACCAGGCCCAGGAGGTGGAGGGGCGCTCGTGACGGGGGGTGTGGTCGGGCGGACACTCCGCCGTGGCGTCCGACCCGACCACCGGCTCTCGGTACCCGCCCGGAGTGGGTGGGAAACGGACAGGTCCCCGTCGCGCTGGCCCCCGTTCCTCCACCGCGATCGAGGTTTGCACCCGTTCGCCGGCTGACGGGGAGCCCCCGCGCCTCCCGGTTAGGGTCCGGTAGTGAGCTGGGTCCCCCCCGACCAACCGCCTGGCGACGGCCCGCCCCCGCGAGATCCGCCCTCGACGTGGCCGCCGCCCGCCGGCCAGCCCCGTCCCCCAGGCCCGCCGGCGTGGCCGCCGCCCTCCCCGACGTGGCCCAGCGGGCAGGGTGGCCCCGGCCAGCAGCCGTGGCAGACCCCGGGACCGCCGGACCGCCGACGTGGACCGATCACTGCCGCCGTGGCGGTGGGCATCGTCCTCGTCCTCGTCGCCGGGCTCGCGACGTTCCTCCTCCTCCGGAGCGAGGACGGCGGTGAGCAGGAGGAGTCCACCGCCACGAGCGAGACCACCGCTGCGCCGGACACCACGACCATCGAACCGGAAGACGACCCTGCCCCGATCGCCGGTCAGAGCGAGCTCGAGGCCACCGTCGCCGAGCTGTCGCGCTTCGTGGCGGATGCCCGCGGCGCACCGTTCCCCGAACCGGTCACCGTCGAGCTGCTCGACGGCGACGCGTTCAACGACCGCCTCCTCGCCGACTTCGAGGAGGAGCGCGAGGAGATCGAGCTGGTCGGCCGGCTCTTCGTGGCGATGGGGCTGCTGGAGCGGGATCAGGACCTCTTCGAGATCTTCCGGGCCTTCCTCGGCGTGGGCGTCCTCGGCTTCTACGATCCCGAGACCGGGGAGCTCGTCGTGCGGGGCGCTGCCATCACCCCGTACACGCGCTCGACGATCGTCCACGAGCTCGTCCACGCCCACGACGACCAGCGCTTCGAGCTCCACCGCCCCGAGCTCGATTACGCGGTGGACGAGTCGGGACTCGCGTTCTCCTCCTTGGTCGAGGGCAATGCGGTCCGGATCCAGCAGGCGTGGGAGCGGCAGCTCAGCTCCGCCGAGCGCGCCGACCTGCAGCGTGAGCAGCTGAAGAGCGTCGCCGGGATCGACTTCGGCGAGGTGCCGCTCGTGTTGCTCCAGCAGATCGAGTTCCCGTACTCCACCGGGCCGGTGCTCGTCGAGGCGTTGCTGGAGGAGGGCGGCGAAGCGCGCGTCGACGCGGCGTTCGACGAGCCGCCGACCACGAGCGAGCAGGTGATCGACCCGGAGCGCTACCTGGCCGGCGAGGGGCCGCTCCCCGTGCCAGCGCCTCCAGCCGACGGCGCGGTGATCGACGAGGGCAGCTACGGCCAGCTCACGCTGTTCATCAC
>JBBDQT010000215.1:0-16439 GCA_040905815.1 Acidimicrobiales bacterium
ACCGACGCCCCCTTCCCGGTCGACGTCGTGGTCAGCCAGCTCCCGATCCCGTAGCCCTCAGCGGTTGCGGACCGCCTGGACCTCTTCGACGGGGAGGGTCAGGTCACCCTGGTTGGGGTCGACGTACTGGAATGGCCCGAACACCTGCCCGTCGGCGGCTCCGCCTTCCACCCTCGCTGTCCACGTCCACGTGCCCTGCACCGTCACGAGGAAGCACGTGGCTCCGTATTCGGCCTCCTCGCATCGACCCTCTCCGCTGCGGGCGTAGACGTGAGTGATCTCGCTGCGGCCGTCCCGATCCTGGTAGGACACGCCCGGCCGGTCGTAGCTCTCTGGCGCGGTTCCGTCACCCCAGTCGACTTCGGCGCCTTGCAGGACGAGATCGAACGTCACGCGCACCGGACCTACGGTCCTCACCTGTGGAGCCGGTGCGTCGAGGCCGGTCTCGAGGTACGCCTTGAGCCCGGTCACGTTCCGGCCCGGTCTGATCGTGGGATCCGGCGGTGGGGCCATCGCAGCCACCAGCTCGGTGAAACCGCCGACACCCGGCAGACCGCCGAGGCCGGAGAGGTCGGGGCAACCTGGGGCGTCGGGTTGAGCGAAAGCGGCGGCTGTTGCCTCAGCGAGGGTCATGTTCCCGTCATCGGTGGTGTTGTAGCAATGCGTCGTGCCTGGCGGAAGGAGCAGTTGGGACCACTCGTTCGCAGTACCGAGGAAGTAGGTCCAGATCCTGGCGTTGGGGTCACCGGAGGGACCGGTTGACTCCTCCGTCGTCGGAGGGGTGTCCTCAATCGTGACCTCGCAGTTCGGGCTGGTCTCTTCGCAGGTCGTCTGTGCTGCGGCGGGCGATGCAACACCGAGGTGGGCGACCACGAGCACAGCTGCGGCGATGGGGATCGGGCGAATCAGGCGCATTGATCTCCGAGCTGGGCACCGTCGGCGAAGTAGACATCCCGTGCCAGCACCCAGGGCGTCTCGTTCAGCGGTCCCGGCGTCGCCGCGACGAGCTGCAGGTAGTAGGGCTGCACCTGTTCGTAGGTCTCGTCGGAGAGCGGGGTGAGGTCCCGCTCCGCGGTGAGGAAGATGCAGTCTCGGCGAGCAGTCATCACGTCGAGCACCGTCGTGGTCGGCAGGCCGGGCGGGTCGGCGAACGGCTCTGTGCCGACCCGACGGAGGTTCTCGAGCAGGCGTTCGGCCTCCAACCCCCCGTAGAGCGCCCGGAGCCGGGCCTCGAAGTCGCCGTCGAAGGTGCCGCTCGCCATCGCCGCGGCGTAGGCCTCCTGGAGGAGGACGTCGAAGCGGTCGACGACCGCCTGCACGTACGCCTCGTCGATCTCCTCGGGCACCGACGTCACGTCCACCTCGACCTCGGTGGTGGTGGTGGTGGTGGTGCTGGTGGTCGGCTGCGCCGTAGTGGTCGGCGCGGCCTCGGTGTCGCCGCCCCCGCATGCTGCCAGGGCGAGAGCGGGCACGAGCGCGAGCACCGGCATCCGCCGGGGGGAAGAAGGCATCGGGCGCGCCCTACCCACCACGCTGCGTGGGAAGCGAGCGGCCCCGGCGCGGCATGACCGCCCCAGGACCGGGGGAAGACGGTCCATCACCCTGCATCTTGCCCCATCTCGGCACGCTTCGCCGCGTCGGGGCCGCCGGTATGGTCAACCGGGTGGTCGAGCTCGAGCTGACGACGGTGGCCGACGACGAGGTCGTCGCCTACGCGGGCTCCGAGGTGCGCCGGTGGCGCGACCTCGCCCCGGGCGCCGAGCACCTCCTCGACGGGCTCGTGGTCCGCACCCTCGAACGGCCCGGCGGTGAGCTGCTCGCAACCGTCGCCACCGCCAACGACCTCCACTTCGGCGAAGTCGAGTGCGGCGTGGTAGAGGGCAGCGACGTCGGCCCGGTCCTGCGCAGCGAGCCGGGGGAGACGCCGTACCCCGAGCTCATGAACCGCGCTGCGGTGGCCGAGATGCTCGCCCTGCAGGAGGGCGCCGGCCCGGACGCGGTGGTGGTGAAGGGGGACCTCACGGCGGCCGGCACCCAGGAGGAGTACGACGCGTTCCTGTCCTGCTACGAGCCGGCGTTCGGTGCCCGGCTGCACCACGTGCGGGGCAACCACGAGAGCTACCACCACGCTCCCTTCGCCGCGGTCCCCACCGCCGAGGTCTCCCTGGCAGGCGTCACGCTGGCGATCCTCGACACCAGCAGGGACGGGGCCACCGCAGGAAAGGTCTCCTCCGAGCAGCTCGAGTGGCTCGACGAGCTGGGTGCCCGTGCCGACCGCCCGGTGCTGGTCTTCGGCCACCACCACGTCTGGGACCCGGGCTCGCGGACCCGCCCTGCGGGGTACTTCGGCGTGAACCCCGATGACAGCGACCACCTCATCGAGGTCGTGGCCCGACGTCCTTCGCTCGTCGGCTACTTCGCCGGCCACACCCACCGGAACCGGGTTCGCCGCTTCCCCGCGACCGGCGACGTGCCGTGGGCCGAGGTCAGCGCGGTGAAGGACTTCCCGGGCGGGTGGGCCGAGTACCGCGTGTACGAGGGCGGCATCCTGCAGGTCTTCCGCCGCGTCTCCTCCCCGGCCGCGCTGGCGTGGACCGACCGGACGAGGGCCATGTACGGCGGCCTCTACGCCGGTTACGCCTTCGGGCGCCTCGAGGACCGCTGCTTCGCCATCGCGACGCGATGAGCGCTGTCGTGAACGCCGGCGGGGTGAAGGTCAAGGTGCTCCTGGTGCTGCTGGGCGTCCTCGGATCGGCGGGCTGCAGCTCGCAGGTGGCGACGGAGGCGTCGGTCGGCGACTGCTTCCAGTCCCCCGAGAGCTCGACGGAGGTCGCCGAGCTCGACAAGGTCGACTGCGACGAGCCCCACGACAACGAGGTGTTCGCCACCTTCGACCTCGATGACGGGGACTTCCCCGGTACGGCGGACGTCGAGCGCTTGGCGCAGGAGGGCTGCATCCAGCGCTTCGAGCGCTACGTCGGCGCCCTTCCGGAGACCACCGACCTCGGGCTGTTCAGCATCACACCCAACCGACGGACGTGGGGGACCGGCGACCGCGAGGTGATCTGCGCCGCCTTCGCCCTCGACGGCGACGTCCTCGAGGGCTCGATCGAGGGCGCCGGCCGCTAACCGCGTTTCCCGCAACGTCGGGAGGGCCCACGTTCCGGGTGCAGGCGACCGCGCCAGGGACGGTGTGCTGCACCCAGAACGGGAGGGCCCACGTTCCGGGTGCAGGCGACCGCGCCAGGGACGGTGTGGACGTGCTCAGTGCTGGCGGGCGACGACGATGGAGGACTCGGGCCACGCTGCCGCGGCCTCGAGCGCGTGGCGAGCGGCGCCCAGGAGCCCGTCGGCGTCGAGGGCGTGCGCAGGGTAGGTGGCGACACTTCCCCAGGTCGGCGTGGCGTCCATCGCGTCACCGAGGGCGCTCCGGAGGCGTTCCCCGACGCAGATGGCGCCGTCCTCGGGCGTGTCCTCGAGGATGAGGCCGACGACCTCGTCGTCGAGCTGGCACACGGTGTCGGCCCTGCGGATGCAGCCACGGACGACCGTTGCTCGCTCCGACGCGGTGACGTCCGGGCTCGACGACCGGATGAGGATGATCGACAAGGGCCGCAGGGTGCGGCGGGCGAGCTCGACCCGCTCCGGCACCGCCGCCTCGAAGTAGGCGGCGTTGAGCAACCCGGATGCCGGGTCGTTGAGCGCGCTCACCGCTGCCCATCGGCCACGGGGCCGGCGTTGTGAGCGCGGCGGGCGGACTCGGCCAGGGTGACGATGTCGCCCATGATGCGGACGAGCTCGAAGTCCTTCGGGGTGTAGACGGCGGCGATCCCCTCACCGAGCAAACGGCGCGCGTCGACCTCGGGGATGATGCCGCCGACCACGACCGGGACGTCGACCCCTGCCTCGCGCAGGAGGCGGACCACCTCCGGCACGAGCTCGAGGTGGGAGCCGGAGAGGATCGACAGGCCCACGAGGTCGACGTCCTCGTCGCGCGCCACCGCCGCGATCTGCTCGGGTGTGAGGCGGATGCCCTGGTACACGACCTCCATGCCGGCGTCACGGGCCGCCACCGCGATCTGCTCGGCTCCGTTCGAGTGCCCGTCGAGCCCCGGCTTGGCGACGAGGAACCGGGGCGGCCCGCCGGGCAGCTCCCGCACCCGCTCGGCCACCGCGGCGAGACCGCCGCGGCCGCTGTGCCCGGCTGCCGCGCTCACACCGGTCGGGGCGCGGTACTCGCCGAACTCCTCGCGCAGGACGCCGGCCCACTCGCCCGTCGTCCCGCCGGCGTGCGCGAGGTCGATGGTGGCGGGCATGACGTTGCCGCCGTCGGCGGCGACGCGGCGCAGCTCGTCGAGCGAGCGCTTCACCGCATCCGCATCTCGGTTCGTGCGCCACTCCACGACGTCGGCGACGAGCTCGTCCTGCACGGCAGGGTCGACCCGCAAGATGTTGTCGTCACCGCCGAGGGGGGAGTCCGCGGTCTCGGTGAAGGCGTTCACCCCGACCACCTGCAGCTCACCGGACTCGAGCCGGCGCAGTCGCTCGGTGTGGCTCGAGACGAGGCGGCCCTTCATCTCGTCGATCGCCTGGAAGGCGCCGCCGAGGGAGAGGATCTCGTCCATCTCCGACGTGGCCGCCTCGGCGAGCTCGCTCGTCTTCGCCTCGATCACCTTCGAACCGTCGAAGATGTCGTCGTACTCCAGCAGGTCGGTCTCGAACGCCAGGACCTGCTGGATCCGCAGTGACCATTGCTGGTCCCAGGGGCGGGGCAGCCCGAGTGCCTCGTTCCACGCCGGCAGCTGGAGCGAGCGGGCGCGAGCGCTCTTCGAGAGGGTGACGCCGAGCGCTTCGAGGACGATGCGCTGAACGTTGTTCTCGGGCTGGGCCTCGGTGAGGCCGAGGCTGTTCACCTGGACCCCGTAGCGGAACCTGCGCAGCTTCGGGTCCGTCACGCCGTAGCGCTCGAGGCAGATGCGGTCCCAGAGCCGGGTGAAGGCACGGACCTTGCACGTCTCCTCGACGAAGCGGATGCCGGCGTTGACGAAGAACGAGATCGATCCGACGACGAGGGGGAACCGGTCCTCGGGCACCTGGCCGGACTCTCGCACCGCGTCGAGCACGTCGACCGCTGTGGCGAGGGAGTACGCGATCTCCTGGACGGGCGTGGCACCGGCCTCCTGCAGGTGGTAGCTGCAGACGTTCACCGGGTTCCAGAGCGGTGTCCACTCGGCGCAGAACGCGACCATGTCGACGATCAGCCGGCGGCTTGGGAGCGGCGGGAAGATGTACGTCCCCCGGCTCAGGTACTCCTTGATGATGTCGTTCTGCGTCGTGCCCCGCAGCTGGCGGCTCTCGACGCCCCGCTCCTCGGCGTTGGCCACGTACAGGCCGAGCAGCCACGCCGCGGTCGCGTTGATCGTCATCGAGGTGTTCATCTCGCCCGGTGGGATCCCGTCGAGCAGCTGGCGCATGTGCCCGATGTGGGCGACCGGCACGCCGACCTTGCCCACCTCGCCCTTGGCGAGCAGGTGGTCGGGGTCGTAGCCGGTCTGGGTCGGGAGGTCGAAGGCGATCGAGAGCCCGGTCTGGCCCCGTGCGAGGTTCGTCCGGTACAGCGCGTTGGAGGCACGGGCCGTGGAGTGGCCCGAGTACGTCCGCATCAGCCAAGGGCGATCTCGCTCGACCATGGCCCACATCGTCCCCCGCACACCGGTCCCGTGTCACATGCCGCCCCTCGCCATGTGCACGACGCAGGCGCCAGCCGCTCACTCCGAGCCGTCGAATACGGCCAGCGTGGTCCGGGCGACCGCTTCGGCGACGAGGGAGAGGTAGCGCTCCCGCGGGATCTCGACAGCGCCCAGCGAGGCGAGGTGGGGGGTGACCCACTGGACGTCAAGGAGCTCCGCGCCGTTCCGTCGCAGCAGGCCGACGAGGCCCACGAGCGCCACCTTCGAGGCGTCGGTCTCGCGGTGGAACATCGACTCGCCGGCGAAGAGCCCGCCCACCGCGACGCCGTAGAGGCCGCCGGCGAGCGTGCCGCCGGGTGCCCACGCCTCGACGCTGTGCACCCACCCCAGCTCGTGGAGGGCGACGTACGCGTCCCTGATGGCGGGCGTGATCCACCGCCCGTCCCGGCCGGGGTCGGCGCACGCGTCGATCACCGCTTCGAACGAGGTGTCGACCCGGACTTCGAAGCGGGCGCACGAACGCCGCAGCGACCGGCTGACCCTCAGCCCGTCGAGAGGCAGGATCCCGCGGGGCTCGGCCGACCACCACGCCAGGAGCTCGCGCCCCTCCTCCCGCACCGGCATCGGGAAGAGGCCCTGGCGGTAGGCAGCGAGGATGGTGCCGGGCGCCAGGTCGGCGCCCACCGCGACCATGTCCTCCCCTGGCGGGAGCTCCGCCCCGCTGGGCAGCACCCAGGGCGACGGCGGTGGCTCGACCGGCCAGCCGGCCGAGCCTGCCCGGCCCTGCTCGCTAGCGGGATGCGTAGCCGTAGAAGCCCCGGCCCGTCTTCCGCCCGAGGTGACCGGCGCTGACCATGCGGCGCAGCAACGGCACGGGTGAGTAGTTCGGATCCCGGAACTCGTCGTAGAGGGCGTCGAGGATGGCCACCGAGGTGTCGAGCCCCACGAGGTCGAGCAACGCCAGGGGGCCCATCGGGAAGTTGCAGCCCCCCTGCATCGCGGCGTCGATGTCCTCGGCGCTGGCGGTGCCGTTCTCGAGCATCCGCACCGCGTTGTTCAGGTACGGGAAGAGCAGGGCGTTGACGACGAAGCCAGCGCGGTCCTTGACCTCGACCGGCTTCTTGCCGCAGGCCTCGGCGAAGGCCCGCACGGCGGCGACCGTCTCGTCGCTGGCGGTGAGCGGCCGCACGATCTCGACCAGCGACATGGCAGGCGCCGGGTTGAAGAAGTGGACGCCGACGACCTGCTCGGGACGACCGGTCTCCATGGCCATCTCGACGACGGGCAGCGTCGACGTGTTCGTCGCGATGATCGCCGAGTCCTTGCAGACGCGGTCGAGCTCGTTGAACAGGTCCTTCTTGACCGCCAGGTCCTCGACGACGGACTCGAGGACGAGATCGCAGCCGGCGACGTCGGCGAGGGTGGACGTGGCGGTGACGCGTGCGACGATCGCGTCCCGTTCGCCCTGCTCGAGCCGTCCCTTCTCCACCTGGCGGTCGAGAGATCGCTCGAGTCCGGCGACCATGGCGTCCGCCGACTCCTGCTTGCGGGAGCGGAGCACCACATCCATCCCCGCCTTGGCCGCGACCTCGGCGATGCCAGACCCCATGATCCCCGATCCGACGATGCCGACGCTCGCGATCACCATGGCCCGGTACGTTACCGACGGTGGGCGGACCGGCGAAAAGGGGCTGACATGGCTGGGGTGCTGGCACTGGTCGGCGGCGGGGAGTGGCGGGAAGGCTGCTCGTTCGACGCCGAGCTGCTCGAGGCGAGCGGCGGGACCGAGGTCGTGGTGCTGCCGACGGCCGCCGCCTACGAGGGGCCTGACAAGGCCGTGGTCACGGCGACGAGCTGGTTCCAGGCCATGGGCGCCACGGTCCGGGGCCTCGACGTGCTCGAGCGCCATGACGCCCTCGAGGAGGCGCACGCGGAGATCGTGCGCGGCGCCCGGTTCCTCTACCTGTCCGGCGGCTCGCCGCTCCACCTGCGATCGGTGCTGAAGGAGAGCCCGGTGTGGGACGCGCTCACCACCGCCTGGCACGACGGGGCGGTGCTCGCCGGGTCCTCTGCGGGGGCCATGGTGCTCTGCGACCCCATGGTGGACCCGCGGGGCGGGGCGCTCACCGTCGGCCTCGGCTTGGTGGAGAACCTCGCCGTCGTACCCCATGCCCCAGCCGGGAGCTTCGAGGCCGACCACCGTCGCACCCTCGAGCTGGCGACCGAGGGCCTCGTCCTCGCCGGCATCGACGAGCGGGCCGCGCTCATCCGTGCGGCCGACGGGACGTGGCGGGCCGCCGGCGCCGGCACGACCACGGTGTGGCGCGACGGCGCAGAGGTCGGTCTCGCCGCGCTGCCCTGACCGCGCGCACCTGGCAGCGGGCGCTACGCCATGATGATCTCCACCGTCTCGATGATCGTCGGCTCGGCAGGCGGCTCGCCGGGGGCGATCGTCTCGACGGCGTCCATGCCGCCGGTGACGGTGCCGAAGAGCGTGTACTGGGGAGGGAGGTCGACCCCGCCTGGGCCGGTCACGATGAAGAACTGGCTTCCCTGGGTGTCGCGCCCGCTGTTCGCCATCGCCACCGAGCCGATCTCGTACTCGCCGTCGTCGGGGAGCTCGTCGGCGACGGCGTAGCCCGGACCACCGGTTCCCGGCGGCTGCCCGACGGGATCGCCGCCCTGGGCGACGAAGCCCTCGATCACGCGGTGGAAGGGGGCGCCGTCGTAGAACCCGGATCGGGCCAGGTTCACGAAGTTGTTCACCGCGCCAGGTGCCTTCTCCTCGAGGAGATCGACGGTGATCGTCCCGTCGGCGGTGGTGAGCTCCGCCACGTAGTCGGCGTCCTCCTCGAGGCAGTCCTCGAACGGGCTGTCGAAGGAGAGGTCCGGCTCCTCCGGTTTGGTCTCGGGTGCGCACGGGGTCGCGCCGTACAGTGCGGCTTGCGCCTCGTCCTGCTCGGTCGTGTCGGTGGTGTCGGCCTGGTCACCGTCACCGCCGCCACCCGTCTGGGAGATGAGCAGCAGGATGCCGAAGACCGCGACGGTGGCGATCACGGCGGTGGTGACCTTGCGGCGGCGGGCGGCCCGCTTGGCTGCGGCGCGCTCCGCCTCCAGGCGGGCGTTGCGGCCCGCACGCTTGCGTTGGCGCTTCTCTGTGGGCATGGGAAATGCAGCGTAGGCGCGGTAATATCGAGCCGCGACCAGGAAAGATGACTGCCCGCGCTGAATCCCCTACTGTGAGCGGTCAACCAGGGTCGCAGACGGGATGAGGACGATGAGCGAGGCAGCGAGCACCACCCAGGACGGGTCGCCGTTCTCACGGGAGGTGGGGGTCCGCCTCCGCGCCGTCCGGCGGCAGCGCCGGCTCTCCCTCGACGAGGTCGAGCGCCTCTCCGGTGGCCGGTGGAGCGCTTCGGCCATCGGTGCCTACGAGCGGGGGTTCCGCAACCTGAGCCTGCCTCGCCTCCAGGAGCTCGCAGGTTTCTACAACATCCCCATGTCGGTCCTGCTCGGTGAGGTCGACATCCGCGAGTCCTCAGCGGACCGTCCCGAGCGGATCGTCCTCGACCTCGTCGCCCTCGACAACGTGGACGAGGCCGTGCTCGTCTCCCGCTACGCCCAGACCATCGTCCTCGAGCGCGGCGACTGGAACGGTCGGGTCCTGTCGGTCCGGAGGGACGACGTCCGGGCCCTCGCCCGCATGCACGATGCGACCGAGGAGGAGCTCATCGCCAAGCTGGCCGAGTGGGGCGCCATCGCGGAGCCCACCAGCCCCGAGGCGAAGTCTGGCACGTCGCCCGCCGTCGGCGCCGCCACGTAGCGCCTGAGCCAGCGGGGGCTCCGGTCGCCACTGGTACCTTCGGGCGCCCATGGCCCTCCTCGTCAAGAAGTTCGGTGGCTCCTCCGTCGCGGACCCGGACCGGATCCGCGAGGTCGCCGACCACATCGCGCGCAGCCGGCGCCGGGGCGACGCCGTGGTCGCGGTGGTGTCGGCCATGGGCAAGGAGACCGACGAGCTGCTCCACCTCGCGGCGCAGGTCTCGAGCTCCCGCCCCGGTCGGGAGATGGACATGCTCATCACCGCCGGCGAGCGCAAGGCGACCGCCCTGCTGTGCATGGCCCTCCACGACCTTGGCGTGCCAGCCGACAGCTTCACCGGCAGCCAGGCCGGGCTCGTCACCGACGTGAACCACACGAACGCCAAGATCCTCCACGTCCAGGGGGATCGCCTGCGCACCGCGATCGGTGCCGGGCGCGTCCCGGTCGTCGGTGGGGCCCAGGGCGTCAGCACCGACAAGGACGTCACCTTCCTCGGGCGGGGCGGCTCGGACACCACCGCGGTCGCCCTCGCCGCCGTCCTCGACGCCGACGCGTGCGAGCTCTACACCGACGTGAGCGGGGTGTTCACCGCCGACCCCCGCATCGTGTCCAGCGCCCGTCGCCTGCCGACGGTGAGCTTCGATGAGATGCTCGAGATGGCGGCGTCGGGCTGCCCGAAGCCGGTGATGCGCTCCGTGGAGTTCGCCCGTCGCCACGGCGTGGCACTGCACGTCCGTTCGAGCTTCACCTGGGAGCCTGGCACCTGGGTCCGACAGGAGGATGCGTCCATGGAACAGGCCGTCGTCGCCGCCGTCACCCACGACACCTCGGAGGCCAAGGTCACCGTGTTGGGGGTGCCCGACCAGCCCGGCATCGCCGCCCGGCTGTTCCGATCCCTCGCCGTCGAGGACGTGAACGTCGACATGATCGTGCAGAACACCTCCGAGCACGGGGTCACTGACATCTCCTTCACCGTGCCCCACGAGGACCTCGACGTCGCCCTCGCGTCGTGCCGCTCCCACGCAGCGGAGATCGGCGCCACCGACGTGGTCGCCGATCCGGCCATCGCCAAGGTCTCGATCGTGGGCGCCGGCATGCGCTCCGCCCCTGGCGTCACCGCCACCATGTTCGAGGTGCTCGCCCGAGCCGGCATCAACATCGAGATGATCTCGACCTCGGCCATCCGCCTCACCTGCGTCGTCCGGGAGGATCGCGTGGAGGAGGCCGTCGCGCTGGTGCACGACGCCTTCGAGCTCGAGCGCCCCGTCGTGACGTAGCCCCGTCGCCTGACCTGTCCGCGCCGGCGGACTCAGCGGGCGACGGTGTCGGCCATCGTCGCGTCGCGCTTGCCCATGGGCCGTGAGGGGCCCTTGGTGGTGTCCATCGCCGTCTGGTGCTCGAGCTCGCTGTCGAGCTCGGCGCCGAACAGGACGACGTAGGCAGACAGGAAGAGCCACAGCAGCAGCACGCCGACGGCACCGAGGAAGCCCGAAGTGGCCTCGCCCCCGAAGTTGCTCGTGTAGACGCTGAGACCGAGGGAGCCGACGGCGAGCAGGACGGCGGCGAGCACCGCACCCGGGGTCATCCAGCGCCAGCGGGCGGCGTCGCGGTCGGGGGAGAAGCGGTACATCGTCGCCAGCACAAGCACGAGGACGGTGCCGAGGGCAGGCCACCGCAGGGCCGTCACCAGGCCGCCACCGCCCGGCATGCCCTTGGCCACATCGGCGACCGCCACGAGGGCGGCGACGACACCCACGGCGACGGCGATGATGCCGACCGTGAGGCCGAGCGCCAGCAGACGGAGCTTGACGAAGCCTCGGGTCTCCTCCTCGTTGTAGGCGATGTTGAGCGCCTTGACGAGAGCCTGGGTGCCCTTGCTCGCGCTGAACAGGGCGGCGGCGACGCTCACCACGAGGCTGATGGACAGCGTGGAGACCTCCGCCCCGGCCGCCTCCTCGGCCTGGGCCACGATGAGGTTGGCTGCCGCCTCGGGAAGTCCCGTCGTGAGCTCGGCGATCTGGTTCGTCACCTCGGTGGGGTCGGCGACGAGCCCGTACAGCGAGATCGAGGCGGCGAGCGTGGGGATGAGCGAGAGGAACAGGTAGAACGCCACCGCGGCGGCGAGGATCTGGACGTTGTCGGTCTTCAGCTGCTTGGCGGCGCGCTTGAGGCTGTCCTGCCAGCCTCGTGCCGGCATCTCCATCGGGCTGTCGGCCGTGCGCCCCCGGCCGTCAGCGGACCAACGGTGTCGGGACGCGTCGTCACCGATGCGCTCGACCTTCCGTCCTCTGCCGTCCGCGCGCACCCTCGCTGCCGCGGCGACGGCGTCAGGCACGTCGTCGTCGGACGGTTCGATCGTCCCCCGCCAGCCCTCGAGCGGGACGCGGTGCGCCTCGACGTGTCGGGCGAAGCCGTCGAGCGCCGTGTCGACCTGGCGGGCGACGAGCCCGAGGCGGTCGCCGAGGAGGTCGAAGGTGCCGACCGGCTCCCAGTCGATCTGGACTGTGACCCGTGTGGTGCCGCTGTCGAGGTGGTGGAAGGTGACCACGCCGGAGTGCTCGGGGACGCCGAGCCCCTTCCAGGCGATTCGGTTGTCGGGTCGCTGCTCCGTGGTGACGGCGGCGAACTCCCGGCGCTCTCTCGACACCACGACGACCCACGAGGTGGTGCGCTCGTCGAGCTGGCGGACGGAGGCAACGCCAGGCATGATCCCGGCGAGGTCCTCGAACCGGGTCCACTGGTCGTAGACGTGCCGGAGCGGCTTGGCGACGTCGACCGTGCGGATGATGCTTCGCATGAACGCCAAGGTGCCCAGTCCTCGTCCCCGGTACCCTCCGGGACATGTCGCACAACGTCGCCATCATCGGCGCCACCGGTCTCGTCGGGCGCCTGATCCGCCAGGTCCTCGCCGAGCGCGGCTTCCCCGTGGGCGACCTGCGGCTCCTGGCGTCCTCTCGATCCGCCGGTCAGCGCGTCGAGTGGGAAGGCCGGGAGGTGGTGGTTGAGGCCGTCGCTGACGCGGACCTCGCCGGCATCGACCTCGCCCTCTTCTCCGCCGGCGCCACCGCCTCTCGTGAGCACGCCCCCCGCTTCGCCGCCGCTGGCGCCACCGTGATCGACAACTCGTCAGCGTGGCGGATGGATCCGGACGTGCCGCTCGTCGTCCCCGAGGTCAACGCTGAGGCCCTCGACGTGGTTCCCAAGGGCATCGTCGCCAACCCGAACTGCACGACGATGGTGGCGATGCCGGTGCTCAAGCCGCTGCACGACGAGGCTGGTCTCGTCCGCCTCGTGATCAGCACCTACCAGGCGGTGTCGGGCGGTGGTCGGGACGCGATCGACGAGCTCGCCGCCCAGCTCGAGAAGACCGCCGGCGCGGCGCCCGACCTCGCCTTCGACGGCGGCGCCGTCGACCACGGCCCGCATGCCACGTTCGCGGCGCCGATCGCCCACAACGTCGTCCCTCTCGCGGGCACCGTCCAGCCTGACGGATCTCAGGAGACCGACGAGGAGCAGAAGCTCCGCAACGAGAGCCGCAAGATCCTCGGGATCCCGGGCCTCAAGGTGTCCGGCACGTGCGTGCGCGTCCCGGTCTTCACGGGTCACTCGCTGAGCATCAACGCCGCGTTCGAGCGGGAGCTGTCGCCGGAGCGCGCGCGCGAGCTGCTCGCCGCCGCTGCCGCCGTCACCGTGACCGACCTGCCCACGCCGCTCGCCGCCGCCGGCACTGACCCCACGCTCGTGGGCCGGGTGCGGCGCGACGAGACCGTCGCCAACGGCCTCGCACTGTTCGTCTCCGGTGACAACCTCCGGAAGGGAGCGGCCCTCAACGCCGTCCAGATCGCCGAAGCGCTGGTGGCACGCCGAGCCTGAGCGGTCCGGTCCACCAGGGAGACGTCTATCGCCCGCAGGTGCCGCCGCGCCGCGCGCTTGGCCCAGCCGTGTTCCTTCGGGGCCTGCGCTGACGTGGACGGTGTTCAGCAGCGGCAGGGGATGCCGCCGCAGCGGGGGCAACCGGAGCTGTACCGGGCCGCCGCGTCCTCGAGGGACAGGTCGAGCTGGCCGGCGATCGAGGCGAGCTAGGCCAGCACGTCGCCGAGCTCGTGGAGCCGGGCCATGTCGTCACCCTTGCGGATGGCCTGGGCCAGCTCTCCCACCTCCTCCACGAGCCAGGCCACCGATGCGGCGATGCCGCGCTCGGCGTCCCCTTCGCCGTACGTGCGGGCCATCAGCTCCTGGAAGTCGCGCAGCTCCACCCTTCGACCCCTCCTGGCGCGAGGCCTCAGCCTCGGTCGACCGGTCCGTCGGGTGGCAGGCGGTGGATGCTGGTGGCCCGTTCGCGGAGGCGGTGGACGCCGATGGCGCCGGCCAGCAGCAGCGCACCGCCGATCGTGAGGTTGTCAGGCAGGCCGGTGGCCGGGATCTCGCCACCGCTCTGAACGGCTCCGGGAGCTCCCGGAGCCGGCGCCGGGCCGGGCCGACCCTCGGGGAAGGGGTGGCCGATGAGCAGCTCGGTGTTGCGATCGACCTCTTCGCCGTCGCCCTTGCCGAAACCGCCCTGGGGGTCGTTGGCGATGAGCTCCCGGGCGAAGTCGACCAGGCCGTTGCCCTCGTGGTCGACCATGGTGGTGAAGATCGACAGGGAGCCGTCGTGGTTGTCGACCACCTCCACGATGCGTGACTGCGGCGGCCAGTCCACGTGCGCGGCGGTGCCGATCTCCCAGAAGCCCGTCTGGGCCTCGATGACGTTCTTGTGGGTGTGCCCGTTGACCCAGGCGATCACCGACGGGTGTCGCCCGATCACGTCGAACACGTCGCCGGACGTGTGGCGAGGCAGGTCGCTGGCTCCGGGTTCCCGGTTCGGGTCGGGGTTCTGGGACGGGTTGTCGAGCGATCGCAACCCGTGGTGGCTGAACAGCACCACGAGCTGGCGCTCGTCATCGGCCCGAGACAGCTCGGCGTCGAGCCAGGCCAGCTGCCGATCTCCGACCGAACCGCTCGCGTACCCGCCGGGGTTCACCGTGTCGAGGACGATCCACCGCAGCGGTCCGACGTCGGCGACGTAGTAGGCGGTCCCGTCGGCGGCGTTCTGCTCGCTGAAGCCGTGACCTCGCGGCGCGCCGGTCGACGCGAGATGGCCCTCGATCCACTCGTCGCGGCTGATGAAGCGACGGTTCGGATCGGCGGTCACCACCGTCGCCGGTGCCGCTGGCAATGCGCCGAGCTGCTCGCCGACGTCACAGGGGTTGCTCCCTGGTGGGGCGCCGACCGGCTTCAGCGGCCCGGTCGTGAACGCCTGCATGCCCGGGAGCACCGGGCTGTTGCCCTGCTGCAGCCCGTCATGGTTGCCGTAGCAGCTGTACCACGGCACCCCCGCGCCGACGGCCTGGAACGGTGCGAGGGCTTCCTCGAGGAACCCGGGCCGGCCGGGGAACCCGAACTGCTCCTTGTAGAGGTCGGCCACCGCCGGATCGGGGTGCCAGTAGGCGACGTCCCCGGACGCCTGCACGCCCTCGTAGGTCCTCGGGTTGCCGGACTGGGGGCTCACCAAGCCGCCGTCCATCACGCCGAGGAACACCTCGAGCTCGTTTTGCTGCTGGTTGTCGGTGTTGTCGCCGGTGCAGATGGTGGCGGCGAGCGGCGCGCCGGTGACCGGCGAGACCCCGATGTCGCGCAGCCGGCGCAACATCGCATCGGCCACCCTGGCGCATGCTGCTTCACCCGGCCGGTGGGCCGACGTGAACGGGACGCTCCTGCACTCGCCGTTGGAGTAGCGGTCGAGGAACTCGACCCGGGTCGTCGACTGCACGTCGATGATGTGCTGGTCGGTGAGGTGGGTGAACGCGAGGAGGCTGCGCCGGCGCCCTTCGCGGCCCGGTTGCGCCTGGGCGAGCTCCTCTCGGAGGTGGTGTCGCTCACCTCCACCGGTCACGACAAGTCGGTAGCCGAGCGGCGAGGCGGCGCCGGGCATGAGCGTCTGGCTCAGGGTCGTGAGGGTGACGGCTCTCCGGGCACCGGCCGGACCGGCGAGCAGCGTCTCTGCCACGGCCCGGCGCGGCAGCCCCGTGGCTGCGGCCACGGCGCCGACGAGGGCGAGGAACTGTCGCCGAGTCGGCGCGAAAGCGTGGTGGTGCCACTCGTCCCCCGGCACGTGCCCCCTTTGCCTCGACTGCGCCGACCGTAGTCCGGTCCGGCACAAGGCATCTCGCCATGGCGGACCCGCCCTGGTCGGGTCACGACGTCGAGGTCGTGTCTCCAGGTGGCAGTCGTCGGGGCCGGAGGCCCTCCAGGAGCCGGCTCACGACGGTGTGGATCTCCTCCCGCACTTCTGGCTCGTCGCCCGCCTCGGCCAGCAGCGCGCAGGCCTCGGCGAGGGCGCCGGCGATGACATGGGCCAGGGGGCCGAGCGGCTGCGGGTCGATCACGCCGAGGCGAGTGGCCCGCCTCAGGGCGCCCCGGATCACCGCGACCTCATAGCGCCCGTCCAGCTCCCGTCGCGTGCCGGCATCGAGGACCGATCGTGCGTCGAGGATGGTGATCCTCTGCACGGCCGGGTCGCGGTGCGCCTCGATGAATGCGAGGCAACCCCGGGTGACGGTGTCGAGCGCGTCCGGCTCAGACGACGCTTCGAGGAACGCGGCACCGACGACCGTGGTCACGTCGCCCTTGACGTCCTCCACGACGGCGCGGAACAGGCCCACCTTGTCGGCGAAGTGGTGGTACAGCGCTCCCTTGGTCACGCCCGCCAGCCGGACGACGTCCTCCACGGGGGTCGCGGCGTAGCCGTTCTCACCGAAGAGCGTGCGGGCGGCGTTGACGAGAGAGCGTCCGACCGGCGAGGAGCCGTCATGAGGAACACGCCGCGCACGTCGTGACGTACGTGCGCGGCATCGCAGGTCAGCTCGGAGCGTTGCCGGGGCGGCCGCT
>JBBDQT010000216.1:0-2686 GCA_040905815.1 Acidimicrobiales bacterium
CGAGCACCTGGCGGACCCGCTCGTCATCGGGGGAGATGATCTCGCCGAGTGAGAAGGACTCGACCACCGCGACCGCTTCGAACCCGGCGTCGTTGACCAGCCGGACGTACTCGTCGCGGGTCGTGGCGCCCCCGACGCAGCCGACGTACGCCTCGACGCTGGACCTGATCTCCGGTGGCAGCTCCGCTTGGACGACGAGGTCGGAGACCTCGAGCCGGCCGCCCGGCCGCAGCACGCGGGCTGCCTCGGCGAAGACCCTCTGCTTCTCCGGCGAGAGGTTGATCGCGCAGTTCGAGACGATCACATCGGCGACGTCGTCCTCGAGGGGGAGGGCTTCCATCGTCCCGAGACGGAACTCGACGTTGTCATAGCCACCTTCTCGAGCGTTGCGACGGCCCAGCTCCAGCAGCGCGGCGGTCATGTCGATGCCGATGACCTTCCCGGCGGGACCGACGGCACGGCTCGCGATGAAGGCATCCAGACCCGCGCCGCAGCCGAGATCCACAACCGTCTCCCCGGGACGCAGACCCGCGGCTCCAGTCGGGTTGCCGCAGCCCAGCCCGAGGTTCGCTCCCTCCGGTGCAGCGGTCAGGGTGTCGCCGGAGTACCCGAACGCCACGGCCTGGTCGTGAGGATCTTCGACCGCGAGGGTCCCTTGTCCCTGCGCGGTCGCTGTGTACCCGGCGCGCACCTTCTCTCGGACAGCTTCAGCAACGTTGTCGTTCATGGCTCCACATCCGTCGACGGCCTCGGGCAGGGAACCCGCGGTCGGCAGACCTTATGCCCTGTCCCGGCGTGGTTGCCCTCACCCGATGATCCACGAGGGCTCCGGAGCGTTCCCTGCCGAGACGTGGGAGACCCCCCGGGTTACGCTCCGGCCTCGTGCAGACCGTGACCTTGGCCGTCGTCGTGCTCGCGGCGGCGCTGGCGGCGGCCAACGGCGCCAACGACGTCCCCAAGGGCATCGCCACGCTCGCTGGTGCAGGCGTCACCCGGTACCGCACGGCGATCGCGTGGGGCACGATCGCGACCTTCGTCGGCTCGGTCGCCTCGGTCACCCTCGCCGAGCGCCTGACCAAGCTCTTCTCGACCGGCATCGTGGACATCGAGCCCACGCCGGCCTTCACGGTCGCCGTGCTGGCCGGCGTCGCAGCCTGGGTCGCGATGGCCACCGCCCTGCGGCTGCCGGTCTCGACCACGCACGCGATCGTCGGCGCCCTCGTCGGAGCTGGCCTCGTCGCCGCCCCCGGCGCCATCCAGTGGGGGGCGCTCGGGACCAAGGCAGCTCTGCCGCTCCTCGCGAGCGTCGGGGTCGCGTTCGCGCTCTCTGCCTTGTTCAATGCCGGAACTCGACGTCGGCTCCAGTGCATCTGCGTGAAGCCGGCGTCGGCGCTCGGGTTCGTCGGCGCCGTGCCTCTCCAGGTCACCGCTGCGCCCACGACGGAGTGCCGGGTCCACCGTCGCGGCCCGAACCTCCTGCGCGGCCTGCACTGGGCGTCCAGTGGGGCAGCGAGCTTCGCCCGAGGGCTCAACGACACACCCAAGATCGCAGCGATCGCAGCGATCGCGCTGCTCCCGGCCGGCTGGTCCGTGGGAGAGGTCGCGCTCGGCGTGGGCATCGCCATGGCCGTCGGCTCGCTCGTGGCCGGCCGCCGGATCGCGCACCGCCTCGCCGAGGACGTCGTGCGCATGGACGACGACGAGGGCATGCGCGCCAGCCTCGCCCTCTCGATCCTGGTGGGCGTCGGTGCCAACCAGGGCCTCCCCATGTCCACCACCCACGTCGCCACCGGTGCGATCGCCGGCGCGAGCGGCGGGCGGTTCGGCCGTCTCAACCGAGGGACGTTGGGCGGGTTCGCCCTGGCGTGGCTCGCCACGCCGCCGGTCGCCGCGGGGGTCGCCGCGGGGGTGTACCTGCTGGCGACCTGAGCGGCCGGCGCTCGAGCGGCGGGACACGCCAGTCCCTCGACACCGAGCACTGGTGAGCACCTCAGAGCCGAGGACCGGACCTGTAGCGTCACGGACGTGACCGCAGCAGAACAGGACCCGTACCTGTGGCTGGAGGACGTTGACGGGCCCGACGCACTGGAGTGGGTGCGCAAGATGAACGCCCTCGCCGAGGCCGATGTGTTCCTCGATCCCCGGTTCGAGCCGTTGCGCGCCGCCACGCTCGAGGTGCTCGAGGCCGACGACCGCATCCCGATGCCCGCCCGCCACGGCGACGTCGTCTACAACTTCTGGACCGATCGTGAGCACCGGCGGGGCCTCCTGCGCCGCACGACGTGGGAGGCGTACCGGGCTGGGGCGGAGACGTGGGAGACCGTCCTCGATGTCGACGCCCTCGCCGCCGAGGACGGGGAGTCGTGGGTCTTCAAGGGCTGCTCCCTCCGCAAGCCCGATCGGACCCGCGCCCTCGTCGAGCTCTCGCCCGGCGGCGGGGACGCCACCACCACCCGCGAGCTCGACCTCGTCGAGAAGCGCTTCGTCGTGGCGCAGGAGAGCGGGTTCGTCCGCCCGCTCGCCAAGGGCTGGCTGCACTGGGTGGACGACGACACCGTGTACGTCGGCACCGACTTCGGGCCCGGCACGGTCACCGCCTCCGGCTACCCCCGAACCGTTCGGCGATGGTCACGGGGCACGCCGATGGAGGAGGCGCCCGTCGTGTTCGAGGGCGAGGAGGGCGACG
>JBBDQT010000217.1:0-16417 GCA_040905815.1 Acidimicrobiales bacterium
GCGCCCAGGCGCCACCTCCAGACCAGCCCGTCAGCCCGGTCGGTTCTCCGATGCTTTCGACGTCCCTCTGCGGCGTGGCCGGCGCGATCAGCCCGGCTTCGCCCACCCCCTGCAGGTCCACCCAACGGGCCCCGTCGGAGAACCGCGACGCCACGTCCCCGGCGACCTCCACCGCCAGCCGTGTCTTGCCGCAGCCACCCGGACCTGTCAAGGTCACCACCCGGGCAGTCGCAACCAGGTCGGCGACCTTCGCACGCTCACGCTCGCGGCCGACGAAACGCCGCGACCCCGACGGGCAGCCCCCTCTGCATCTGCATGGACCCCACCTTCGCCCCGATCGTACGAGCACGCCTCCGTGTCCAGCCGATGAGCGGCGTCGACGACCTATCGGCCGGTCCGCTCGCGGTGCTTGCACCTCGCGCAGGTCCCCTGGGAGCTCATGCACGACCCCACCCGACAGCCGCGGACCGCTCACAGTGCGACGGTAGCCCGCCCAGACCGCAGGCCGTCTCGCTGCGGCTCTGGGAGCGGGCTTCAAAAATGCGTCTGACCCGGGCACCTGGGCCCGGGTCAGTGGTGGAGCTGGAGGGATTCGAACCCTCGTCCGTCGAGTGCGAGAAGCACGTGCTACGACCATTCCCGAGTTCGAGGCCTGTCGCTACCTCGGGCCCGGGTGCCCACGTCGCCACGTCTTCCCCGTGGTGCAGTCGTCTTTCCGACCGTCAACCGGTCTCTCCCGGTCGTCCACCACCGCTTCTGTTGCCGGGCTGCGGTGATCAGGCCCCGCGTGCCATTGCTGGTCGCTGGTTGGCCTTGAAGCTCTCGTTACCTAGTGCTAGGCGGCGAGGGCGACTTCAAGGCCATCAGTTGCGTTGGCATCTGATGGTTGTGCCCCGTTTAACGAGCCTGAGCAGCTCGGGTCGCACGTATCAGCTCACGGTCTCCACGTCGAAACCGGTCAGCCCCTTGTCAAAGTGCCTGCAGCCTGAAGTGCGCTGCGGCACCAGGCTACCGGCTCAGTCGCCCCGCCGGGCAGCGGCGAGCGTGCGGTCGATCTCCCGCTCGGCGTCCCGCTTGGCCACGACCTGGCGCTTGTCGTGGGCGCGGCGGCCTCGGACCAGGGCGATCTCGGCCTTGGCCTTGCCGTCCTTGAAGTACAGCGAGAGGGGGATGAGGGTGAGCTGCTCCCGCTCGGTGCGGTCCCGCCAGGCGTCGAGCTGGTGGCGGTGGAGGAGGAGCTTGCGCTCCCGGTCGGGCTCGTGACGGTCGTAGCCGTGGGCGAAGGCGTACGGGGAGATGTGCACGCCCTTCAGCCAGAGCTCGCTGCCGCGGAAGAACGCGTAGGCGTCGGCGATCTTGGCGGTGGCCTCCCGCAGCGACTTCACCTCGCCACCCCGGAGGGCGATGCCGCACTCGAGGCTCTCGAGCACGTCGTAGTCGTAGCGGGCGCGACGGTTCGTGGCGACGACCGTGCGCCCGTCCTTCGCCTTGTCCTTCTTCTTCGGTCCCTTCGCCACGTCGGCAGGGTATCGCCGGTGCCCTGCAGGTCTCCTCGGCTCCAGCCGGCTGCGGCCCGCAAGTATCGTCCCCGCCGTGCACACCCGTTCGACGCCGGCCCTGGAGCTCCGCCGCCACCACGTGCTCGAGATCATCGCCCACGCCTGGGACGGAGCGCCGGAGGAGGCGTGCGGGCTCCTCGTCGGCCGAGAGCGCCGGGTCGAGGTGTTCGTCCCCTGCCGCAACGCCGACCAGTCGAGCCGGACCTTCTCGATCGCCGCTGATGGGTGGACGGCGGCGGACAAGGCGATCGATTCGCGACCCGGCGAGGGGCTCGAGGTGATCGGGGTGGTGCACTCCCACACCCACACCGAGGCCTATCCGTCGCCGACCGACGTCATCCAGGCGGGGAACCCCATGCTCGCAGGGTGGCATTGGGCCCTCGTGTCGCTGAGCCCGCCGGCGCCGGTCCTGCGCAGCTACCTGATCGAGGACGGCAACATCATCGAGGAGCCGATCGCGGTGGTCGGGGAGTAGAATCACGATCAGATCGATCGGCTTTTCGTCCCCGCGCCCGCGGGGCAGCCGTTGAGCACGAGCAGCTGGAGGATCTCTGTTGTCGGTCAACGTTCGCCTTCCCACCATCATGCGCAGCGCAGCTGGGGGCATGTCCGAGGTCTCCGCGGAGGGCTCCACCGTCGGCGAGGTCGTCGAGGACCTCATCCGCCAGTTCCCCGGCACCGCCGCACAGCTCAAGGCGCCCGACGGCGGCGTCCACCGCTTCGTGAACGTCTACGTGAACGACGAGGACATCCGCTACACGGGCAAGCTCGACACCGAGGTGGCTGACGGCGATGCCGTGACCATCCTGCCGGCCGTCGCCGGCGGCGCCACCTAGAGCGGATCCACCCGATGGCCGCCTACGACTCCGTGCTCGACTTGATCGGGAACACCCCGATGGTCGACATCTCCCAGCTCAGCCCCAACCCCAGGGTCCGGATCCTCGCCAAGCTCGAGGGCCAGAACCCGGGTGGCTCGGTGAAGGACCGCGCGGCCAAGTCGATGGTCGAGGAGGCGGAGAAGGAGGGCCTCCTCGGTCCGGGCACCACCGTGCTCGAGTCGAGCTCGGGCAACACCGGCATCGCCCTGGCGATGATCTGCAAGATGCGCGGCTACCCGTTCAAGGTGGTGCTCCCGGAGAACGTGTCGGTCGAGCGGCGCCAGGCGCTCGAGGTCTGGGGCGCGGAGATCATCTCGTCCCCCGGTACCGAGGGCTCCAACGGCGCCATGCGGCGGGCCCAGGCCCTCGCCGGCGAGCACCCCGACTGGTTCTTCCCGTACCAGTACGGCAACCCTTCGAACCCCAAGGCGCACTACGAGGGGACCGGCCCCGAGATCTGGCGTGACTGCCCGGAGATCACCCACTTCGTCGCCGGGCTCGGCACCGCCGGCACGCTCATAGGGGCCGGGCGGTTCCTGAAGGAGCGCAACCCCGACATCCAGCTGTGGGCGATCGAGCCGCCCGCCGGTGAGATGGTCGACGGCCTCAAGAACATCGACGAGGGGTTCGTGCCGCCGGTCTTCGTCGACGGCGACGGCTACGAGCTGCTCGACAAGCGGATGATCGTGTGGCCCAGGGAGTCGGTCGAGTGGACCCGCCGCCTCACCGAGGTCGGGGTCTTCGCCGGCATCTCCTCGGGGGCGATCATGGCGGCAGCGGTCAAGTGCGCGGCCCGCATCGAGGAGGGCACGATCGTCACCATCGTCTGCGACGGCGGCTGGAAGTACCTCTCGACCGGCGCCTGGACCGACGACATCGACGTCGTCACCGACCGGGCCAAGCGGGTGATCTACTTCTGATCGTCGCCGGGAGGCAATGATCGGGGCGTGACCGGCTGTGCCGACGAGACGTCGGAGGACGAGGATCGGGCTCCGATCTGTCCCACGTGCGGCGTGACCGCCCTGCCCCGGGAGGCCGCGAACGTCCTCGACCCGACGTTCGTGTGCGAGAACCCCGACTGCGAGGCGTACGGGGACGAGGTCTGAGTGGCGGGCGACGAGCGGCCGATCGGGATGTTCGACAGCGGACTCGGCGGGCTCACGGTCGCGAGGGCGGTGATCGACCTCCTGCCCGACGAGAACCTCGTCTACGTCGGCGACACGGGCAGGTACCCGTACGGCCCGCGCCCGCTCGCCGCGGTCGCCGGCTACGCCCGCCAGATCGGCCGGCTGCTGGTGGAGGAGCACGGCGTCAAGCTCCTCGTCGTCGCCTGCAACACCGCGGCGGCGGCCGCCCTCGAGGATCTGCAGGCAGTGCTCCCGGTCCCGGTCATCGGCGTCATCGAACCGGGGGTGCGTGCCTCGGTCGAGGTCAGCGCCGGCGGGCGCGTGGGGGTCATCGCGACCGTCGGCACCGTCTCTTCCGGCGCCTACCAGCGGGCCTTCGCCGCCGCCGCACCGGACCTCGCGCTGACGTGCGCGGCGTGTCCGGGTTTCGTGGAGTTCGTCGAGCAGGGCGAGGTGGCCGGGGACCAGGTCGTCGTGCTGGCCGAGCGGCTGCTCGCACCGGTGATCGAGGCCAAGGTCGACACGCTGCTGCTCGGCTGCACGCACTACCCGTACCTCGCACGTACGATCAGCGACGTGGTCGGACGGGACGTGGTGCTGGTGTCCTCCGCCGACGAGACCGCCTTCGAGGTCGCCGGCCTCCTCGCCTCCTCCGGCACCGGTCGTGCCGCCGGCGCCGGACCGGCCCGGCACCGCTTCTTCTCGTCGGGCCCGGTCGGCGCCTTCCGCGACCTCGGCCAGACCCTGCTCGGCCCTGAGGTCCACCACGTCGAGCCTCTGAGCTGGCCCACGTGATCCTTCGCCGACCGGGTGTGGGCACGTCATCGACCGGGAGCCGAGCGCGCACGTGCCGAGAAGCGACGGTGGCTCGATGACCCTGTCGGTCACCGTCCTCGGCTGCTCCGGGTCCTACGCCGCGCCCGGGGGCGCGTGCAGCGGCTACCTCGTGCGGGCCGGGGAGACCGCCGTGTGGGTCGATGCCGGCCCGGGGACCCTCGCCAACCTGCAGCGCCACCTCGACCTCGACGACCTCGACGCCGTCGTCCTCAGCCACGCCCACCCCGACCACTGGGTCGACCTGCTGCCGTTCCACAACGTCGTGCGCTACATCAAGCCGAGGACGGCCCTGCCCGTGTTCTCGCCCGCCAAGGTGCGCAACCTCGCCGCCACCGTCAACGGCGCGCTCGGGCCGGCGTTCGACTGGCAGGTCGTGGGGGGTCGCGACGTCACCCGCATCGGTGCGCTCACGTTCCGCTTCTCCCGCACGGACCACCCGGGGGAGACGCTCGCCATGCGCGTCGACGGCGACGGCGCGTCGCTCGGCTACAGCGCCGACACCGGGTCGGGCTGGTCGCTCGCCGCCCTCGGTCCCGGGCTCGGGCTCGCCCTGTGCGAGGCCACGATCGCACCGGAGGACGCCGGCAAGGTGCAGCACCTGACCGCCGCCCAGGCCGGCGCCGACGCCCGGTCGGCCGGCGCCCGAGAGCTCGTCCTCACCCATCTCCAGCCCGGGGTCGACGCCGACCGCAGCCGGGCAGACGCCACCGAGGCCTTCGGCGCCCCGGTCGGTGTCGCCGCCATCGACGACCACCACGAGGTGCACCCGTGACCACCCTCCCCACCCCCCGGATCGACGGGCGGGCAGACGACGAGCTGCGACCCGTCACCTTCGAGCGCGACTACACCGACGCCCCCGCCGGCTCGGTCCTCGTCAGCTTCGGACGCACCCGCGTGCTGTGCACGGCCTCGGTGGACGACGACGTGCCCCGCTGGCTGCGGGGGACCGGCAAGGGCTGGGTCACCGCCGAGTACTCGCTGCTCCCCGGATCGAGCCCCGAGCGGGTCGGGCGGGAGGCGGCGAAGGGCAAGCAGTCCGGACGCACCCAGGAGATCCAGCGGCTCATCGGCCGCTCGCTGCGCACGGTGACCGACCTCACGAAGATGCCCGAGGTCCAGATCGTCGTCGACTGCGACACCCTCCAGGCCGACGGGGGCACCCGCACCGCCAGCATCTGCGGCGCCTGGATCGCGCTGCACGACGCCCTGACCCGCCTGGTCGACGCCGGGCGCGTGCAGGAGCACCCGCTCACCACCGCGTGCGCCGCCATCTCGGTCGGCATCGTGGACGGCGCACCCCGGCTCGACCTGCCCTACGTCGAGGACTCCCGGGCCGACGTCGACATGAACGTCGTCATGACCGGCGACGGCCGCTTCGTCGAGGTCCAGGGCACCGCCGAGGGCCTGGCGTTCAGCCAGGAGGAGCTCGACGGCATGCTCGGGCTCGCCCGCAGGGGGATCGGCGAGCTGCTCTCGATGCAGGCGGACGTCGTCGCCGCCCCACCCTCGCCCCGGTAGCCCTGGTGCGCTTCGTCCTCGCCACCGCCAACCTCGGCAAGGCAGCCGAGCTCGCCGACCTGCTCGCCGGGTTCGACGTCGTGCCCCGACCAGACGGCGTCCCCGAGCCGGTCGAGGACGGTCCGACGCTGCTCGACAACGCCCGGATCAAGGCCCGGGCCATCGTCGCCGTCACCGGCGAGGCGGCGGTGGCCGACGACACCGGCCTGGAGGTGGAGGCCCTCGGTGGCCGCCCCGGCGTCACGACCGCCCGGTACGGCGGCATCGACCGACTCCTGGCGGAGATGGACGGTGTCGGCGACCGCCGCGCCCGCTGGCGCACCGTCGCCCTCGTCCTCTACCCGGACGGCTCGGAGGTCGCCGCCGAGGGTACCTGCGACGGCGCGATCACCGAGTCCCGCCGTGGCGAGGGCGGCTTCGGCTACGACCCGGTGTTCGTCCCGGATGCGGGCGACGGCCGCGCCTTCGCGGAGATGACCAAGGCCGAGAAGAACGCCATCAGCCACCGCGGCCTCGCCTTCCGAGCCCTTGCCGCCAAGCTCACCTGAGTCTCGGCAGGTTTTGTGTCGCCTGGCGTGGGGGCGGAGGCGGTCACCGGGCAGCGCGGCCGCCATGGTGGCCAGGTTCCGGTCGAGCGCCGGGCCGTCGACGACGAGGGCGGGCGTGGGGAGCGAGGCGACGTCCACGGGCGGACGCTACCGCCCGCCCTCCAGATGTTGTGCCCCGTTGGGAGACCGTTGGCTGAGGTCGTGACTAGTCATCTGTCGAGGAAATGGCCATGGGAAACATGGTCGCCACTCGCACCCGCCGCTCGTTCACGAAGGGCATCTCGCTCCTCGTCCTCGTGGTGGTCGCCACCGCCCTCTGGGCGGGCCCCGCCTCCGCCCAGGAGGCCCGAGTCGAGGACGGCGCCGGCGCTGCCCGGCTCCTCGAGCTCATGAACCGTGACCGGGCCGGCGCCGGGATCGGCCCGCTCGCGATGCGTGGCGACGTCACCAGCGTCGCGACGGGCTGGAGCCACCGCATGGCCGACGCCGGTGCGCTGTCGCACAACGATGACTACTTCACCTCCGGCTCCCGCCAGCGCCTGGGGGCCAAGTCCCTCGGCGAGAACGTCGCCTACAACGAGAGCGTCGACGACGCCCACGCCCGCCTCATGGCCAGCTCCGGGCACCGGGCCAACGTCCTCGACCCCAAGTTCACCGTCGTCGGCATCTCGGTCGTCCGCACCCCGAACGGCACCAACTGGGTCACCCAGAACTTCGTCCAGCCGAACGCCGCTCCTGTCGCCGCCCCCGTGGTCGCCGCCCCCGTCGCCGCCGCTGCCGCCCCCACCACGACGGCCGCCCCCGCCCCGACCACGACCGCCGCCCCTGCTCCCACCGCGACGGCCGCCCCCGCCCCCACCACGACCGAGGCGCCCCCCGCCGCCGTGCAGGTCGACGAGCTGGTCCTCGTCCCCGCCCCGTCGGTGACGCCCACGAGCCTCGAGCAGTCGCTGACCTCCGGGCCGCTCGACTCCCGAGTCGCCGAGGCCGGTCAGGTCACCAGCGCAGAGGCCGTGGTGCGGGTCATCGCCCTCGCCGCCCTGGCCCTGGCCGCCATCCGCCTCGAGCGGGTCCTCACCGGTCCGACCCGTGCCCGCCTCCGGGCCAGCCGCCTGCACACCGAGCTCGCCTGAGCCTGCCGGCGAGCACCTGATCCGCCCGCTCCCGGATGCCCTGCGGCCCCGTCCCCCTCCGGGGACGGGGCTTCGGTGCGGGCGAGAGGACTCGAACCTCCACCCCCGAGGGGACCGGGACCTAAACCCGGCGCGTCTGCCAGTTCCGCCACACCCGCACGGTCCGCCAGGATCGTACCGGTCAACGGTGCGACGGGGAGTCGCTCACCTGACGGCGGGCTGCCGCACCCGGGCCGCAGCACGCGCGCCGGCCGCTACCCTCAGGCCCGACCCTGATCGACCGGAGGACCCTGATGCCGCACGCCGTTCCGCACCCGCTGGGCATGCCGTCCATGGACAACAAGGACATGGGGTCGTCGCCGCAGCTCGAGGTGTTCAACCGGCTGCTGCAGGACCGCATCGTCGTGCTCGGCACCGAGGTCGAGGACCACGTGGCGAACATGATCATCGCCCAGCTCCTCTACCTCGAGGGCCAGGACGACACCAAGGACATCTGGCTCTACATCAACAGCCCGGGCGGCGTCATCACCTCCGGCATGGCGATCTACGACACGATGCAGTTCATCAAGCCCGACGTCGCCACGATCTGCATGGGCCTCGCCGCATCGATGGGCCAGTTCCTGCTGTGCGCCGGTGCTGCCGGCAAGCGCTACAGCCTCCCCCACGCCCGCATCATGATGCACCAGCCCTCCGGTGGCGTCCGTGGCCAGGCCGCCGACATCGCCATCCAGGCCGAGCAGATCGTCTACATCAAGCGGGTGATGGCCGAGCGCATCGCCTTCCACAGCGGCCAGGACGTCGACACGATCGACGCCGACTCAGACCGCGACCGCTGGTTCACGCCGGACGCGGCAAAGGAGTACGGCCTCATCGACCACGTCATCTCGAAGCGGGGCGAGTCCGGCAGCTAGTCGGGGAGCCGACCGGAAGGTGTCACAGGGCGTCGGCATGATGGTCTGACCATGTACCGGTCCGGCACGCGCACCATCTTGAGCCCGAGCGACCTCGTCACCCACCTCGGGTGCGAGCACGCCACCGAGCGCGAGCGGCGGGTGCTGCTCGGCGAGCTCACCGCACCGGAGCAGCACGATCCCGACCTCGACGTGCTCCGGCGGAGAGGCGCCGAGCACGAGCTCGCCGAGCTCGCCCGCTTCCGGGCCGCCGGCCTCACCGTGGGCGAGGTCACCACGACCGGTTCCTCGCCCGAGGCGCTCGCCGCGGCCGAGGCGGAGACGCTGGCGCTCATGCAGGCCGGTGTCGACGTCGTCTTCCAGGCGACGTTCTTCGACGGCCGGTGGCGTGGCCACGCCGACTTCCTCGTCCGGACCGACGCGCCGTCGGACCTCGGCCCCTGGTCCTACGACGTGGCCGACACCAAGCTCGCCCGCCGGGCGAAGCCCGCCGCCCTCGTGCAGCTGTGCGCCTACGCCGAGCACGTGGCGCGACTGCAGGGCACGTGGCCCCGCCAGCTCATCGTCATCACCGGCGACGGCGAGCACCACCGGCATCGCACATCCGACGTCGTGTCGTACTTCCGGATGGTCAAGGCCCGCTTCGAAGCCACCATCGACGGACCGCTCGACGCGGTCGACGCAGTGCCGGTCAGCCACTGCGAGGTGTGCGCGTGGGCGCCGGCGTGCGAGGAGGAGTGGCGGGCGGCCGACCACCTGAGCCTCATCGCCGGCGTCCGCTCAGGCGCGGTGGCCAAGCTGGCGGCCGCCGGCATCACCACCGGCGCGCTGCTCGCAGGCAGCGCCGACGGCGCCCCGGTCGACGGCATGGAGCTCGATCTCCTCGACCGCCTCCGGCGCCAGGCCCGCCTCCAGCTCTCCCAGCGGGCCGACGGCGTGGTCCGCCACGAGCTGCTCCTCCCCGATCCCCCTTCCGTCCCGGTCCCACCGGTGCACGAGCGTTCGGGCGACCAGCCCCCCGAGCCCCGACCCCCGCGCGGCCTCGCCGCGCTGCCCGAGCCGTCGCCCGGCGACCTGTTCTTCGACATCGAGGGCGACCCCTGGGAAGGGGAGCACGGCATCGAGTACCTGTTCGGGGTCGTCGGGGCTCCTGATCCCGACGGGAGCCCGCCGCCGTTCACCGGGTTCTGGGGGCACGACGAGGCCGGGGAGCGGGCCGCGTTCGAGGCGCTCGTCGACCTCGTCGTCGAACGGCTCGACCACCACCCCGACATGCACGTGTACCACTACGCCCCCTACGAGCGCACGGTGCTGCAACGCCTGGCTGGCCGGTACGACACGCGCCAGGCCGAGGTCGACCGCATCCTCCGGGGCCAGGTGCTCGTCGACCTCTACCAGGTGGTGCGCCACGCGGTGCTCGTCTCCCAGGATGGCTACGGCCTCAAGAAGCTCGAGCCGCTGTACCTCGCCCCGAGGACCGGCGAGGCGATCACCGACGGCAGCTCCAGCATCGTCGTCTACGAGGAGTGGCTCGAGACCGGCGACCCACAGCTCCTCGAGGACATCCGCGCCTACAACGAGATCGACTGCCGCTCCACGCTCGGCCTCCGGGACTGGCTCGAGGCTCGTCGAGAGGAGCTGGCGCTGCTCACGGGGGAGCCCGTCCCACGTCCCGAACCGGCCGAGGGGGCGGCTTCGACCGCGGTCGCCGAGGCCGACGAGGAGCACGCCGCAGCCGTCGAGGCGCTGCTCGCCGACGTCCCCCTCGACCACGCCGCCCGATCCGTGGACGGTTGCGCCCGCCAGCTGCTTGCCGACCTGCTCGGCTGGCACCGGCGGGAGGAGCGCCCCGGCTGGTGGTCGTGGTACGAGCGCCTCGAGAAGACGGATCAGGAGCTCGTCTCCGACCGCGAGGCGATCGGCGGCCTTCTCCCGCTCGGGCCCGTCGACCCCGAGGGCGAGCCGCGCGTGCACCGCTACGCCTTCGATCCCGAGCAGGACCACAAGCTGCCCCTCGGCAAGGAGGTGGCGGACCCGCGCACCGGGAGGTCCGCGGGGACGCTCGTGCGTCTCGACGCCGCGGGTGGGACGCTCGACCTGGATCGTCCTGCTCGTGCGGAGGCGCCGCACCCGACTGCGCTCATCCCACCCCGGCCGATCGCGACGAAGCCGCTGCGCCAGGCGCTCCTCGCCCTGGCCGAGCACGTCGTGGCCAACGGGCTCGACCACGACGGCCCGTGGCGGGCGGCTTGCGGCCTCCTGCGACGCGACCTCCCTCGTCTCCGTGGCGCTGGCAGCGCCCATCTGCAGGCAGCACATGAGGACGTCGGGGACGCGCTCGTCCGCCTCGCCGGGCAGCTCGACGGGTCCACCCTCGCGGTGCAGGGCCCACCGGGCTCCGGCAAGACGCGCAGCGGTGCCGATGCCGTCGTCGCGCTGGTGGCCGCCGGCCGCCGGGTCGGGATCACCGCCCACAGCCACGCAGCGATCACGAACCTGCTCGAGGCGGTGTGCAAGCGGGCGGCAGCAGCGGGTCACCCGCTCCGAGCGGTCCAGAAGTGCGACGCGGACCAGGTGTGCAGGTCGCCCAGCGTCGACCTCGCCAAGACCAACGCAGACGTCGTGGCCGCGCTCGCGTCGGGTGAGGTCGACGTCGTCGCCGGCACGCCCTGGCTGTTCGCCCGCGAGGACCTCCGCGGCGAGCTCGACGTGCTCGTCGTCGACGAGGCGGGTCAGCTGTCGCTCGCCAACACCCTGGCGGTGAGCGGTGCGGCGACCGACCTCGTCCTGCTCGGCGACCCCCAGCAGCTCGCGCAGCCGTCGAAGGGGACGCACCCCGACGGTGCCGAGGCATCCGGCCTCGACCACGTGCTCGACGGCGCCGCCACCATCGACCCTGAGCGCGGGCTGTTCCTCGACCGCAGCTTCCGGATGCACCCCGACATCTGCCGGTTCGTCTCGACCGTCTCCTACGACGACCGGCTCCACCCGGCGGCCGGTTGCGAGCGGCGGGCGGTGGGCGACAGCTCCGTGATCGGCGGCGCCGGCCTGCGGTGGGTGCCCGTCGAGCACGCCGGCAACCGCACCCGGTCAGCCGAGGAGGCCGACGTGGTGGCGACCCTCGTCGACGGTCTGCTCGGACGCGAGGTCACCGACGTCACCGGCGCCACCTCCGTGCTGCGGCCCGAGGGCGTCCTCGTGATCGCGCCGTACAACGCCCAGGTCGCCGCCCTCCACGACGTCGTCACACCGGGGGTGCGGGTCGGCACGGTCGACCGGTTCCAGGGCCAGCAGGCGCCTGTCGTGCTCTACTCGCTCACCGCATCGTCCGCCGCCGACATCCGCCGTGGCATCGGCTTCCTGTTGAGCACCCACCGCCTGAACGTGGCGGTCTCCCGAGCGCAGGCCCTCGTGGCGGTCGTGGGCAGCCCCGCCCTGCTCCGGGCGCCGGTCCGCAGCGCCGACCAGCTCCGGCAGGTCAACGCCCTGTGCCGGTTCGTGGAGCAGGCGACCGAGGTGCGGGTCCCGCCGTCGGTCGCGCCGGTCGCCTGAGGCTCAGGCGGCGGCGGCGGCAGCCTTCTCGGCCCGCTCCCGCAGGTCGGCGACCGCGTGCCCCAGGCCTTCGGGGTCCTTGTAGAGCGCCGAGCCGGCGACGAGGACGTTCGCCCCCGCAGCCGCTGCACCCTCGATGGTCTTGGGCCCGATCCCGCCGTCGACCTCGATGTCGACGTCGAGCCCGTCGGTCGCGATGGCGGCGGCCAGCTCGACGATCTTCGGCTCCATCGTGGAGATGTACGCCTGGCCGCCAAAACCGGGGTTCACGGTCATCACGAGGACCATCTCGACGAGGTCGAGCACGCTGCGCACCTCGGTGGCCGGCGTGCTCGGGTTCACGGCCACCGCGGCGCGGGCGCCCAGATCGGCGACCTGGGCCAGCGTCCGGTGGAGGTGGCGGGTCGTCTCGGCGTGGATGATCAGCAGCTCGCACCCCGCCTCGACGTAGAGGTGCATGAGCCGCTCGGGCTCGACGACCATCAGGTGGGCTTCGAAGGGGACGGTGGCGTGCGGCCGGCAGGCGGCGATCACGTCGGGACCCATGGTGAGGTTCGGCACGAACACGCCGTCCATGACGTCCCACTGGATGCGGTCGACACCGGCCTCTTGCAGCGCAGCGACCTCCTCCCCGAGGCGGGAGAAGTCGGCAGGGAGCACGGAGGGGACGATCTCGATCTTTCGGGCCATGAGCACCAACGTAGGTCCGTTTCACCGCACGGCGCGACCCGTACCATCGGAACGGTGGCCGTCATCGAGCTCGCGACCACCGGGGTCGCCGCCGGGGGAGACGCGGTCGCTCGCGATGCGGACGGTCGGGTCGTCTTCGTGACCGGCGCCCTGCCCGGCGAGCGGGTCACCGCCACGATCACCGACGAGCGCAAGCAGTTCGCCAAGGCCCGGGTAGCCGAGGTCATCGAGCCTGCCCCCGGGCGAGTCGGCCCGCCCTGCCCGGAGGTCGCCAACGGGTGTGGCGGCTGCGGGTGGCAGCACGTCGAGCCGCTCACCCAACGCCAGCTCAAGGCGTCGATCGTGGAGGACGCGCTACGGCGCCAGGGCGGCGTCACCGATGCGGTCGTGGACCTCGGACCGGAGCTGCCGACGGCGGGCTTCCGGACGACGTTGCGGCTCGCCGTGAACAGAGGAGGGTCCGGCGGGTACCGCCGTGCCCGCAGCCACGACGTCGTCGACGTCGGGTCGTGCCTCATCGCCCATCCCCTCCTGCAGCCCCTGGTCGCCGATGCGCGGTTCGGCCGCGCCCAGGAGGTCACCCTCCGCTGCGGCGGGCGGACCGGCGAGCGGATGGCGGTCGTGAGCCCCTCCGCCGGCGAGGTCACGCTCCCCGAGGGTGCCGACGACGTCCTCGTGGTCGGCGGCGACGAGCTGGCTGCCGGGCGGCGGGCGTGGATCCACGAGGAGCTCGGGGGCCGGCGCTGGCGCATCTCCGCCCACTCGTTCTTCCAGGCCCGCCCCGACGGCGCCGAGGCGCTCGTCACCGCCGTGGGAGAGCTGCTCGGTCCGGTCCGCGCGCCGGGGGAGCGACTGCTCGACGCGTACGGCGGTGTGGGGCTCTTCGCCGGCACCCTCGGGGAGGGGCGCCACGTCACCCTGGTCGAGCGCTCTGCGTCGTCGGTCGCCGACGCCAGGGTAAACCTGGCCGACCTCGAGGCCAAGGTCCTCAAGCTCGACGTCGAGCGCTGGCGCCCCTCGCCGATGGAGGTCGTCGTCGCCGACCCCGCCCGGAGCGGGCTCGGGCGCAAGGACGTCGACGTGCTCGCCGGCACCGGCGCCCCCCGGCTCGTGCTGGTCAGCTGCGACCCTGCGTCGCTCGGCAGGGACACCGCCCTCCTGGCCTCGGCCGGTTACCGCTGGTCCGCCAGCCGCCTCGTCGACCTCTTCCCCCACACGCCCCACCTCGAGGTCGTGTCCCGCTTCGATCTCGTGCCATCCGGACCTGCGCCTGGCTCCGAAGAGTGGTCGCATGGCCACTGACGACCTCACCCTCGCCAGCGACGCCACCCTCGTCGTCGCCATCGCGCGGTACCGCCAGGACGCCCTCGCCGAGGCGTACCGTCGCCACGCCGGTTCGGTCTACGCCCTCGCCCGCCGCCTCCTCAACGAGCAGTCGCTGGCCGAGGAGGTCGTCCAGGAGGTGTTCTTCCGCCTCTGGGACACGCCCGAGAAGTTCGACGCCGCCCGCGGCTCGCTCCGGTCGTACCTGCTGGCGCAGTGCCATGGCCGCTCGGTCGACCTCATCCGGAGCGAGCAGTCCCGACGGCAGCGGGAGGTCAAGGAGCACCGCCAGCGGGCGGAGGCGGGCTACGACATCGAGCACGAGGTCTGGGACCTCACCGTGGCGGACCACGTCCGCGAGGCTGTCGTCGACCTGCCCGACGACGAGCGCAAGGCCATCGAGCTCGCCTACTTCCAGGGGCACACGTACCGGGAGGTCGCCCTCATCCTCGACGAGCCGGAAGGCACCGTGAAGAGTCGCATCCGAGCTGGCATGAAGCGCATGCGTCGTACGCTGTCCGACGCCGGTGTGGGGACGATCTCATGACCAAGCTGAACCACCAGGAGATCGAAGAGCTTCTCGGCGCCTACGCGCTGGACGCCATCGAAGCCGACGAGAGCGCCGAGATCGGCGACCACCTGCTCAGCTGCGCGCGCTGTCGCGCCGAGGTCGCGGAGCACCGCGAGGTCGCCGCCCTGCTCGCCAACGGCGGCACCGACGCACCAGCCGGGCTCTGGGACCGCATCGCCGCCTCCATCGAGGGGACCGAGCCATCGGCGGCTGACGTGGCGATGTTCTCGAAGGCGCCGCTCTTCTCCCGGGCGGGCGCCCCGCCCCGCCGTCGTTCCCTTCACAGCCGGGCGCTCGTCCCGATCGTGGCCGCTGCTGCTGCGGTCATCGCACTGCTCGGGTTCCAGGTGGTCGGCCAGGGGAACAAGCTGGACCGGCAGGGCGAGCAGATCGCCCAGATGTCGGAGGAGGACGGCCTGAGCCGGGCGTTCCAGTCCGCCATCTCCGACCCCGCCTCCCAGCTGGTGGCGTTGCGCTCAGCCGACGGCGAGCACGAGGTGCAGGCGGTGGTGACCGGCTCCACCGGCTTCGTGCACGCCGCCAGCCTCCCCGAGCTGCCGGATGGCAGGACGTACCAGCTGTGGGCCGACCTCGGCGAGCAACGCATCTCACTCGGGGTGCTCGGCCAACGGCCGAAGGTGGCGTCCTTTGCGCTGTCGGGCGACGTCCTCGGCCTCGCCATCACCGAGGAGGAGGGCGCCGGCGTGGTGGTCTCCGAGCAGGCACCCCTCGTCTACGCCGTCATGCCCGCTGACGCCTGACCCACACGGAGGCGGCGCCCGGAACACCAGGTCCCTCGGCCACGTTGGTCGGAGCATGGAGATCGCCGAGGCCCTCGACCACCTCAGGACCGAGCGGCGCGGGGTGCTCATGACCCAGCGCGGGGATGGCAGGCCCCAGTCGTCGAACGTCATGTACGGGGTCGGCGACGACGGGATCATCCGCATCTCGGTGACCGCGGACCGGGCCAAGACGAAGAACGTCGAGCGCACGCCGCTCGCCTCCCTCCACGTCAGCCGGCCCGACTTCTGGGCCTACGCCGTCGTCGACGCCGACGCCGAGCTGTCCCGGGTCGCCGCCGACCCTGCCGACGAGACGGTCGAGGAGCTCGTCTCGCTCTACCGGTCCCTGCAGGGCGAGCACGACGACTGGGACGACTACCGGCGGTCCATGGTCGCCGACCGCCGCCTCGTCCTGCGCCTGCGACCGACCCACGCCTACGGCATGTGGTCTGACGGCTGACGCCTCGACCGGTGTCGCAGCGTAGGAACGAGCGCCTCGGCTCTCTAGGGTGGGGGAACGTCGAGCAAGGAGGAACCTCATGCTCCAGTGCACGCCCGCCGCCGCTTCCACCCTGAGAGGTGTCAAGGAGCAGCAAGGAGTACCCGACACGTTCGCGCTCCGGATCTACCCTGCGCAGACAGGGGAGGGAGAGGTGACCCTCGGTCTCGGGTTCACCGAGCACGCCGAAGAGGGCGACGAGGTCACCGAGGAGCACGGCACCCGCATGTTCGTCTCCGGCGACATCGCGGACCAGCTGTCGGGCATGGCGCTCGACGTGGTCCCTGATCCCTCGCAGGACGGCGAGCAGGCGCCCCAGCTCGTGTTGCGCGAGCAACCCACCGAGTAGGAGCTGGTCGTCTCGCGGGCAGAGGCGGTGTTCCTCGGTTGGTTCGGCCCCATCGGTGTCGCAGCCCTCGTTGCGAGGGTGTCGACCCGTTCCCGAACCCCTACACGGACGGCGCCGCCACGAACACCGTCTACGTCGCC
>JBBDQT010000218.1:0-16412 GCA_040905815.1 Acidimicrobiales bacterium
ATCGCCACCGGGGTCATCGAGGGCGCCTGCCGCCACCTCGTCAAGGACCGCATGGACATCACCGGCGCACGATGGAGCGCCCAAGGAGCCGAAGCAGTGCTCAAGCTTCGAGCCGTTCGAGCCAACGGCGACTTCGACACCTACTGGCGCTACCACCTCGACCAAGAACACGAACGAGTCCACCGTTCTCGCTACGCCAACGGCGTGATCCCAGCCGTCGCGTAGTCACTCCAGGAGAGCCGCACCCGAATGGAAAGGCCGCTGATTCCGTCCCGTCGTAGGTGGGACGGAGCTCGATCAAACCTTCGCTCACCAACTGTTGGAACAGTGTGCTCGGCCAGGTTCGTCCCGGCAGCAGCGCGTCAACCCCCTCCTCTGCGTCTGCGCGAGAGATCGGTCGGCCGTCGTTCCCAAGGATGAGGTCCGCTACGCGGGTTACAGCCTCATCGACAACCGAACTCGTCGGTGGCAAGTTGAGCTTTCTCGCCACGTTCTTGGCGGTGACTGCCGCGTAGCGCTCGAACAAGGTTGACCTCGTCGGGGCGTCCGAGCCTCCGTGAGGGTCTGAGGCGATGATCTCGCAGTACATGCGCAGGAAGAGAGGGCTGGCGAAGGCCGGCTCGAAGAGCGCCTTCGTCGGCACCGGGATTCCGAAGAGGTCGCAGTACGCCCGCAGCGCTTCATCCTCGTGCCCGGCCAGTCCTGGGTGGCGGACCTTGAGGAGCGAATCAGGAGCTCCGACCACCTCTCGATAGTCGGTTCGGTAGGACACCACGAGAGCCAAGTGGGGGTACTTCTCGAATTGAGCCAGCATGGCGGGCAGTTCGTCCCGCCAGCGGCCGGGCGACTGAGACTCATTGATCGCGTCGATGATGACCAGGGCTCTACACCGTCGGGCTTCAGCCATCGAGTCAAGGGCTTGGAGGAACTCGTCACTCCCAACGGCCAAGCCATCGAGTGTGTCAGCTACCGCCGGCCACCAGTTCTTGTCGCTCAACCGCTGCCCGAGGACCGCAATGGCCGGCACGCCGCGCTTGAGGCAAGCATCGACGGCGCGCATCAGCGCATGGGTCTTGCCTTGGCCTGCTGGTCCGACAACGGCGACTGCACGTTGCAACATGGCTCGAGTAGCGGTGCTGGCGCCCAGGTCGCTGAGCGCTTGGAGCGCCGAGATCGCCTCGTCCAGGTTGCGGCGTTCGTACGTTGGAAGCGGATCCGCCTGCGCGTAGGCGAGGTCGAGAAGCCTGGCCGCAGTCTCTGCCATCTCGGCCAGGTCGGGAACGTCCGTAGGCAGCACCACGTCGGCATCGACAATGGTTCCGAACGACGCCGCTCGAACCTCGTCGAGGCGGTCGATAAGCGCCGACGCCGGTGAAGCACTGGCCCCCCACATGCCGACGTCATGGCGGGCTGCGGTGCTGGCTCGGTTTGCGACGGAGCGCACGGTCTCGAGGAACGCGGGCCCGCACGAAGTTGCGTCGATGATCGCATTGATGGAGGAAGCCGAGTCAGCTTCCGGCGTGTAGCGCTTGTCGGCCACACGCTCTGACTCGACGAACCGTCTCCCGAGCCATTCGTCCGTGATGTCGATTCCGCCGAACCAATACGCGCGCCGTCCAGCGTGTTCTGCCAGCGTGAGCGTTGAAGTGATGTCGCCGGCGCGAATCGTCTTGAACTCGACGCTGCTGGCGCCGGGAACGTCGGTTTGCCATCGAGTGACAGCCGTCTCCCACCGATCCTGATCGGTGGTCGTGGCTGCGAGTCCGGAATCGGTGAAGTCGTACGGCACGACAAAGGTCAGCTTGGTCAGTGTCGGCCGCTTCGCGCAGACCGCTTCAACGGATTCGCGCATGCCGCCGAGCGCATCCTGAAGGGATCCGTGGAACTTGGCTTGGAACCCCTCCTGGTGCCCGTCGTCGTACAGCTCGTACCACTCGACACCCGCGTCTGGCGCTCGAGTCTTCCGAGTCTCGACGTGTCCGCTTCCAGCGGCGGGACGCAGCTGGTACGCAAGCTCTTCCCAGGCCCGAGCTTGGCTCCCGTCGTGCGATCGAATCGCCCGCAGGTTGATCCCCGCGGATCCTCCGCTCGACGCAGTCACGCGACGTCCGCCTCGCGTGCGCTCCTCATCACGGGCCGACCTTGGCGACGCGACGCTCAAGGTAGTCATGCACCGCTCGCGTGAGCTGAGCGTCCGGCTTCTTCACCAGCCGGGTGAGCAACGTGCCGAGCGTGAGCTGCGTCTCGTCATCGACCACGTCCCAGACTGCGAGTCGCAGCATCGGCAGACGAGTCGCCAACGCCCACGTGTCCTTCACGAAGTCGTAGAAGGCGCGCTGCCTCCAGCGTGAGGGACCGAGTCCGTCGATAACGCCAAGTGGGCCAGACACGCCGAACTCCCGGTCAGACACTGGCGTCGCCCAGTACCCGCCGTGCTTTGCGCTCCGGAGGCAGTCCGCCTCGTGGTCGTCGCAGAACCGGCGGTACGCGTCGGTGTCGAAGATCGGGTTGGAGTCGTAGATCGCCGAGTCGAGAGTCGCTCTGCGGAATCGATTGAAGTGCCGTTGCTCATCCAGTTCGACGACGAACGGGTCGGTAGCGATGTCCCAGCCACCGGGGGCAACGCGCGCAGCAGCGCCGACGCCACCGAGCCGTCGATAGATGGTGGCGACCTCTGTGCCGAGACCGATCGCGTTCAGCGACTCCGCCGTTGGTAGCGGGACCGTGCGCTTGCGCCAACCCGCGCCAAGCAGGGCGGCTTCGAGGACCCGCTGTTGTGCGCCCATTTAGACCGAGGCGTCAGCGACCGTCGGCTCGTCGACCATTTCCTCGGGCTCGAATTGCGAAGAGTCCTCGTCCGCGAAGCCTTGATCGATATCGCGCTGCACCTGCTTGCCGATCGCACTCTCAACGAGACGACAGAGTTCCTCGCGCCGAGCAGCGAAGTAGCTGTCGAAGTCATCGCTTCGCAAGTGCTCCGAGGGCACGAGGTGCGTTCCGAGCAGTTCGTCCAGTCGCTCGGCTTCGATTTGGGCACGAGACTCGATGACGTTGAGGTAACTCGACGGTGCCGCTCCACCGATGGTGCGGTTCGTCCGTGCGCTGATGGTCGTCTTGTTGACGATGCTCTCGCGGTGCTCGTCGTCGATGCCGTTGTCGTTGCACCATTTCTGCGGGAAGATGTGATGGATGTCGACCTGCAGGTCGACGTACTGGACCTTGTCGAGCGCCTTGTCCTCCATCCAGTCGCGCGCTCCGGCGCCCAGGATCAGCGCGGCGATGCCCTTGTATGCCGCAGCGTTCCGCGTGCGCAGCGAGTGCAGCCGGGACTCTGTGAAGTTCGAGTCCTGGATCGTGCGAGGTACGGCACTCGTGTCATCGACGACCCAGGCCGGGACCATCTCGATGTCGCGAGCAAAGCGCGTCTCGATCGCTGAGCCGTACAGTTCGCCGAGCACCCCGCACCAGTACCAGCGGACGAGGCGCTCGCTCACTCCGATGAGGTCGGCCTGCTTTCCGAGGACAACGCGGATCGCCGCGAGGGGAACAAGCTGCTTCGGGTACGGGACGTCCCGTGGTGCAAACACGTGTCGGTCCGCGAGGAACGTGGCGGCCCATATGAATGCCTCGCGCAGCGGGTCGCGCCATTCGAGGTAGTCAGCAAGCGTCAGTCGAAGTACGTCCTCGCGCTTCGCTGAGATCGCAGGAGGCCGATCCGTGGTGCCGGCGAGGTGCCGCTTTCGCGTAGTGAGCATCGTGAGCGCCTGAAGGAAGTCCGTGTTCTCGACCGCAGAGAGCACGGGATAGGAGCTCCACTTCAGATGGGTCTCCTTCCAGTCGTCATTCAGACGGAAGTCCTCGCCAGTCTCTTGGTAGTACACGGCGTCGCCGGCGAACATGGCAGTCAGCAGCTCGAACACGTTGAGCGGCAGCCCACCAATGTTCACTTTCTCGAACACGGTGGCGACAGCCGCCTTGTCGGTGTCTTCGTCGAGCACTATCGCCGGGATGTCGTACGTCGTGGCGCGGCTGATGAAGTGCTGATGGAAGGCTTTGCCGAGCTCCCGGTCATCCAGGTCAAGGATCCAGCTCATGAAGTCGCCATAGAGGAGATGGAGAGGGAAGTAGCCTTGGCTTCGCTGCTTCTCCTCGTCGCTCAGGTCGAGGACGATGTCCTTGCCGAAGTTCGACCGGATCGTTCCGTCGGCAGGAACAGAGATCAGAGCCTCCTCGACGCGGTTCGAATCATCGAGCGCGGTCGCCATGTGGATCAGGTAACGCCGATCGAGGAGCTTGCCGCGCGCATCTTTCGTACTCACGGCGCCGTCACCGCTCAATGCCTGTGTCAGCGACGTCAGCCGTTGCTGACCGTCGAGCAGCAGGTACTTCGCCTCGGTCCCTGATGGAAAGTCCACGCCCTCGATAGCCCGTGGCTTGAAGCGCACCTGGGAGTTGCCGGTCTTGAGCAGCATCACGGCGCCCATGGGATGACCTCGCAGGACGGTCACGAGGAGCTGCCGGATGCGCTCGTCCTCCCATTTGTAACCGCGCTGGAAGTCCGGCAGCTGGATCTCGCCACTTCTTGTCCAGGACAGGTACTGGCCCAACTCGTACATCGGGGTCAGGAATCCCATCAATCCACCTTTCGAGAAGCACCGATGTATCGAGTCACGGTCGGCAGCGCGGCCTTTACTCGTCGCTCACTTCGACTGGCAGTGACGCAGCCAGCTCGGAGAACTGCGCAAGCGCCGCCTCGAGTTCCTCGACGATCTCCGCTGCGAGAACGCCGGGAGCAGGAAGGGAGCTGGCGTCGTCGAGCGACTCGTCACGAAGCCACGTGATGTCGAGGTTGGCCTTGTCGCGTGCGACGAGATCGTCGTGAGCGCATCGATGGAATCGCTCGGTCTCGATGCGCTTCGAGCGATCCGCCGGCCGGTAGCAGTCCACGAAGTCGGCGAGGTGTGCGGCGCGGAGCGGATTCGTCTTCAGCGTGAAGTGCATGTTGGTGCGAAGGTCGTAGACCCAGGTCTCCTTGGTCCACGCATCCGCCGCGGCCGGCTTCCGATCGAAGAAGACCACGTTGGCCTTCACGCCCTGGGCGTAGAAGATGCCAGTCGGCAGTCGGAGGATGGTGTGTAGGTCGCACTCGGCGAGCAGTCGGCGGCGGATCGTCTCACCGGCACCTGCCTCGAACAAAACGTTGTCCGGAAGCACGACAGCAGCGCGTCCGCCGATCTTGAGCATCCCCTTGATGTGTTGCAGGAAGTTGAGCTGCTTGTTCGAGGTCGATGCCCAGAAGTCGTCACGGACGACGACGAGGTCCTCGCGCTCGGCCTCTCCTGCTTCGTTGACCATTGTCATCGAGGACTTCCGGCCGAACGGTGGGTTGGCGGCGACCAGGTCGACACGAACACCGGAGTCGGCCCGGAGGGCGTCGGCGACCGTGACCAGGCTCTCGCCGTTCGGTGTACCGATGCCGTGCAACAGCAGGTTCATCGCGCACAGGCGTGCGGTCCCGTCGACGATCTCCCAGCCGTGCACCGCTTCGTCCCGGAGGAACCGCTTGTCGTCGGCGTCCATCTCGGCGATGTGGTGGTCGACGATCCACTCGTGTGCCGCGAGCAGGAAGCCGCCGGTACCGCAGGCCGGGTCAGCGATCGTTTCGCCAGGCGTCGGCCGGAGGCAGGCGATCATCGCTCGGGTCAGCGCTCGCGGCGTGAAGTACTGGCCGGCGCCCGCCTTCGTGTCTTCCGCGCCCTTCTGGAGCAGGCCCTCGTAGGCATCGCCCTTCAGGTCGGCGTCGACCGACGTCCAGGTTTCCTCGTTGATGAGGTTGACCACGAGTCGGCGCAGCTTCGCGGGGTCCTGGATGCGGTTCTGCGCCTTGCGGAAAATCGTGCCCAGCGTGCCCGCCTCGCGGCCGAGCGACTCGAGGAGGTGGCGGTAGTGGACTTCGAGCTCGTCGCCGTCGCGGTCGAGAAGCGACTGCCAGTCGAGGCCGTACGGAACGACTTCGCCCTGCCCCGCCTTCTGGCGCTCGTCGGCCATCTTCAGGAACAGCAGGTAGGTGAGCTGCTCGACGTACTCGATGGTCGACACGCCGTCGTCGCGCAGGACGTTGCAGTAGTTCCACAGCTTCTGGACGAGCTGATTCGAGCTGGTCGCCATCATGAAGCTCCTTGCAGCACGAACAACGGGCGCTCCTCGCGCAGCATCCGCCACGGCGAGGCGTAGGCGACAGACAGTGACGACGCCGCGTTCGGTATCGGTATCCGCTTGCGCGTGTTCGCCGGGAGCTCGTGCGTGACCACGACGTGACCGCCCGCCAACGCGAATGCGATGAGTGCGGAGTCGGCAGCGGCCGCGAACTCCTGCTTGGCCGCGAGCGTGTAGTCAGCCGAGGCAGCAGCCCACCCGTTGACCGTTGCCATGGCGCTGACCTCGTCTGCGCCCGGCGCGAGGAAGAACGAGCGATGATCACGAGCCCACTCGCTCAGCTGATCGCCGTAGTCGACGAGCTCGTCGTACACCGCTTCGATGCTGGCCACCCGACCATCCGCGGATGCGATGTCGAGCCAGTCCCAGAAGCCGGGGCAGAACTCAAAGCCGTAGTAGTCGCGCTTGGCGTTCACCAGCACGTTGGTGTCCAGCAGCCACGCCATCACACCACTCCGAGATGCTCGGCGAGGCCGTCGAACGTCGACCCGCTCTTCACGTCGAGCAGCCGGAAGGCCCGCGTGTAGGGGGTGCGACCCTCCTTCGCGCTCGCGATCAGCGCGCGGGCGAACCGACGGCTGACCTGGACCGGCTTGGTGTTGTAGTAGTTCCCGCCACCGCCGCGGCTCCCGAGGAACTCAGCGACACGCTCGCGCTCGAGATCGAGCTCGCTGAGGTACTGCTCCCAGGTCAGTGCGCCAGCCTCCCGAAGCCGGCCAAGGATGACCTGCGGGCTAACGCGGAAGTGGTCGGCGAGCGGCTGCAGCTGACCTCGAAGCTCCGCTCTCGAGTCAAGTCGGTCGCGGAACTCGGCCATCGGCACCAGGAGCTCAGCAGCGACCTGGTTGCACCACCGTTCGACATCGTTGGCGCGAACGGAACGCGGGTCGAGATCGGACAGCGCCGTCTCACCCAGCCAGAGGTGCGCGAGCTCGTGCACGAGCGTGAAGACCTGGGCCGACTTGCTGTCGGCACCATTGACGAACACCAGGGCGGCGTACGGGTCGGCGAGCGCGAACCCTCGGAACTCTTGGGGATCAAGCGTGCGATGCGTGTTGGAGCCGACGATGCCGCTGATCATCACCAGGACACCGGCCGCCTCCGCGTGCTCACGGAGCCACGTCAGCGCGCCGTCCGACCCGCGGCACGTCGCACGATTCGGCGCCGTCCAGTCGAGGACCACCCGCATCTGAGCGGCGACCTCCTCAACCGCATCGCTCGTGCTCGCCACCCCCACGAAGTCCAGCGGAGACTCGCCCTCGAGGATCTGGTTTTCCCGGTACCACTCCTGACGGCGCTCGCAGGCGTAGATCACATCTAGAAGATCCGCGGACACGACTTCATCGGCGCCGACGGGACGGTCACCGACGGTGCGGAAGTCAGGGATCGGCACCGTCTCGACGGGCGGCTCCTCCAAGAAGAGGAACCCGACCGGCGTGTGCGTTTTCCGGGCGAAGTCTTCGAGCTGCTTCAACGTCGGTGCGGTCTCGCCGGCGAGCCAAGCCTCGAACTTCGGGAAGCGGCGGTCCCAGTCATCCTCAGGGATGCCCGAGCGCGCCCGAGCCCACGTCAAGACGCTCGGCCGTACCTCCACCCGCACGCTCACGGCCGAACACCTCCTTGCACACCTCGAGCAGCACTGATCGACCGTACTTCGGGGGTGTGACGGCCACTCATGCCTTCACTCCCGAGCGGCGAGAGTTGGCCTTCGGGGCTGCATCTCGCTGGTCTCTGATCCGCTCCAACATCACGGACGCAGGCTCATCGGTCGGGTCCTGCGGTACGAGATGGCCCTCGAACGCCGACTTCAACACAGACCGGTGCAACGCCGCTGACTGCGCTAGCCCAGCGTCGACTGCCCGCTCGCACGCCGCGATGAAGGACACCTGGCGATCGACTTCGGAGACGATCCTGACCTGTTCCTCGGGCGGCGGGACCGCAATCTCGATGCTGCGCAATTTGGCTTGCGAGACGTTGCGCATCGACTCCTTCGTGCCGGTCGCATGGCGTTCGATCTGCTCTCTCGCTGGGCGAGACCGCAGGGCGAGGAGCAGCCACTCAGCTGACACGCCCGCAATGGGCACAAGTCGAAGGCTCTTGTCACTCAGGATCAGACCGGGGTGGTCCTGCGGAACGAGGACGCATGCACCGACGTATTCGCTCGTGTTCGCTCGCGAGAACAGAAGATCTCCACCCCGGATGGTCCACCGCTCGTCGATCTTGGAATCAAGGGGGATGGCCTTGTTCTCCTCGGGCCGGAACTCGCCCCAAGTCATGGCGCTCACTTTGATCACGCCGACCTCCCCGTCCACCGCCGGTCGTCCCAGCGTGGCGAACGACTTGCCTGCCTCGATACGACCGAGGCAGTCGCCCACCCTGACGCACGCCCACCCATCTGGGAGGGCGCGCGAGGTGATCGGATCAATCGGCTCGGTGTCGAAGTCTGCGAGGTCGGTCGCAGGAGTGTCGGCGGGGTCTTGGGCGACGAGTCGACCGGCGACAGCGGCATCGAGGATCGCGTCTCGAATGCGCTTGAGGAGCTGGCGGACGGTGCGGAGCCCACCCTCGCCGGCACCGAGCTTCGAGAAGGCTTCCTCGATCGCCACGACGATCCGCTCTTGCTCGGCGCGCGGCGCCGTTGGAAGCGGAATCGCTCCAAGGTTCGTGCGAGAGATCCGTTTGCGCGTAGTGCCCGCCTGCTGCGCCCCGATCGCGGACCTCACCTCAGGGGCGTTGATTGCCCACATGAGCCATCTCGGCGAGACACTGTCGGAGCCCGGCCGAACGATCGCGACGTCGACGACGGTGACGCACGTGCGCTGATCGCCTGGAAACAGACATGCCCGGCCGAGTGGTTCAGGCATCCGCGCTACGAGAACGTCGTCGACCATAAGCGGGGTGCAGCCGAGTCGGTCGGCAGCGCTGCTTGTCATGCGCCGGTCACTCCGGTTGCGCCAGAAACCGTCGCCGACATCTGCCAGTTGGGTTAGCCGGACGTCACCTGTTGGGTCCTGGTCCTTGGTCTCGACCCAGTCGCCATCGACAAAGATCCCGTTGTCGGCGATCAGATCGTCGATCGTCGCCAACGCCCATCCCGGCGGGAGTTCGCTCACGCGACCAACTTGTCAGTGAGCTCGGCGAGGATCGGCGCGAGCCGTCCGTCGAAGTCCTTGTTGGCTCGCCCGAAGCCGCCGTGTCCAACGAAGGGCTCGAGCTCGAAGTCATCGGCCGCAATGCTCAGGCTCGTCGCGAGGTGGTCCTTGATCCGCGTGAGCCACGCAAGCTGGTCGTCGGTGAAGTCAGTTCCGGCCTGCTGCTGCTGTGCGATCCAGCTTTGGAACCGCTCCTCGACCGTGAGCGGATATGCGACGAGCTCATCATCGGGGTCGAGCGCCTTTCGGACGAGCGAGATGAGGTTGGTGAACTGCTTCCCGGCCGATCCCCGGACACGTGACGCTTCGAGCGCTTCGTATGCCGCCCACAGACGCTCGGGTGTCCAGTTGTAGGGCGGCCGGCCGATGGTCGCGGCCAGCTCCTTGATCGACTTGAGCGTGAGTCGCTTGCCATACGGACGGGAGTAGAGGATCTGCAGCGCGTCGATGTCGTCACGGTGTTCGGCGACGAACGCCCGCCATGACTCGATGGTCTGGCGGGCTCGGTCGGTGGCGTCTCGCGAGAAGCCGGCGTCGATGACGGCGTCCTTCGAGGTCTCGTCGAGCACCTGCGTGTAGCTGCGGCGGACGTCGAGGAGCTTGCTGCGAAGGGCGGGCCGCTCGGCGAGTATCCGCCCCGCTTGCTCGACGAGCTCAGCGCGCGCCGTCTCGACCTGCTCGCCAGTCGGGTCGGCGCCACCTGCGGCGGCGCTCGCCTTCTCCCACGCCTTGTCGATGTCGACGGCATCGGCCAGGACTCGCACGACGTCCGTGAGGTCGACGCCGTCGGCGGCTTCGGCGAGCTGCGCGCGGTCGTCGGCCGAGATAACCCGATCGAGGCGGGCGAGGCGGCCGGCGATCGTGGAGATGACGTCGGGATCGCGCACACCTGCCGCGACCTGGTCGAGGAGCTTCTTGAGGGAGTCCGCCTTCTTGCGGTCGAGCGGGTTCGTGTCGTTGAACTCGCCTTCGGTGACGCCGACGGCGTCGACGATCACGAAGTGGGTCTTTGCCGTCGCGTCGGCCGAGACTGCCTGCAGGTCGTTCGGGTCGATGACGCGGACGCCCCGACCCTTCATCTGCTCGAAGAAGTTCCGAGACCGGACCTGGCGCATGAACATGACGCACTCGAGGGGCCGGACGTCGGTGCCGGTGGCGATCATGTCGACCGTGACGGCGATGCGCGGGTTGAAGCTGTTGCGGAACTGGTTGAGGAGGTCCTCGGGCTTCACGCCCGTGGTGCGGTAGGTGATCTTCACCGCAAAGTCGTTGCCGCGGCCGAACTCCTCACGACAGATGCGCACGATGTCATCGGCGTGGCTGTCGTCCTTGGCGAAGATCAGTGTCTTCGGCACCTCGCTGCGCCCCGGGAAGATCCCGCCTTGGTCGAGCGGCTTGAAGAGGTTGTCTCGGAAGGTCCGGATGACCGTGCGGATCTGGTCGATGGAAACGACATCACGATCCAGTTGCTTGGCGTCGTAGATGACGTCCTCGTCGAGCTTCTCGAGCCGGACCTTGCGCGTCTCGCGCTCACGGAACTTCGTGACGAGTCCGGCCTCAACCGTCGAACCCTCTTCGCTGATCTTCGTGCGGATCCGGTACACGTCGAAGTCGACGTTCACGCCGTCGGCAACGGCTTCGGCGTGTCCATACTCGACGACGAGGTTCTGGTTGAAGAAGCCGAAGGTCTGCTTCGCCGGGGTGGCCGTGAGCCCAACGAGAAACGCGTCGAAGTACTCGATGACCTGGCGCCACACCCCGTAGATCGACCGGTGACACTCGTCGACGATCACCACGTCGAACGTCTCGATCGGGATGACCGGGTTGTACGTGATGTCGACGGGCCGGTCGGGCTCGATCTCCGAGCCAGACTTCTCGTCGACGTCCTCCGGTAGCTCCTCCTCGCCCCGCAACATCGAGTACAGGCGCTGCACCGTGGTGATCACCACGCGCGCCGCGGGATCGATGCGGTTCGAGGTCAGGAGCTGGACGTTGTAGAGATCCGTGAACTTTCGGCCGTCACCCGGCGTAGCGAACTGCTGGAACTCGCGCAGAGTCTGGCGCCCGAGATTCGCTCGGTCGACGAGGAACAGGACTCGCTCGGCGCCGGCCGTCAGCACCAGCCGGTAGGCGAGGTTCGCGGCCATGAACGTCTTGCCGGAACCGGTCGCCATCTGGGCCAGCGCCCGCGGGTGGTTGTGGACCATCGAGCCCTCGACACGGTTGATCGCCTCGACCTGGATCCGACGCAACCCTTCGGGACCGACGGGACCGAGGCGCGGGAGTCGAGCCCGCAGGGATCCCCCATCAGCGTCGTCGACCCAGTGCCGCATCCACCGCGCGAGCGTCTCCGGTCGATGGAACGTGACGACCTGCCTCGACCTCGGATCGGGGTCGAAGCCGTCGGTGAACATCGTCTCGTCACCGGTGGACTCGTAGAGGAACCGCAGCGGCGCGACGAGGGCGCTGAGGTTGTTCGGAAGGCCGGCTGCGTACTTCGCCGACTGGGGCTCGACCCCCGCCAAGGGAGTCCCCGACGGCTTGGCCTCGACCGCGCCGACGGCCTTGCCATCGATGAACAGCAGGTAGTCGGCCCGGCCGTGCCCGGGCGCCATGATGAACTCCCGCACCGCCACGCCCTGGCGGGCGTACAGGTTCATCTCGCCACGGCTCTGGACTTCCCAGCCGCAGGCGACGAGCTGGCGGTCGATCTCCACACGGGCGCGAGCCTCGGCCGCCAGGTAGGCGTCGTCTGTCATGCGCTCGAGGCCCTGGGGGCAGCCGCCGCCATCCCTCCAAAGTACGTGGTGGCGCCGTTTGGGCCGGTTCACTCGAGGTCGACCTCCACTGGAGGGAGATGGTCGATGGCTGGCTCGTCGATCCAACGCCGGTGCATGACGTCGGCGAGGACCTCCACGGGGTCCGAAGCCGAGACCAGGTCCGTGACCACCCACACGTCGTTGCCGTCACGCCCGCGGGTCATCGGGACGTAGAGACCGGCCGCATCGACCGGTCCGTCGACCAGGAGCAGCGAGTGGTCGACGGTGCAACCCTGCGCAGCCATCGCCGTCGACGCGTAGGCGTGGGAGACCGAATCGGCGACGTAGCCACGAGGGAGTGTCACTCGGCCGTGCTCGGCGTCGGCGACGGTGACCGAGCCGTCGACGCCCACCTCGTCGACGACCCATCGGTGACGGTTCTTCACAGTGACACCGGAGTCGGTCAGCAGGTTTCGGTCGTTGCGCCGGGTCTGGACCTCGTCACCGACCAGGACAGGAGCGCCCTCGGCGAGGGTGACACCGTGGACGGGTTGGACCACCTCGCCCGCCTCCAGTCGAAGCCGCTGCGCCTGTCGATTCAGCTCGACCACTGAGTCGTTCGTCGCGGCCTGCATGACGACCTCGGCTCCAGCGGATCGGAGCTGCCACCACTGGTCGACGATCTGGCGGCGGCCATCGCCGGGGCTCGTTGCCGAGTGGATCCGCCCGTGCTCGTCGTAGTCATCGAGCGCGGAAGTGTCGCCGTGACGGAGTCGCAGGCTCGCGTCCGCTTCCCACTCGGCGGTGAAGCGGTGGACACGCCCGAGACGCTCGAAGGCCGCGCCATCGGGGGCGTGCTCGATCAGGTGCTCGAACATGCCGCCGCGTCCGACGGCGGAGAACTGCAGCGGGTCGCCGACGAGCGCGACCCGCCAGCCGAGGTACTCGGCGAGATCGGCGACGGCTGCCAGCTTGGGGGTGGCGAGCATCCCTGCCTCGTCAACTTATGCCGACATCGGCATAAGTCGACTCATGCCGACTCCGGGATTATGCCGACTGGTGCTTCGGATGGCGGGCTGCGGCTGGGGATCGAGATCGGAGGGGTCGGCATAATCACAGGGCTTCGAGGAAGGCCAGTAGCGGGTCGGCGGGTCGGAACCGTCCAGGTTTGGCTGAGGTGGCGGTGGTGCGGGCGAGCGCTCGTTCCTTGATGGCGAGGTCGGCGTGTAGGTAGGCCTGGGTGGAGCGGATGTCTTCGTGTCCGAGCCACAGGGCGATGACGGAGACGTCGACGCCGGCTTGGAGCAACGCCATCGCCGCGGTGTGGCGGAGCACGTGGGGCGTGACGTTCTTGGCGGCGAGCGAAGGGCAACGGTGCTTGGCGGTGGCAACGTGGAGCGTGACTCGTCGCTGCACGGCGTCGGAGCTGAGTCGCCGGCCGGTGCGGGTCGGGAACAGTGGGTCCGCGGCGAGCCCGGCGCGTTCGCGGGTCCAGGTGCGCAGCACGGTGGCGGTGTTGGTGGTGAGCGGCACGACCCGTTGCTTGCGGCCCTTGCCGGTGCAGGCCAGGTGTGCGCCGGCGCCGAGGATGACATCACCGCAATCGAGGCTGGTGAGCTCGGCGAGGCGGAGCCCGGTCTGGACGGCGAGCGCGAGCAGTGCCCGGTCACGTCTTCCTTCCCAGCGTGTCGGGTCCGGCGCTGCGAGCAGCGCTTGGGCCTCGTCGTGGGTGAGGAAGGTGATGATGGCCTTGTCGTGTCGCTTCTGGGGGATGGCCAGCACCCGGGCGATCAGCTCAGCATGTTCGGGATGCCGGAGCGCGGCGTAGCGGAACAGGGCCCGTATGGCGGCGAGCCGGTTGTTCCGGGTCCGCGCCGTGTTGTGCCGGTCGCCCTCGAGGTGGGTGAGGAACGCGCTGATCACCTCGGCATCGATGTCGTCGAAGCCGAGCGCGCTCGGGGCCTTGCCGGATCTGTCGGCGACGAAGCCGAGCAGCAGGCGGAGGGTGTCGCGGTAGGAGGCGACGGTGGCGGGGCTGGCTTGTCGTTGCCGGACGAGGCGTTCGGTGAAGAACCCTTGCAGGGTCGGGGCGATCAGGCTCATGAGCGCTCCTCGGTCCGCTGGTGGGCTTCGAGCAGTGCTGCGGCATGGCCCAGCAGTTCGGGGGTGGCCGTCAGGTAGCGATACGTGTAGCGGGGCTCGCGGTGACCCATGTAGGTCGACAAGCGAGGCAGCATCGCTGCGACATCGAGACCGGCCCGGTGCCATCCGATCAGGGTGTGGACGGCGAAGCGGTGGCGGAGGTCGTGGATCCTGGGGCGCAGCACCGGGGCGGGGTCACCGATCCCGGCGGCGCTGATGGCCCGCCGGAACGTGAGACAGAAGTGGGTGTAGGCGACCGGGGTGCCCAGCCCGGAGACGAACACGTTCGGACCATCCGGCGACGGGAGGGTCTCGTCGCGGACCTCGATGCACGCGTCGAGCGCGACGATGGTGCTGGCGGTGACCGGCACCTGGCGGGACTTGTTGAACTTCGCTGCCCGGATGGTGATCACCGCGGTGTCCCGATCGATGTCAGCGTCGGTGAGCCGCAGCGCTTCACCGACGCGCATGCCGGTCACGGCCAGCAACCCGATCAGGGTGCGCAGCATCACCGCCCGCTGGACGGTGCGGGCCGAGCCGGCCGCGCTGTCCATGAGCAGGCTGATCTCGTCGTCTGTGAACAGGTAGGGCCGCCGGCGTGGTGCCCGATAGGACACGACACCGGCCGGCGGCACCTCCGTGGCCGGGTCGATGCCGGTCAGGTAGCGGGTGAACCCGCGGACCGCTTGCAACCGCCGGGACGGGACGGTGCTCGCCGGGTCCAGATCCGGGTCCGAGATGAACTCCAGCGCCGCCTGCAAGGTGACCGTGTCGGCGCCGAGGTCGTCGAGGTAGACGACGAAGCGGTCCAGCACGCGTTCGGCTTCGGCGAGCTTGTGGCCCAGCCGGCGCCGCAACGCCAGGTAGTCCGCGGCTGCTTGTGCGAAGTCGACGGTCATGACGGCACCGCCGTCTGGGGCCAGTCGACGGCCAGCTCTCGGAGCGCGTCGTGGTCGACCTTGGCGTAGATCGCGGTGGTGGCCAGATCCCGATGCCGGAGCACCTGGCCGATGTCGGGAAGTCGCACGCCGGCCGCGAGCATGCCGGTGGCCAGGGCGTGACGGAGCCGGTGCGAGCACACCGGCGGGTCGATGCCGGCACGGCGGCTGGCGTCGTAGACGATCTTGGACACCGACTGGGGAGCCAAGCCCTTCAGCGGCGCGAACCGAGTGATGAACACCGCCCGGCACGGCGTGGCCGGCCGACCGTCCACCAGGTAGGCGCTGATGGCTTCGCCGACCTCGGCCGGCAACGGCAGCGGGTCGTCCCGGCGGGACTTGCCCCGCACGACCAGCTGCCCGGCCCGCCAGTCCAGGTCCTCGAGCCCCAAGGCGCCGACCTCGGCCGCCCGCAACCCGAGCCGGGCCAGGACCAACACGATCGCGTGGTTCCGGCGGCCGGTCACCGTCGACGTGTCATGCGCGGCCACGATCGCCTCCACCTGCGGGCGGGACAAGGTGGGCGGCAGGGACGTGTCCCGCCAGCCCGCGACCGGCGGGATCGACACCGCCAGCGGCGTCTCGGTGAAGCCCTCGAGGAACAAGAACCGCAACAAGCAGCGCAGCTCCGCGACCCGACCCTTCGCCGAGCCGACCGACACCCGCTCGGTCTCGGCCAACAAGAACTCGAACACCTCCGACCCGGCGAGGTTCTCGGCCCCGCATCCGCCACCTCGCCGGCCCGCGCGACCAGCCAGGAAACGGCGTGCCGTCGCCTCGTAACGGCCGATCGTGCGAGGGGCCAGCGCGCGGTCCTCGACCATCCAGGACCGGTAGCGGTCCACCAGCTCACCCACCGGCGTCGCCCCCACCATCTCCTCGGGAACCACGCCAAGATCACGCAGGTAGCCGACCAGCGGGGCCAGGGTGCGGTACCCGACCGGCCGCTCGAACCCGGCCGCGCACAAGGCGCTGAACTCGTCGAACCGTGCCGCGGTCAGATCCTCCGGGCCCAGATCGTTGCGGATCATCCAGGCACTGAGCCGACCCAGCTCCCACAACTTCCGGACCACCCCAGCAGGCGTGAACCCCAGCCCTGCCAGCAGCTCCCGGTACCCATCCGCGTACGGGGCCAACGGGCCCACGTCCGCTCTCGCGATCCGTGCCATCTGTCTTCTCCTGTCCTCCCCGGCACCACGCCAGAG
>JBBDQT010000219.1:0-2681 GCA_040905815.1 Acidimicrobiales bacterium
CAAGATGGCCACGCCGGGGAAGATCGACGTCCACCACGCGACCCGGAGGAGCTGCTGGCCCTGGCTGGCGAGGGAGCCGAGGCTGACCACGTTCGGGTCACCGAGGCCGAGGAAGCTCAGGCTCGCCTCGATCAGCATGACCTGGGCGGCGACGAGGCCGACGGTGACGACCGTCGCCGGTACGACGTTCGGGATGAGCTCCCTCGTGACGATGCGGAAGCCAGAGGCGCCGTCCGCGCGCGCCGCCTCGACGAACTCGCGCTCCCGGAGCGAGAACACCTCGGCCCGGACGACGCGCGCGAGGAGGGTCCAGGACGTGAGCCCGAGGACGAGGACGAGCCGGTCGATCCCCGGCCCGAACAAGGCGATCACGAGGATGGCGAGGAAGAAGCGCGGGAGGACCTGCACGAACTCCGTCGCCCGCATGAGGACGTCGTCGACACGGCCCATCACGTACCCCGCCAGCATGCCGATCACGAGACCGATGACGATCACGACGCCGGCGACCGCCAAGGCGACGAGGACCGACGTCCGCATGCCGTGGAGCACGCCGCTGAACGTGTCACGACCCAGCGCGTCAGTCCCCATCGGGTGGGCCCACGATGGCTGGGTGAGGGACGGCCCCTTGACGGCGAACGGGTCGTGGGGTGCGAGGGCCGGGCCGACGGCACCGGTGATCGTGACGACGGCGACGAGGGCCGCGCCCACCGCGCCGGCAGGGCGCCGGACGACCGCTCGCAGCCACCGGCCGCGCGCGGTCATCTGCCGGCCGACGAACCCTGGGATCGGTACTTCGTCAGCGGTAGCGGACACGCGGATCCAGCCAGGCGTAGGTGAGGTCGGTCAGGAGGTTCGCCACGACGACCGTGAGGGCGATGAGCATGAACAGCGCGAGGACGATCGGCGTGTCCCGAGCCTGGACGCTGCTGATGAGGAGGCGGCCGACACCGGGCCAGGAGAACACCGCCTCCACCACGACGGTGCCGGCGACGAGGTGGCCGATGCGACCGCCGATCACGGTGACCACCGGCAGGAGCGCCCGCCGCAGCGCGTGGCGGACGAGGACGCGCGCCTCGCTCGCGCCCTTGGCCCGCGCCGTGGTGACGTGGTCCCGCCCGAGCTCGTCGAGCACCCCGGCGCGGGTGAGGCGCGCCACCGCTGCGAGCTCGGCGGCGGCGAGGACGAGCACCGGCAGCACGAGGTGGTGGGCGACGTCGAGCACGTGGTCGAGGCCGGTCGCATCCGATCTCGCCGTCGTCATGCCCTGGACGGGGAACCAACCCAGCCGAAGGGCGAAGATGAGCACCGCGAGCTGGCCGGCGAGGAAGGCGGGGGTGGCGTAGAGCCCGAGTGACGACGCGCCGATGAGTGCGTCGCGGATCCCGTGCGGACGGGCCGCGGCGACGACGCCGAGGGTGATGCCGACGAACGTCGAGACGACGAGCGCGCACGTCGTGAGCAGGAGCGTGGCGGGGAGCCGGGTCCACACCACCTCGAGCGCGGGGAGCCCCCTCGTGTACGACGTGCCGAGGTCGCCCCGCACGACGTTGCCCGTGTAGGTGACGAGCTGGTCGAGGACGGAGCGGTCGAGGCCGAACCGTTCCCGGATCCGCTCGTAGTACGCGGCGTCACCGCTCTCCCCGGCGAGGGCGAGGACCGGATCCCCGGGGGCGGCGTGGACCAGCAGGAACCCCACGAGCACGATGCCGGCGCACGTGGGGACGAGCTGGACGAGGCGCCACAGGACGTAGCGCCTCGTCATGCCCGATGTGGCCTCAGCCGCAAGAAGCGGTCTCGGCGAAGTGCCCGGCCGGGAGGAAGTCCCTGCACGTGGACGTGAACACGCGGGTCGACTCCGTCTCGACGATGGGGATGTACGGGAGGTCGGCCGCCGTCAGCTCCTGGATCTGGCGGTACAGGTCGCCCCGGGCGTCGGTGTCGACCGTGGTCGCCGCCTCCGCGAACAGAGCGTCCACCTCGGGGTTGGTGTAGCCGGCAGCGTTGCTGAACGGCACGGGACCGATCCGCGAGGAGTCGAACATCCTGCGGACGCCGATCTCGGGGTCCGGGCCGTTGCAGTACGAGATGATGTTCGTGTCGAAGGCCCGGTCGGTGAACACCGTTTCGACGAACACCGGCGGCTCGAGGGGCTGCAACGTCACCTCGATCCCGACCTCCGCGAGCTGGGCCCGCAGGAGCTCGGCGTAGGCGGAGAAGGTGGGGAAGTGGGTGAAGTCGAACGCCAGCTCGGTCCCGTCCTCGACGCCCTCCACTCCCGCCGCCGTCCGGGTCCCGCCTCCCTCACGGATCCACCCGGCCGCCTCGAGCATGGCCTCGGCGGCGTCGACGTCGTGGGCCGGCAGGTCGGCCGCGGCGTGAGCGAAGGCGATGCCGCTGGAGATGTGCGACTCCGCCACCAGGCCGCTGCCGAACAGGACACGCTCGAGGAACTGGTCGCGGTCGAGGGCGTGTGCGATCGCCTGGCGGACCTCCTGGTCGGCGAACATCGGGCGGTCGAGGTTGAAGCTGACGGTCATGATGCAGTTCGACCCGCCGGGGTTGATCAGCGTGGACTGCGTGTCGTAGTCGGGGTCGCCGCTCAGACGCTCCAGCTCGGGCCCGGGGACGTCGAACAGGTAGTCGACCTCGCCGTTCTCGAGCGCGGCCAGGCGGCTGGCGCC
>JBBDQT010000220.1:0-16381 GCA_040905815.1 Acidimicrobiales bacterium
CTCTCGGACGACCGGCGGAGCCGGATCGTCCTCCGCATGTCCATTGCGCCAGCGCTAATCCGCCGGCGTGCTCTCGGACGACCGGCGGAGCCGGATCGTCCTCCGCATGTCCATTGCGCCAGCGCGAGGTCGGAGCCTGGTCCCGACGGGCCGGGCTCGACCGAGGATCAGCCGCTCCCGGAGCGGCGGCGGCGCACGTCACTGAGCTCGTCGACGGTGGTCTCGGGAGCCATCTGGTCACCGGCACGGTGCGCAGCCCGGCCCACCATGTGGGCGCCGAGGGGCGCGGTGATGAACTGGGCGGCGGCGATGACGAGGAGCTTGATGACGCCGCCCCGGTCGCTCAGTCGGAGCGCGGCGGCACCGAGGATGAGGAGGAGCCCCAGCGTCGCCGGCTTGGTGGCGGCGTGCATCCGGGCGAACACGTCCGGGAACCGCTGCAGCCCGATCCCCGCCAGGAGGCTCAGTGAGACGCCCGACAGGATCAGGAACGACACGATGACGTCGCCGACGGAGGTGGCGATGGTCATGCGCCCCTCCGCTCGATGAACCGGGCGACGGTGACGGTCCCGAGGAAGCCCAGGAGCGCGGCGACCACGAGGACGTCGAGGTAGGTGCCGTCACCCGTGCGCGCCGCTTGCACCGCGATCCCGCTCACGACGACGATCAGGAGGGCGTCGAGGGCCACGATGCGGTCTGCGAGCGACCCGGCCCGGACGAGCCGTGCGGTGCAGAGCGCAGCGGAGACGGCCAGGCCGGCGAGGGCGATCGTGGTGGCGGTCTCGATCATCCTTCGTCCCTTTCCGTGGCGACGTCGGTGCTCGACGACGTGTGGAGCCCCCCGACCGGGGGAGGGGTCTCCGCAGCCAGCGAGGATCGCGCCTTGGCAGTGCCGAAGGCGCGGATGGCGAGGCGCTCGAGCGACTGCACCTCGGCCCTGACCTCCTCGATCTCGTGCAGGTGGAGCACGTGGACGTAGAGCACGAGCGGGCTCCGGTCCACGTCGATGACGAGCGTGCCGGGGGTCAGCGACACGCAGCTGGCGACGAGGGTCGTCAGCGAGTCCGAGCACCCGTGCAGGGGGACCGCCACGACGCCCTCGTTGATGCGGTTGCGGGGCGTGAGCACCTCCCAGCCGACGACGACGTTCGCCTCGATCAGCTTCCACGCGAACCAGGCGGCGAAGTGGATGGCTGCGAGCGGTCGGATCTCGGCGCCTTCACTGGTGGACCGGCCCCGGTCACCGCCGGCGGGGAGGGCGAGGGTGAGGACGAGCGCGACGAGGAGACCACCGGCGGCGTTCGCGAAGGTCAGGTCGCCCCAGAGCGCGACCCACACGATCACGAGCCAGAGGACGAGGAGCGGGCGGATGCGGCTCACCGGTCGAGCACCGCCGCGATGTACCCGTCCGGCGCCATGAGGGTGGCGGCGGCGTCGCTCGAGAGGTCGTAGAGGGTCCCCGCGCCGACAGCGATGACGAGGCTTGTCACGACGAGCGCGGCCGTGGCGCCCACCATGAGCCGCGGCGGCCGCAACGGCGCCTCGCCGCCGGCCTCGTCACCGGCCTCCACCTCCGATGGTGAGCCCCAGAACACCCCGGCCCAGATCTTGGTCATGGAGAACAGCGTCAGGAGGCTGACGAGCAGGCTCACGGCGATGACCGGCCCCTGGTCGATGGCGAGGCCGGCCTGGACGAGCGTGAGCTTGGCGACGAAGCCGGAGAACGGCGGGATCCCCGCAAGGGAGAGGGCGGGCAGCGCGAACAGCGCGGCCACGACCGGCGCTCGGCGTGACAGGCCGCTGAGGCGGCTGAGGGCACCGGTGCCGGCGCTGACCTCGATGAGGCCGCCGACGAGGAACAGCGTGGTCTTCACCACGATGTGGTGGACGATGTAGAAGATCGCCCCTGCCACGCCCGCCACGGTGAAGAGCCCGAGGCCGAGGATCATGTAGCCGATCTGGCTCACGATGTGGAAGCTGAGGATGCGCTTCACGTCGTTCTGGGAGATGGCGCCGAGCACCCCGACGGTCATGGTGAGCCCGGCGATCACGAGGAGCACCTGGGACGCGCCGTCGCTCGGGAAGAGCAGCGTCTGGGTCCGGATGATGGCGTAGACGCCGACCTTCGTCAGGAGCCCGGCGAAGATGGCGGTGACGGGCGAGGGCGCGGTCGGGTAGCTGTCCGGCAACCACGAGAACAACGGGAAGATCGCCGCCTTGATGCCGAAGACGACGAGGAGGGTGAGCCCCAGCGCGTTCCGGATCGCGGGGTCGATGCCGTCGAGGCGTCCGGCGAGGTCGGCCAGGTTGACGGTGCCGGTGGCGGCGTAGACGAGTCCCACGGCGGTCACGAACAGCGTCGACGACAACAAGCTGATGACCACGTAGGTCATGCCGGAGCGGACCTGTTCGGCCGAACCGCCGAGGGTGATGAGGACGTAGCTGGCGATGAGCATGACCTCGAAGGCCACGAAGAGGTTGAACAGGTCGCCGGTGAGGAACGCGAGTGCCACGCCTGCGGACAGCACGAGGTAGGTGGGGTGGAAGAAGCGGCGCGTGTCCTCCGTGGCGGGGTGGCCGATCGCGTAGACGAGCACCGCGAGGAGCATGGCGGTCGAGACGGCGAGCATGATCGTCGAGAGGAGGTCGGCGACCAGGGTGATCCCGATCGGCGCCCGCCACCCGCCGACGTCGACCACGCCGATGCCGCCGGACTGCACCTCGAGGAGGAGGAGGACCGACGCGACCAGCACGGCGGTGAGGGTGACGAGACCGAGTGCGCGCTGGAGCCCACGGTGGCGGTGCAGGGCCAGTGAACCGCCCGCCGCGAGGAGGGGCAGGATGACGGGGAGGGGCAGCAGGACGCGCATCAGGCGTCCGCCGGCCCATCAGGAGCCTCGTGCTGGGTCAGGGATGCGATGCGCTGGTCCTCCGGGTCGTCCTCCACGTCGTCGTCGTGGGTGTGCTGCCAGCTCCGGTACGCGAGGGCGAGCAGGAACGCCGTGACCCCGAACGTGATCACGATGGCCGTCAGCGCGAGGGCCTGGGGCAGCGGGTCGGCGGCGGCCGACGGTGGTCCGTCGTCGCTCACGAAGGGCGCATCGCCGGCGCGCCCCCCGGCGAGCAGCAGGAGCAGGTTGGCGCCGTGGCCCATGAGGGCGAGGCCGATCACGACACGGGTGAGCGTGCGCTGCAGCAGCAAGTACGTCCCGACGGCGAAGAGCCCGCCGACGGCGACGGCGAGGGTCACGGTCACGTGGTCCCCTCCTGCTCGGTGCCGAGGGTCGTGAGGAACGTCCCGACCAGGCCGATGACCACGAGGTACACCCCGATGTCGAACGGCAGCGCGGAGGTGACCTTGACGGCGCCCAGCAGCGGGGGGTGCAGCGTCACCTTGCCGCTCTCGAGGAGCTCGCCGCCGAAGAGCCACGAGGCGGTGCCGGTGAGCACGGCGAGAGCGATGCCCCCGCCGAGCAGCGTGGTCGGGTGGAACGGTAGTGGGCGGCCGCTGCGGCCCTCGGGGTCGGCGACGAACCGCAGCACGAAGGCGGCTGACGTGACGAGCCCACCGATGAAGCCGCCGCCGGGCGCGTTGTGTCCGGCGAAGAGCAGGAAGACGCCGAACAGCAGGACCGTGTGGAACACGGCCCGGATCCCCACGTCGAGGAGGAGCGAGCGCTCACCCAACAGGGTCACCGCCCGTCGCGCCGGAGACGGTGACCGGCCGGTCGTCTGTCCCCACGGCCTCAGGGGCGGGGAGATCGGGATCGCGAGCCGCGGTCCCGGCCTTTCCCGAGGAGCGTCCGGACAGCACGAGGCTGGCGATGCCGAGGGCGGCGACGGCGAGGACGGTGATCTCCCCGAGCGTGTCGAGAGCCCGGAAGTCCACGAGGATCACGTTGACCACGTTGCGGCCGCCGCCGTCGGGAAGGGCGCGCTCGAGGAGCTCGCCGGAGACTGGGGATCCGCGCCGCGCCTCCCCGGCGATGACCGCGAACGACGCGACGAACACGCCGACGCCGGCGGAGATGACCACCCGGGACACCCGTGACAGCCCCCGGGACCCCTCCGAGAACCGCTCGGGCAGGTGGCGCAGGACGAGCACGAAGACGACGACGGCGAGGGTCTCGACGAGCAGCTGCGTCAGGGCGAGATCGGGCGCGCCCTGCACGACGAACAGCACGGCCACGCCGTAGCCCACGCCGCCGAGGCACAGAACCGCGGCGAAGCGACGGCGAGCGCGCGCTGCGGCGACGGCGGCGCCGACGACGAGCACGCCGACCGCGAGCTGCAGCGGGTTCTCGGCGAAGGGCAGGTCGGTGGGGATGCCTGGCCCCCGGAGCAGGGCGACCCCGGGCAGCGCGAGCAAGGTGACGAGCGTGACCTGCAGGTAGCGGGGGAGCGAACCGCTCTGCACGACGGCGGTGACCCGGTCGGCGAGGTGGAGGGTGCCGGTGAGGATCGAGTGGTACACCTCGGTCCCCGAAGGCGTCGCCGGCAGGCGGGCCTGGAGCCTGGCGACGACCTCCCGGCGGAGGAACAGCGCGGTGCCGACGACGATCGCCAGCGCCGAGAGGCCGAGGGCGACGCTGACGCCGTGCCAGAGCTGGAGGTGCACGCCCTCGACGCGGGGGTCGAGCGAGGTGGCGGCCGCCCCCACGAGGGGATCGGCGAGGACCGGCAGCGCGCCGAGCACGACGGTCCCCACCGTGAGGGCCACGACTGGGGCGAGGAAGGCCGGGCCGGGCTGGTCGACGGGCGTGGAAGGCATGGGCGCGCCTGCGGGTCCGGGCTTCGTGGCGAAGGTCCCCCAGACGTAGCGGGCGCCGTACGCGACGGTGAGCGCGGATCCGACGACGATGCCGCCGAGCACGAGCAGGCCGCGCGAGCCCTCGTGGAGGAGCGCCTCGAGGCCCGCCTCCTTGGCCACGAACCCGAGGAACGGCGGGAGCCCGGCCATGGAGGCCGTGGCGATGACCGCCACGACGGCGACGGGTCGAAGCGTCACGTGCAGCCCCGAGAGCTGGCGCAGGTCCCGGGTGTGGGCGGCGTGGTCGACGATGCCGACCGTCATGAACAGCGTCGCCTTGAACAAGCCGTGGGCGAGCATGAGGGCGGCGGCGGCGAACGTCGCCTCCTCCCAGCCTGCGCCGAAGAGCGCGACGAGGAACCCGAGCTGGCTCACGGTGCCGTGGGCGAGCAGCAGCTTCACGTCGTGCTGGCGGAGGGCGGCGAGCCCGCCGACGAGCATCGTGACGACGCCCACGCCCACGACCACCGGCCGCCACCAGACGACGACCGGGGCGAGGGCGGGAGCGAAGCGGGCGATGAGGTAGACGCCGGCCTTCACCATCGTGGCGGAGTGGAGGTAGGCGCTGACCGGGGTGGGCGCAGCCATCGCGCCCGGCAGCCACGACTGGAACGGGACCTGCGCGGACTTCGTGAACGCGCCGGCGAGCACGAGCGCAGCGGCGATGCCGACGGTTCCGCCCGACGGGGGCGAAGCGAGGATCTCGCTGAACGTGTACGTCCCCGCGGCCTGACCGAGGAGCACGAACCCGCCGAGCATGGCGAGCCCGCCGGCGCCGGTGACGAGCAGCGCCTGGAGGGCGGCGGCGCGTGATGCCGGCTTGGTGTCCTCGAAGCCGATCAGGAGGTACGACGTGACCGACGTCAGCTCCCAGCAGACGTAGAGCACGAGGAGGTTGTCGGTGAGGACGATGCCGAGCATGGCTCCAGCGAACGCGGTGAGCAGTCCGGCGAAGCGCCCGAGGTCCGGCCGGGGCGCGAAGTAGCGCCACGCGTAGACGAACACGGCCACACCGACGCCCGACACCAGGGCCAGCATGAGCAGCGCGAAGCCGTCGAGGCGGAACGAGAGCTCGACGCCGAGGTCACCGACCCACGGCCGCACCTCCGTGACCGGATGCCCGTTGAGCACGCCGCCAGCCCGCGCGGCCGCCCACGCGACGGTCGCCGCTGGCGCAAGCGCGCACAGCAGCAGCACGCGTGGCCCGAGACGGCGGCCGACGGCGGGCGCGACGCCGGCCAGGACGGCGTGGAGTCCGAGCAGGACGAGCAGGTTCGGCTCCTTCGGCGGGGGCGGTCAGGACGAGGTCGCCGACCAGGCTTCCCGGCTCTCCGGCCCAGAGGCTAGCGGCCGTGCCGCCCTACCCGGGGAGCCGCTCAGCCGTTGCCCGGTCCTCCGTTCGCCTGAGCGGCGACGGCGGCCGCCGCCGCCGCCGCCTCGGGATCCCCGAGGTAACGGACGTCGAGCGGCCGGAGGTCGTCGTCGAGCTCGTAGACCCGTGGGATGCCGGTCGGGATGTTCAGTGCGGCGATCTCGTCGTCGCCGATCCGCTCGAGGTGCTTCACGAGCGCCCGCAGGCTGTTGCCGTGGGCGGCGACGAGCACGACCTCGGCGCGACGGAGCGCGGGGACGATGAAGTCGTACCAGTAGGGGAGCACCCGGGCCACCACGTCGGCGAGGCACTCGGTGGCGGGAAGCTGCTCGGGAGCGAGGTCGGCGTAGCGCGGGTCGTGGCGCGGGTGACGCTCGTCATCGATCTCGAGCGCGGGCGGCGGCGTGTCGTAGCTCCGCCGCCAGATGTGCACCTGGTCCGCGCCGTAGCGATCCGTGGTCTCCGCCTTGTTCAGCCCCTGGAGCGCGCCGTAGTGGCGCTCGTTCAGCCGCCAGTGGCGCTGCACCGGGATCCACGACCGCCCGGCCGCGGTGAGCGCCAGGTCGGCGCTGCGGATGGCGCGCACCTGCAGCGAGGTGAAGCAGACGGCCGGCGAGAGGCCGGCCTCGGCGAGGAGGTGCCCGGCCTGGCGTGCCTCGTCCTCGCCCTTCGCCGTGAGGTCGACGTCGTACCAGCCGGTGAAGAGGTTCGCGTCGTTCCACTCGCTCTGCCCGTGCCGCAGCAGGATCAGCGTCGCCATGGCCCGGATGGTACGGGACGGGCGATCGGCACCGTGCGGTCACACGGCCGGCTCGACCGCGCCCCTCTCGTCGCCCGCTCCTGCCCCGGCGCCCGCGCCTTCGTCCTCTCGTTCCCGCTCGTCCGGTGTGGTCCCCCGACGCTGCTCGAGGACGTAGCCGGCCGCGCGCGCGATCGACGCGGTGATCGGTACCGCGAGGAACGCGCCGAGGACCCCGAGGGTCACGGCTCCGACCGTCAGCGAGGTGAGCACGACGAGCGGGTGGAGCCTGGTCACCCGACCGACCACCACCGGCTGGAGGAGGTTGCCCTCCAGCTGCTGGACGGCGATGTTCAACACGAGCACGGCCAGCGCTGCCGGGAGGCCTCCGTCGGCGAGGGCGACCAGCACCGCGAGCGCCCCGGCGGTGAAGGCACCGACGATCGGGAAGAGCCCGCCGAAGAACACGAGCACCGCGAGTGGCAGCGCGAGCGGCACGCCGAGCACCAACAGCCCGAGCCCGATGAAGACGGCGTCGACCGCCGCGACCACGAGCTGGCCCCGGAAGTAGCCACCGAGCGTCTCCCACACCCGGTGACCCACCTCGGCGACGTGGCCCCTCGCGGGCACCGGCGCCAGCTCGACGAGGAACCGGAACATGCGCCCCCGGTCCTTCAGGTAGAAGAACATCGAGACGAGGATGAGCAGGAAGCTGCTCAGGACCTCGAGCGTCGTGAACGCGAACGTGCGCCCCGCCTCGCCGACGTCGCTCTCGCCTGCCCGCTCCTCGATCCGCTCGAGCGCCTCGTCCAGGTCCGGGATGGTGATGTCGAAGCGGTTGGACAGGAAGGTTCCCACATCGGTGTACGCCTCCTCGAGGGCGTCGACCATGGCGGGGACCTCCTCGGCGATCAGCCAGCCGAGGAGCCACAGGGTCCCGCCGAGCAGTGTGACGAACCCGACGAGGACGATCGCTGCGGCAGCTGCGTCGGGAAGCCGGCGCTTCAGGCGGTCCGCCAGCGGCGAGAGGAGCGCGGCGGGGAACAGCGCCAGGACGAGGGGCACGACCGCGAGGCGGATCGTGTCGAGCACGATGAGCCCCGCCCAGAGCAGCCCGACGATGCCGACGAGGGTCCAGGTCAGCAGCGCGGCGCGCCGCAGGGTCTGTGTGCGATCCGAGGTGTTGACCACGCAGGTCCCGTCCCCGTCTAGTCGGGTCTAGCCCTCGTCCTCGACGTCTTCGTGGTCTTCTGGCTCGACGTCTTCGTGGTCTTCCGATTCCTCCGACTTGACCTCGACCTCCTCGGGGCCGGCCAGCTGGGCGATCCCCTCGAAGCCGTAGGAGATGACGAGGAGGCCGACGGTGACGACGAGGCCGGCGATGACGGCCTTTCCGGTGCTCATGTGCACACCTTCCCCGACGGGGCGTCGGGGCGCAACCTGGCGCTCACCCCCCGAGCGTGATCTCGCCCCGCACGACGCCCGCTCGCTGGTGGCGGGCCTCCACCCGCACGACGGTGCCCGCCGGCGCGGTGACGACCCAGTCGATCGTCGCCTGGTCGCTCGTGGGGTCCGCTGGTCCCCACACGGGCGCGCCCGTCTTCACGCTGCGGCCGGTCAGCTGGGTGCGCTCCGCCTTCGCGTCACCGACGACCTCTGCACCCGCGGGGACGAAGAGCTCGGCCTCGAGCCCCCGCACGAGCTTGCGCTCGACTGCTCGGGCCGTGACGTTCGTCGGGAGCCAGCCCGCGTTGCCGACCACCAGCCGGACCCGCCACGAGTCGCCGCCGTCGCCGAGTGGCGTGGCCTCGAGCGTGCGGAGGCGCAGGAGGGGCGAGATGAGCGCGTGCCAGATCGCCCACTCGCTGTGCGGCGCCACCTCCGACTCGAGCAGGTGGGGCGGCGGGTTGCGCCAGCAGTGGGCGCTCCACCAGCCGCCGAGCTCGACGGACCCCAGCTGAGGGTGCTCGTAGGGGTACCAGTCGACGTAACCCTCACCCCCGAGCGCCTCGTCGTTCCAGGCGAGCAGCTTCAGGTCGTCGTCGATCGGGTGGCGCTCGTACCAGCGGAGGAAGTCGAAGTCCTCGACGCCTGCGGCCCGCAGCGGGCTCCAGAACTCGGTCGTCCAGGCGAACACGCCGAGGTGCTCGTACGCCCAGTCGTCGGCGACGCCGGTGATGATCTCCTTGGGGTCGTAGCGGAAGCCGTGGAAGACCGAGACCGCCGGGTAGCCGGTGCGCTCGGTCGCCGCCTCGCCGATGATCTCGTAGGCCCGCAGGTCGGCGGTCGGCAAGGTCTCGTCGTCCTTCGTGGACGACGGGCGCAGGTGCACGCCTGACTGCGTGTGGTAGGCGATGTACGCGCAGATGTTGGGTCGGGCGACGATCGCCTGGACCGCGGCGCGCACCTCGGGCTCGGAGGTCGGGAAGTCTCCGGCACCTGGTTGCTCGCCGTTCGGTCGCCAGTCGATCGGCCAGTTCCGGTTCATGTCCAGGCCTTGCAGCTGGGGCGCCAGCTTGATCGTTGCGCCGTCGTAGCCCTGGATCCGGCCTTCGGGCAACACCCGGTAGTAGGGGCCGGCCCCGTCCTCGTGCGGATCGCGGGGCACCAGGATGCGGGGCTCGGAGGTGAGCGGCTTCCAGGGGCCGTCCGGATCCTCGATGCGCATGGTGAGGATGCGGCCGTCGCCGTCGATGTCCTCCCTGATGAGGCCGTCCTGCTGGTCGACCCGTGGGTACGGCCTGGTCGAGGACCGCAGCTCGACCGGGCGCTCGAGGAGGGCGAGCTCGGCGCCGTCGGGGTTCAGCCGGGGCACGATGTAGAACGCTCGGGTCTGGAGCGCCCGGGTCACCTCCGGGTCGGTCGCGTGGCCGGTGACGAGGCGGTGGGCGAGGTGGAGCGCGGCGACGCTGCCCGTCAGCTCGGTGGCGTGGATGTTGGCGTCGATCCAGAGCGCCGGCTTCTCGTCGGCGGGACCCGTGGAGAGGTCGGTGATCGTGAGCAGCCAGATCTCCCGGCCCTCGAAGGACGATCCGATGGAGGACACGTGCACGAGTCCGGGGTGCTCGGCAGCCAGCGCGTCGATGAGCTCCGATAGCTCGGCGTGGCGGACGAAACGGTCGAACGGGGGCACCGGCACGGCGTGGAGCCTATGCAGGGGGCCACCGTCCGGCGCCCACTGTCCGGTCCCTGGACTTGAGCGCGAGGCGCTCAAGTTGTCTGTGTCGTTTGCCCGTCGCCTGGTTACAGTGTCCGCGCAGACCGATCGCACCCGCAACGCACGACCACTTCGGAGGACCATCATGGCAAAGGCCGTCGGCATCGACCTCGGCACCACCAACAGCGTCGTCAGCGCCCTCGAGGGCGGTGAGCCCGTCGTCATCCCCAACGCCGAGGGCGGGCGCACCACGCCGTCCGTCGTGGCCTTCGCGAAGAACGGCGAGGTCCTCGTCGGCGAGGTCGCCAAGCGCCAGGCGATCACGAACCCCGACCGCACGATCCGCTCCGTCAAGCGGCACATGGGCACCGACTGGAAGACGAACGACATCGACGGCAAGCAGTACACGGCGCAGGAGATCAGTGCCCGCACGCTGCAGAAGCTGAAGCGCGACGCCGAGGCCTACCTCGGCGACACCGTCAACCAGGCCGTCATCACCGTGCCCGCCTACTTCAACGACGCCGAGCGCACCGCCACCAAGGAGGCGGGCCAGATCGCCGGCCTCGAGGTGCTGCGCATCATCAACGAGCCCACCGCGGCCGCGCTCGCCTACGGCCTCGACAAGGAGGGCGCCGACCAGACGATCCTCGTCTTCGACCTCGGCGGGGGCACCTTCGACGTGTCGGTCCTCGAGATCGGCGACGGCGTGTTCGAGGTGAAGAGCACCCACGGCGACGTGCACCTCGGCGGCGACGACTGGGACCAGCGGATCATCGACTGGCTCGTGCAGGAGTTCAAGGCCAAGGAGGGCATCGACCTCGGGGTCGACAAGATGGCGGCCCAGCGCCTCAAGGAGGCCGCCGAGAAGGCAAAGATCGAGCTTTCGAGCACTCAGTCGACCCAGATCAACCTGCCGTTCATCACCGCCACCCAGGAGGGCCCCAAGCACCTCGACGAGACGCTCACCCGGGCGAAGTTCCAGGAGCTCACCTCCGATCTCCTCGAGCGCTGCAAGTCCCCGTTCGAGCAGGCCATCAAGGACGCCGGCCTCGCCGAGGGCCAGCTCGAGCACGTCATCCTCGTGGGCGGGTCGACCCGCATGCCCGCCGTTACCGAGATGGTCCAGAACCTCACCGGCAAGGAGCCCAACAAGGGCGTCAACCCCGACGAGGTCGTCGCCGTCGGCGCCGCCATCCAGGCCGGGGTGCTCAAGGGAGACGTCAAGGACGTCCTCCTCCTCGACGTGACGCCGCTGTCCCTCGGCATCGAGACCAAGGGCGGCGTGATGACCAAGCTGATCGAGCGCAACACGACGATCCCGACCCGGCGCACCGAGGTGTTCACCACGGCGGACGACATGCAGCCGAGCGTGGAGATCCACGTCCTCCAGGGCGAGCGCGAGATGGCGATGTACAACAAGACGCTCGGCAAGTTCCAGCTCGTCGACCTGCCACCGGCACCGCGTGGCGTGCCGCAGATCGAGGTCACGTTCGACATCGACGCCAACGGCATCGTGCACGTGTCCGCCAAGGACCGGGCGACGAACAAGGAGCAGTCCATGACCATCACCGGTCAGAGCTCGCTCGACAAGGAGGCCATCGACCAGATGGTCCGCGACGCCGAGGCCCACGCCTCCGAGGACAAGCGGCGCAAGGAGGAGGCGGAGGTCCGCAACAACGCGGACAGCCTCGTGTACCAGACCGAGAAGGTGCTCCGCGAGCACGGTGACAAGGTCCCCGGCAGCGAGAAGGAGGCCGTCGAGGCGGCGCTCGCCGAGCTGAAGGAGGCGGTGGCCGGCGGCAGCGGCGACGCCGACGTCGAGCGGATCCGCACGGCGACCGACGCCCTCATGGGCGCGAGCCAGACGTTCTCCCAGAAGCTCTACGAGTCCGCTGCCGAGGAGGCGGGCGCGGCCGGGGCGGCGGACGGCGCGACCGGCGCACCGAGCGACGACGACGTGGTCGATGCTGAGATCGTCGACGACGACCAGGAGGAGGACCGTTCGGCGTGAGCGACCCCTACGCGGACCCCCATCTCGGCCAGGACGACGACGCCAGGGTCCCCGGCGGTCCTGCCCCCGTCGACGAGGCGCCGTTGCCCGAGGACGCCGACGCCGACTCGCTCGTCGGTGACGACGTCGCCCCCGGCGATGGGTGGGACCCCTCGCTGGGCGACGACGGCCCGCCCTCAGTCGAGGATCTCCTGAGCGATCTCGAGCGGGTCACGGCCGAACGTGACGACTACCTCTTGCTCGCGCAGTCCAAGCAGGCCGAGCTGGAGAACATGCGCAAGCGGATGATGAAGCAGCAGGCGGACGAGGTCACCCGGCGCAGCGCGTCGGTCGTCAAGAGCCTCCTGCCCGTCCTCGACGCCCTCGATTCCGGGATCGGCCACGGCGACGACTCGCTGCGGCCCCTCCAGGCCCAGCTGCTCGGCGTCCTCGGACAGGAGGGCCTGGAGCGGGTCGGCCACGACGAGGCGCCCTTCGACCCCGAGCAGCACGAGGCCGTGGCGCACGAGGAGGGTGACGGCGGGCCGCAGCTGGTGGCGGAGGTCCTGCGCGCCGGCTACCGGTGGCAGGGCCACCTCATCCGGCCGGCCATGGTGCGGGTGCGGGGCTGACGCAGGCGGTGGCGGCGCGCGTGACGAGAGGGGAGGGGGGCTGACGTGGCACCGCAGCGCGAGTGGTTCGAGAAGGACTACTACAAGGCGCTCGGCGTCGACTCGTCGGCCGACCAGAGGGCGATCACCCGGGCCTACCGCAAGCTCGCCCGCGAGACCCACCCCGACACCAACCCCGGCAAGGAGGACCGGTTCAAGGAGGTCTCGGCGGCCTACGACGTCGTCGGTGATCCCGAGCGGCGCAAGGAGTACGACCAGGTGAGGTCCAGAGGCCCGGTCGGCAACCCCTTCGGCGGAGGCGCCGGCGCCGGCACCGGTCCCTTCGGCGGAGGCGCGGGCTTCAGGGTCGACGACCTCGGTGACCTCGGCGACGTCCTCGGCGGGATCTTCGGCCGGGGCCGGGGCCGCCCCGGTGCGACACGGCCGACGGGGCCCAAGCGCGGCACCGACCTCGAGACCGAGCTCCACCTCAGCTTCGTCGACGCCGTCAACGGGATCACCACGACCGTGCACCTCACGAGCGAGGCGCCGTGCTCGACCTGCTCGGGCTCCGGTGCGGAGCCGGGCACGGCACCCATCACGTGCCCGGTGTGCGGTGGGCGCGGCGTCACCGACGACAACCAGGGCCTGTTCAGCTTCTCCTCCCCGTGCACCCGCTGCGGCGGTCGGGGCAGGATCGTCGAGCAGCCGTGCCACACCTGTCGCGGCACCGGCACCGAGCGCCGCCCCCGAGCGGTGAAGGTGCGCATCCCCTCCGGCGTCGAGCACGGTCAGCGCATCCGCCTCAAGGGCCGGGGCACGCCGGGGCGCGACGGCGGGCCTGCCGGCGACCTCTTCGTCGTCGTGCTCGTGGGCAGCCACCCGCTGTTCGGGCGCAGGGGCAAGGACCTCACGCTCTCGGTGCCCATCACCTTCCCCGAGGCCGCCCTCGGTGCGGAGGTCACCGTGCCGACCCTCGACGGCCCGACCGTCACGCTGCGGGTCCCGCCGGGCACGCGGTCCGGACGAACCTTCCGGGTGCGGGGCCGTGGCGTCCCCGACCCGTCGGGCGCCGGCGACCTGCTCGTCACCGTCGATGTGGCGGTGCCCGTCACGCTGAGCGACGCCGAGCGCGAGGCCGTCGAGGCGCTGGCCTCGGCATCCGCCGCCGACGGGGCGTCCCCCCGAGCGCACCTGACCGGACAGGGAGGTTGAGCCATGCCCGCACGAGAGCGCGACCACGCTGTCTTCGTCATCTCCGTCGCCGCCGAGCTCGCCGGGGTGCATCCCCAGACCCTGCGCATCTACGAGCGCAAGGGGCTCGTCGACCCCGCTCGCACCGGTGGCGGGAGCCGCCGCTACAGCGAGGTCGACCTCGACCGGCTCCGCCGCATCAGCGAGCTCACCGACGAGGGGCTGAACCTCGCCGGCGTGAAGCGCGTCCTCGAGCTCGAGGCCGACCTGGCGGCGGTGAAGGAGCGCCTGGCCGAGGCCGAAGCCGAGACCACAGCGGCCACGGCGGCCGCCACCGCGGCGGTGGAGCGCACCGCGCGCCGCTACCGGCGAGACCTCGTCCCGCTCTCCCAGGCGGTCGAGGTGTTCGGTCGGCCCTCCCCGTTCGGCCGGGATAAGACTTGAGCATGATCTTGTCAACTTTTCTCACAGCACGGTAACCTGGCGCCGTGGCGATCGACCCGAAGCGCTGGACTGTCAAGACCTCGGAGGCATACCAGAGCGCGGCCGAGCGCGCCCGTTCGGCCAACCACCCCGAGGTGGCCCCCGACCACCTGCTCGCCGCCCTGCTCGACCAGTCCGACGGGATCGCCGGCCCGCTGCTCGCCAAGGTCGGCGTCGCCCCGAAGGCGCTTGCCGCTGCGGTCGCGGACCGGCTCGGCAAGCTGCCCAGGGCCTACGGCGCCGAGGCGGGGATGGGCCGGGCCCTGCGTGACGTCCTCGAGCGGGCCGACACCATCCGTGGCGACCTGCGCGACGACTACGTCAGCACGGAGCACCTCGTGCTTGCGATGCCCGACCTCGTGGGCGCCACGACCGAGGAGCTGCTCGACGCCCTCAAGGCGGTGCGTGGCAGCTCGCGGGTGACGAGCCAGGACCCTGAGTCCACGTTCAAGGCGCTGGAGCGCTTCGGGCGGGACCTCACCCAGGTCGCCCGCGACGGCGAGCTCGATCCCGTCATCGGCCGGGACGAGGAGATCCGGCGGGTGATCCAGGTGCTGTCCCGCCGGACGAAGAACAACCCGGTGCTCATCGGCGAGCCCGGGGTCGGCAAGACCGCCATCGCCGAGGGCCTCGCCCGCCGCATCGCCGAGGGTGACGTGCCCGAGAGCCTGCGGGACCGCCGCCTCATCAGCTTGGACCTCTCGGCCATGGTTGCCGGCGCCAAGTTCCGGGGCGAGTTCGAGGAGCGGCTCAAGGCGGTCCTCAAGGAGATCACCGACGCCCAGGGCGAGATCATCACCTTCATCGACGAGCTCCACACCGTGGTCGGCGCCGGTGCCGCGGAGGGTTCGATGGACGCGTCGAACATGCTCAAGCCGATGCTCGCCCGTGGCGAGCTGCGCATGATCGGCGCCACCACGCTCGACGAGTACCGCAAGCACATCGAGAAGGACGCCGCCCTGGAGCGGCGCTTTGCAACGGTCATGGTCGGCCAGCCGAGTGTCGAGGACTCCATCGCGATCCTGCGCGGCCTGAAGGAGCGCTACGAGGTCCACCACGGCGTGCGCATCCAAGACGCCGCGCTCGTCGCCGCCGCCGTCCTCTCGGACCGCTACCTGACCGGGCGCTTCCTCCCTGACAAGGCCATCGACCTGATCGACGAGTCGGCGAGCCGCCTGCGCATCGAGATCGACTCGATGCCGACCGAGATCGACGTCGTCGAGCGCCGCATCCGCCAGCTCGAGATCGAGCGGGTGGCGCTGGCGAAGGAGACGGACCAGGCGTCGGTCGAGCGCCTCGAGGCGCTCGAGCGGGAGCTCGCCGACCTGCGCGAGCAGTCCCTCGCCATGAAGGGCCACTGGAGCGCTGAGAGGGACGCCATCGGGACCATCCGCTCCTTCAAGGAGGAGCTCGAGCACCTGCGGGGTGAGGTCGAGCGCGAGACCGACCTCGAGCGGGCCGCCGAGATCCGCTACGGCCAGATCCCCGAGCTCGAGCGGAAGGTCGAAGAGGCGTCCAAGGTCCTCGACGAGCTGCAGTCCGGCGAGCGGATGCTCAAGGAGGAGGTCGACGAGGAGGACGTGGCCGAGGTCGTCAGCCGCTGGACCGGCGTGCCCGTGTCCCGGATGCTCGAGGGGGAGGTCCACAAGCTCCTCCGCCTCGAGGAGCACCTCCACGAGCGGGTGGTGGGCCAGGACGACGCCGTCAACGCCGTGGCCAACGCCATCCGTCGCAGTCGCGCCGGCCTGTCGGACCCCAACCGCCCGATCGGCTCGTTCCTGTTCCTCGGGCCGACCGGCGTCGGCAAGACCGAGCTCGCCCGGGCGCTCGCCGACTTCCTCTTCGACGACGAGCGCGCCGTGACGCGGATCGACATGTCGGAGTACATGGAGAAGCACTCGGTCAGCCGCCTCATCGGGGCACCCCCGGGTTACGTCGGCTACGACGAGGGTGGCCAGCTCACCGAGGCCGTGCGCCGGCGCCCGTACGCCGTCGTGCTCCTCGACGAGATCGAGAAGGCCCACC
>JBBDQT010000221.1:0-2649 GCA_040905815.1 Acidimicrobiales bacterium
TGTCGCCCGCCAGGAGCATGGGACCACCGTGAGGTGAGTTTCGCCAGGAGCATGGGACCACTTCTTCGCCAGTGATGGGACCACCCGGGATCCACCTGTGACGGTGCTGTTGCGGGTGGACTCGCCGCCTTCTGTCAACAGCCCTGGAAGGCGGCGATGGCATACCGGGAGGTCCGAGTGTTCGAGGTTCGAGAGGTGCTGCGCCTGTGGGTGCGGGGCGAGTCCATCCGTGCGGTGGAACGGTTGGCGGGGGTGGACCGCAAGACGGTCCGTCGCTACGTGACCGCCGCGGAGGAGGCCGGCCTGGTCCGCGAGGCGGGCGAGGCGCAGCTGGACGACGGGTTCATCGGGTCGGTGGTCGAGGCGGTCCGCCCGCACCGCAGCGACGGTCACGGTGAGGCGTGGCGGGTGCTGGTGGCCAACCACGACCTGATCGACGGGTGGCTCAAGGTCGACAAGCTGACGGTCACCAAGGCGCATGACCTGCTGGCCCGCCGGGGGGTGGTGGTCCCGGCTCGCACGTTGCACCGGTACGCGAACGAGGTGTGTGACGTGGGTCGGGGCCGGCGGGGCACCACGGTGCGCGTGGCGGACGGGGAGCCGGGTGACGAGCTGCAGGTCGACTTCGGGAAGATGGGCCGCATCAACGACCCGGTGGCCGGGCGCCTGCGGGACTGCCAGGCGCTGATCTTCACCGCCGTGGTGTCGCGGCACTCCTTCGTGTGGCTCACGCACCGTCAGACGGTGGAGGACGTGATCGCCGGGTTCGAGGCGGCGTGGGCCTTCTACGGCGGGGTGTTCAAGACGGTGATCCCTGACAACTTGAAGGCGATCGTGGAGCGGGCGAACCCGTTGGAGCCGAGGCTCAACCAGTGCTTCGTCGAGTACGCGCAGGCCCGCGGGTTCGCGGTCGACGCGGCCCGGGTCCGTGCCCCGCAGGACAAGCCGCGGGTGGAGCGGACCGTCCCCTACGTCCGCCAGTCGTTCTTCGCCGGTGAGACCTTCATCGATCTCGCCGACGCGCAACGCCGGGCCGCGCTGTGGTGCGCGGAGAAGGCGGGGATGCGGGTGCACGGCACGATCCAGGCCCGCCCCGCGGAGGTGTTCCGGGTGGAGGAGCAGGGCCGGCTGCTGCCCGCCCCCACCGCCCCCTACGACGTGCCCGTGTACGCGACGGCCAAGGTGCACCGCGATCACCACATCGAGGTCGCCAAGGCCCTCTACTCGGTGCCGGGGGACCTGATCGGCACGAGCGTGGACGTGCGGGCGGACCGGGCGCTGGTGCGCATCTACGCCCGAGGCCAGCTCGTCAAGGTCCACCCCCGCCAGGCGCCGGGGCGACGGGTGACCGACGAGGAGGACCTCCCGGCGGAACGGACCGCCTACGCCCTCCGTGACCTCGACAAGCTCCGCCGTCTCGCCGCCGGCCACGGCCCCGCCATCGGCACCTACGCCGGCGCCCTCCTCGACCACCCGTTGCCCTGGACCAAGATGCGCCAGGTCTACGCCCTGCTCGGCCTCGTGAAGAAGTGGGGCGCGGACCGGGTCGACACCGCGTGCGCGAGCGCGCTCGCGCATGAGGCGGTCAACGTCGGTCTCATCAGCCGCATGCTCGAGCGGGCCACCGAGCACGGCGGCACCGCTGCGCCACTGTCACCGGCGGGAGCGGTCGTCGCCGCCCGCTTCGCCCGCGACCCCGACGAGTTCGCCGTCGCCCGCCCGGTGACCGGCACCGAAGGCGGTGCCCGATGACCGCCCCCGCGCCCGCCGTCACCCCCGAGCTGCGGAGGCTGCTGCGCCGGGTCAAGCTCGGCAAGCTCCTCGACACGCTCCCCGAACGCCTCGCCCTGGCCAAGGCCAACAGCCTCAGCCACAGCGACTTCCTCGAGCTGCTCCTCGCCGACGAGGTCACCCGGCGCGACACCACCTCGGCTGCTCTGCGGGCACGCGCCGCCGGGCTCGACCCCACCATGACCATCGACCGCTGGGACCCCACCACCGCCGTCAGCTTCGACCAGCAGACCTGGGGTGAGCTCACCTCGCTGCGCTTCGTCGACGCCGCCCACAACGTCGTGATCATGGGCCCCGTCGGGGTCGGCAAGACGTTCCTCGCCACCGCCCTCGGACACGCAGCCGTCCGGCGTCGTCACAGCGTCCACTTCGAGCGGACCGACACGATGCTCAAGCGGCTCAAGGCGTCACGGCTCGACAACAGCCACGACGCCGAGGTCCGCAAGCTCCTCCGCGTCGACGTACTCATCCTCGACGACTTCGCCCTCACCGCCCTCGACCCGCTCGACACCAGCGAGGTCTACGAGCTCATCGTCGAACGCCACCGCACCGGCGCCACCATCGTCACCAGCAACCGGGACCCCGTCGAGTGGCTCGCCCTCATGGCCGACCCGCTCCTCGCCCAGTCCGCCATCGACCGGCTCCAATCCGCCGCCCACGAGCTCGTCCTCGAAGGCGAGTCCTACCGGCGCCGCCAGAAGCCCAACCTCGATGACGATCCCGAACCACGCCGGCGGCGCAGGCGCCCTTGACCCCCACAGCGGCGGGCGCCATCATCACGGCGCCGTCGCAGCAGACCCCATCAAGTGGTCCCATGCCACTGGCGAAACGGTGGTCCCATCACCCTGGCGAGCGACA
>JBBDQT010000222.1:0-16115 GCA_040905815.1 Acidimicrobiales bacterium
CGACGCCTACCGCCTCGACGCCGCGGTGGCGGAGCGGGGCGTCTTCGTCCGCAACCTGCTCATCACGGGGGACAGGGAGCTGGCGGACGACATGGAGGTGGCGGACGCTGAGTACGCAGCGGCACTCGACGCGCTCGAGGAAGGCGTCTACCAGAGCGAAGGCCGGCAGCTCCTGGAAGTCGTGAGGTCCCACAACGCGGAGCTGGTCGCCCTCCAGACGGAGGTCGTCGGCCGGCGGCTGGACGGCACCCTTTCGATCGAGGGGGTGGCAGACGTGCTCGAAGAGCGGCTCACACCTCCCCGGCAGGCGCTCACTGATTCGCTCGAGTCGTTCGTGCAGCTCGAGGAGCGCCAGATCGAGGCCGCGATCGCAGCGTCCAACCGGACCGTCCGGAACACGACGCTCCTCCTGGTCGGCCTCGGGGTGCTCGGGCTCGTCCTCGCCGTCGGCATCGGTGGCTGGATCACCCGCAACGTCACCCGCCGGCTCACCGGGCTCGCCCTCAGCGTCGATGCCGCCTCCGCCGAGATCCTGGCGGGCACGGCGCAGCAGGCGGCGGGCGCGGCCGAGCAGGCCGCCGCCGTCCAGGAGACGGTCGCCACCGTCGAGGAGCTGACCCAGACCGCTGACCAGAGCTCCGAGCGGGCTCGGTCGGTGGCCGACGCCGCCCACCGCTCCTCCGAGGTGGCAAGCGAAGGCACCCACGCGGTGCGGGAGTCGGAGGCCGCCATGGCCGACATCCGCGAGCAGGTCGGCGCGATCGCGGGAACCGTGGTCTCCCTGGCGGAGCGGGCCCAGGACATCTCCGGGATCGTCCGCGCCGTCGAGGAGCTCGCCGGGCAGATCCACCTGCTGGCCCTCAACGCCGCCATCGAGGCGGCCCGGGCCGGCGAGCACGGGCGCGGCTTCTCCGTGGTCGCCAGCGAGGTGCGCGCCCTCGCCGACCAGTCGAAGCGTGCCACGAGCCAGATCACCGGGATCCTGGGCGAGATCCAGCAGGGGACGAACGCCGCGGTGATGGCGACCGAGCGGGGCGGGAAGAGCGTGGAGGAGGGGGTCCAGCGGGTGGAGCGCACGGGGACGACCATCGAGCAGCTGGCCGACACGGTCGCCTCGTCCGCGATCGCGGCAGAGCAGATCTCGGCCTCGTCGGGCCAGCAGGCAGTCGCCACCAGCCAGATCAGCCTCGCCATGCGCGACCTCGACGAGACGGCCCGGCAGAACGCGGCGGCAGCCCGCCAGGCGGAGCAGGCGGCCCGGGACCTCAACGAGGTCGCCGCCGGGCTCAAGGCCCTCGTCGGGGCGGGGTAGAGTCGGCGGACGTGGCCGTCGACGACGTCGCGCTCCAGGCGCGGCTGGAGGCGCTGTTCCTCGAGGAGCTCCAGGACAACGCGCGCGTCCTCGCCCAGGGCGCTGCCGCGCTCGAGCGCCGCCCGGATGCCGGCGCCAGGGACGATCTGGTGCAGCAGCTGTTCCGCGCCGCGCACAGCTTGAAGGGCGCCGCCCACTCCGCGGGCGTCGCTCAGGCCGTGGATCCCTGCCACCGCCTCGAGGAGCTGCTCGGCGAGGTCCGGGAGGGCTCCCGCGCCGTGGACGACGCGCTCGTCACCGCGCTCCTCCGTGACGTCGACGCTCTCGTGGTGATCGAGCAGGAGCTGCGCAGCGGCTCTGTGGGCAGTGGCTCGGAGCGACCGGCGGACGAGCCGGCTGCGGGAGCGGCGGGTCCGGTGCCGGCACCCGCCGCGGCCAGCGAGGGCCGGGCGCGGGTCGCCGTGGCGCGTCTCGACCAGCTCGTCCAGCGCGCCGGCTCGCTTCTCACGACCGCCGAGCGGGTCGGGGCCCTGGCGCAGGGGGTCGCCGCCGCCCGCGACGAGATCTCAGAGATCGAGCGGCGCGGTCGCCGTGGAGGGGCGACGGTGCTCGACACCCATCGATCGGCGCTTCCGGCGATGCTCGTCGAGCTCTCGACGCGGGCCAGCGCCGTGGACCGGGAGCTGCGCCGGGCTGCCAGCGGGCTGGCCGACACCGCCCAGGAGCTGCGCCTCCAGCCGTTCGGTGACGTGGCTGCCGGGCTCGACCAGTCCGTGCGGGAGGCGTGCCGGACCACCGGCTCAGAAGCGGTTCTCGTCGTCACCGGCGACGACGTCGAGCTCGACCGGGACATCGGTGACGCCATCCGCGAGCCCCTGCTCCACCTGGTGCGCAACGCGGTGGGCCACGGGATCGAGGCACCCGACCGGCGGGAGGAGCTCGGCAAGCCCCGGCGAGGGACGGTGCGGGTCTCGGCCGTGGCGGAGGGGACGACGGTCGCGATCACCGTGGCCGACGACGGCGCCGGGGTGGACGTGTCCGCGCTGCGGGCATCCGCCGGCAGTCTCGCCGACAGCGACCCGGACGACGACCTCGAGCTCGCGTTCCTCCCGGGGTTGTCGACCGCGTCGGCGGTCACCGACGTGTCGGGGCGGGGCGTGGGGCTCGACGCGGTGCGCTCCAGGATCGAGGCGCTGGGCGGCAGGGTCGACATCCGCAGCGAAGCCGGTCGCAGCACCGAGGTCGGCATCCACGTGCCGGTCACGCTCGCCGTGCTCCACGTCGTCGTCGTCGACGTCGGCGGCGGGAACCCGATCGCGGTTCCCGCCGCGAGCATCGCCCGGCTGCACCGTCTCGGAGCGGACGCGATCGAGCACCTCGAGGGTCGCTCCTCGGTGACGGTGGGCGACCGCTCCTCGCCGGCGGTGTCCCTGGCCGCGGCTCTCGGCTTCCCGGTCGACGGTGACGCCCGACCTCCCGGCATCGCGATCGAGATCACCGGCGAGGGGTCGATGCTGCTCGTGGCCGACGTGGCCACCGGTCTCGACGCCGAGCTGGAGGCCGTGCTGCGGCCGCTCCCCACACGGGCGCGCGGGAGCGTGGGCATCCTCGGTGCCGCCCTCCTCCCCTCTGGGCGGGTGGCGCTGGTCGTCAACCCGTCAGCCGCCCTCAGGAGCACGCGGGCGATGGCTGCGGTGCCGGCGCCACCGACGCCGGTGCACCAGCGCCACACCGTGCTGCTCGTCGAGGACACCGTCACGACCCGGGCGTTGGAGCGCAGCATCCTCGAGAGCGCCGGGTACGACGTCGTCGTGGCCGCAGACGGCGCCGAGGCGTGGGCGCTCCTCGCCGGCAACGCCGTCGACGTGGTCGTCAGCGACGTCGACATGCCCCGCATGAGCGGCATCGAGCTCTGCCGGGCGATCCGCTCTTCGCCTCGCTTCGGCGAGCTGCCGGTGGTCCTCGTCACCTCGCTGGCGAGCGCGGACGACCGCCGTCGCGGAGCCGACGCCGGGGCCAACGCCTACCTCGTGAAGTCGGCGTTCGACCAGGCGGCGTTGCTCGACGCGGTGCGGCGGCTGCTGTGACCGCCCCGCTGCGCGTCCTCGTCGTCGACGACTCGCCGACGGCGCGCACCCTCCTCAGCGAGATCCTGTCCGCCGACACCTCCTTGTCGGTGGTCGGGCAGGCCGCCGACGGCGTCGAGGCGATCGAGCTCACGAAGCGGCTCCGGCCGTCGATCGTCGTGATGGACATCAACATGCCGGGCATGGACGGCTTCGAGGCGACGAAGCGCATCATGATCGAGCAACCGACCCCGATCGTGATCGTGACCGCCGCCTACGACTCGGGGGAGGTCGAGATCAGCCTCCAGGCCGTGCGGGCCGGCGCCCTCACCGCGACCCGGAAACCGCCGGGGCCGATGGCGCCCAGCTTCGAGGCGGACGCCGCCCGGCTCGTCAGGCTCGTCAAGGCGCTCGCCGTGGTGAAGCTCGTCCGCCACACCCAGCGCACCCCTGCCGCCGCACGGGTGCGGGCCACGGGTGACGCCGACGAGAACCGTCGATCGGTCGGCGTCGTCGGCGTGGCGGCGTCCACGGGCGGGCCAGCGGCGCTGTACCGGTTCCTCGAGGTGCTCCCGAGGACCCTCGACATCCCGGTCCTCGTCGTGCAGCACATCGCCGAGGGCTTCGTCACCGGCCTCGCCCGGTGGCTCGGCACCGCCACGGTGCTCCCCGTCTCCGTCGCCGAGGACGGCAAGGAACCCCGGGCCGGCGAGGTCTACATCGCACCGGACGGGCGGCACCTGGGGATCCGTGGTGGTCGCCTCGAGCTGTCGAGCACCGCACCCGTGGGGGGTTTCCGGCCCTCGGCCAACGTGTTGTTCTCCTCGCTCGCCGACTCCCGCGGGCCGGAGGCGGCTGCCGTGGTCCTGACCGGCATGGGGAACGACGGCCTGGAGGGGGCGGCACGGCTGCGGGCGGCGGGGGGCCTCGTCCTCGCCCAGGACGCCGACAGCTCGGTCGTGTTCGGCATGCCCCGGGCCGTGACCGAGGCGGGGTTGGCCCACGGCGTGGGCAACCCCGACGATCTGGCCTACAGGATCGCCCGATTCGGGTCGAAGAAAGGCGAATGCCGATGAGCTACCGCGTCCTGGCAGCGGAGGACAGCCCCACGCAGGCTGCCGTGCTGCGCGCCCATCTCGAAGGGGCAGGCTTCCACGTCTCGCTCGCCGGCAACGGCGCCGAGGCCCTCGCCCTCATGGACGACGAGTCGTTCGACCTGATCATCTCCGACGTGGTGATGCCCGACGTCGGCGGCTACGACCTGTGCCGCGCCGTGAAGGAGCGCGACCCGCGCGTGCCGGTGGTGCTGCTCACCTCGCTCACCGACCCGCTCGACGTGGTCAACGCGCTGGCGGCGGGCGCCGACAACTTCCTGCGCAAGCCCTACGAACCGACTGAGCTCGTGCACCGCGTGCGCAACATGCTCCACAACAAGGAGCTGCGCGACGGCGGCCGGGCGCAGATGGGCCTCGAGCTGTTCTTCCTCGGGCGGCGGTTCATGATCAACTCCGACCGCGAGCAGATCCTCGACCTGCTCGTCTCGACGTTCGAGGACCTGGTCGGCGTGAACGAGCGGCTCCGGGCTCGGGAAGAGGAGCTGGCGCACGCCCACGGCGAGCTCGCCACCCGCCTCGCCGAGACGGAGCTCGAGCGGGACCGGCTCGACGCCGTCCTGGCCGCCATGCCCGGCGGCATCGCCGTGGTCGACGCCAACTGCACGATCGTCAACGCCAACGAGAGCCTCGCCGAGCTCGTGGGCGCGCCCCTCGCGTCGCTGCGCGGCGTGCGCGCGCTGGACGCCATCCCCCTCGTCGACCATCGGGGCGAAGCGGTGCCGGAGGACGACCAGGCGCTCGCCCAGAGCCTGTGCGGCATCGAGCGCGCCAGCGGCGGGAGGGCCTTCGAGCTGTTCCTCGGTCGCCGGGACGGCACCCGGGTGCCCGTGCTCGCCCGCGCCGAGCCGATCCTCGGCCGGGACGGCGCCGTCGTGGGAGCGGTCGGCACGCTGGAGGACCTCAGCATGCTCATGGTCCACGACCCTCTCACCGGGCTGCCCGGCCACGGCATCCTCGTGGACCGCCTGCGGGTGGCGGCCGAGCACGAGGCCTCGTCGGGGGTGCTCGTCGTCGTCATCGACCGCTTCGACCGGATGCGCCAGAACCTCCCCGTGGCCGGCTACGAGCGGGTCGTGGCCACCGTCGCCGACCGGCTCAGGCGCGCCCTCGACCTACGTGAGGTCCAGCAGCGCTCCACCGCGGCATCGGCTGCCTACCTCGGCGACGGCGAGGTCGCCCTCATCCTCCCCGACATAGGCGATGAGTCCGATGCCGTCGTCATCGCCGAGATCCTCGCCGAGCACCTCGCCGAACCGGTCGACGTCGACGGCGTCGACGTCGCCGTCTCGGTCAGCATCGCCGTCGGGATGTCGGACCGGGACACCGAGCCGGAGGTCCTCGTCGCCTCGGTGGCCGCTGCGGCCCGCAGGGCGAGCGCCGACGGCGGCCAGCGCGTCGCCACATCGGACCAGGCTCTCCACGGCGAGGTCGTCGACCTCCTCCGCCGGGAGGACGAGCTGCGCAGCGCGATCACCACCGGCCAGCTCGTCACCCACTACCAGCCCCAGATCCGGCTGCGCGACGGTCGACCGGTCGCCGTCGAGGCGCTCGTGCGGTGGGCCCACCCGGAGCGGGGGCTCCTCGGCGCCGGTGAGATCATCCCCCTCGCCGTGGAGTCGGGCCTGATCAGCGCGGTCAGCTGGCTCGTCCTGGAGGACGCATGCCGCCAGGCGGCGCACTGGCGCGAGCACCTGCCGGGCGCCGAGGCCCTCGTGATGTCGGTCAACCTCGCCGCCGAGCAGCTCGCGGAGCCCGACGTCGCCGTCCGCATCGCCGACATCCTCGCCGCCACCGGGCTTGACCCGGCGGCCCTGGTCCTCGAGATCACCGAGGGCAGCGTCATGGCCGATCCGGACACGGCCGGCGAGCGCCTCACGGCCATCAAGGCGCTCGGCGCGCAGGTCGCGCTCGACGACTTCGGGACCGGGTACTCGTCCCTGCTCCAGCTCAGGCGCCTCCCGGTCGACATCCTCAAGATCGACCGGGTGTTCGTGTCCGGCATGCTCGCGCAGTCGGCAGACGCGGCGATCGTCGCCGGCACGCTCCGGCTCGCCCGGGCGCTCGGGCTCGAGGTCGTCGCCGAAGGCGTCGAGACGCTCGACGAGCTCGTGCAGCTCCGCGTCCTCGGCTGTGACATCGGCCAGGGCTACCACTGGGCCAGGCCGATGGGCGCCGACGATCTGGGCACGTGGTGGTCGGAGCAGGCGTTGGCGCCGTTCGGCGGGTTCGAGGTCGTCGGCGTCGTGGACACCGACGAGCGGCAGGACCGGGCGATCTCTTACCTGGTGCACGAGCTCCGCTCGCCCCTCGCCGCCATCACCGGCTTCGCCGGGCTCGTGGAGGACTCCTCTCCGGAGCCGGCATCCGGCTACGCGTCGGCGATCCTGCGCAGCGCCCACGAGCTGGAGCACCGGCTGGACACCCTCGGCGAGGCGGACGACCTCGTCCGCGGCGAGCTCACCATCGACCCGGAGGACCTCGACGTCGCCGACCTCGTGCGCACGCTGGTCGACGACCTCTCGCCCCAGCTCTCGCCGCAGGCCATCGACGTCTCGGCGCCAGCGCCGGCGGTCGCGACCGTGGACCCCGTCCGCCTCCGCCAGGCCGTGACGAACCTGTTGGTGAACGCCGCCAAGTACGGGCCGCAGGACGAGGAGATCGAGGTGTCCGTCACGGCCGAGCGGGGCAGCGTCGCCATCAGCGTCCGTGACCACGGCCCGGGTGTGCCCGAGGACCGCCGCCATGAGCTGTTCCGGAGGTTCTCCCGGCTCGGCTCCCGGACGAAGGGCATGGGCATGGGGCTCTACCTCGCACGGTCGATCGTCGAAGCGCACGGCGGGTTGGTGCGCCACGACCACGCGCCGGGTGGAGGCGCCGTCTTCTGCATCCAGCTGCCCGCAGCGTCGCAGGGCCCCGTCGAGTGGGCGGCGGCTTCGAGCCTGCCCGAGGACGTCGCCGACCGTCGCTACGGTGCCAGACAGAACCACCGTCGCTAGGTCGCACGCCTCTTGAGGGCGCGCATCGCCTGAGGGGCGTGCATCGCCCGCCTACCTCAGCGGCTGAGGGCCAGCCTCGGGGGTGTCGTCGCCTCTCGCGGCAAGCGCAGGCGGAGCTCGGCGGCAGCCTCGTCGGGTCGGAGGGCACGTGCGAACAGCCAGCCCTGTGCTGCGTCGCACCGGAGCTCGCGGAGGATGTCGAGCTGCTCCTCGGTCTCCACGCCCTCGGCGACGACCTCCAACCCGAGGTGGTGCGCCATGGCGATCGTCGCCGCCACGATCGCGTTGTGCTCGCCCGCCGCCAGGGTGGAGACGAACGAGCGGTCGACCTTGAGCCGGTCGGCCGGGAAGTCGTGGAGGCGGGAGAGGGAGGAGTAGCCCGTCCCGAAGTCGTCGATGGCGATCGTGACACCGGTCTCCCGGAGCTGTCGCAGCCGGTCGACGACGGCGAGCGGCTCCTGCACCGCGGTCTGCTCGGTGATCTCCAGCTCGAGCCGGTGAGCCGGGATGTCGTGCCGCGCCAGCGTCTCGGCCACGTGGACCTCGAAGCCGACCTCCGACAGCGTCCGGGCCGAGACGTTGACCGCGATGCGGACGTGGCCGAGACCGGATGCACCCCAACGACCGAGCTGGGAGACCGCCTGGTCGAGGACCCACCGGTCGATCGAGGCGACCAGACCGAGCTCCTCGGCGACGCGCAGGAAGCGGTCGGGCGGGACGGACCCCAGCTCCGGGTGATCCCACCGGACCAGCGCCTCCACCGATCGGGCACCGCCGTCCGAGCCGACGACCGGCTGGTAGGCGACCCAGAGCTGTTGACGCTCGATGGCGACGTGCAGGTCCTGCTCGAGGGCGAGATCTCCGATGGCGTCGTCGCCGTGGTGGTGCACCACCAGGCCGTTGCGGCCGGCGTCCTTGGCGGCGTACAGCGCCCGATCGGCGGCTCGGAGCAGGAGCTCCGGTGTGTCGCCGTCCACGGGGAAGCGTGCGATCCCCACGCTCGCTGTCACGAAGACGTGCGAGCCGTTCAGGTCGAACGGGCGGGCCATGCCGGCGAGCACCCGCTCGGCCGAAGCGGTGAGGTGCTCGACCGAGCCGTGCCCGGCCACGATCACGGCCAGCTCGTCGCCACCCATGCGGCACACGGTGTCCTCGGGAGCCACGACCGCGTCGAGGCGACTGGCCACCTGGCGGAGAAGCTCGTCGCCGGCGAGGTGCCCGAGGTTGTCGTTGATGCGCTTGAAGCGGTCGAGGTCGATCGAGAGCACGCCGAACCGCGTCCCTTCGGCGGTGCAGCGCTCGATGGCGGCGGCGACCCTCGTCGTGAACAGCAGACGGTTCGGCAGCGCCGTCAGCGGGTCGTGGAGCGCGGCGTGGCCCAGGCGGTCGATCATGTCGGCGTTCTGGAGCGCGATCGACGCCACCGCGGCGATGCCCTCGAGGAGGTCCCGGTCTTGGGGGGCGAAGGGGTTGGCGCTGTGGCGACCGCCGACCACGAGCCAGCCGGGATCGGTTCCGGAGAGCGGTGCGCCGAGCTCGCCTGGCGCCGGCGGCGCCGACCGCACCGTCGCTCGTCCCGCTGCCAGCAGCTCGCAAGCGGATTCCTCGACCGACGCCTGGACCGACCCTCTGCTCTGCGTCGTCGCGGTCGCGGCCGCCGCCGCGGTGTGGAGGAGGCTCTTGAGCCGGCCACGCTCGCCCTCGGCCCGGTACAGCGCCCGCAGCAGGATGAAAGGTGCCGCGCCGAGCACGATCGACCACCGGAGGTGCTGGACGGCGATCGCCATGAGCAGGCCCCAGGAACCGGTGACGACGAAGGAGAGCGTGGCGGGCGACAGGGACTGGCTCAGGACGGTCACGAAGCTCGTCCCGCTGGCGTAGGCGATCACGAGCCAGACGAGCAGCGCCTGTGCCGCCCAGAACACGGTGGCCCCGACGGTCACGGCGAGCAGGTGGCTGGTGGTGAGCACACCGTCCACCGTGCCGACCGTGGCGTTGATCACGAGCGCGGCCAGCGCGGTGCCGAAGAGGCTGGCGCCGACGTTGAAGACGAGCTTGCGGAGCGGCCGACGGCGGATGAGGTGCGTGGTGAGGGTCGCCGCCGCCGACGCGAGGAGGACGCCCGTCGTCGGCATGAGGACGAAGCCGACGATGAGGATCGCTTCGTCGAGCGTGGTCTCGTTTCCCTCTCCCCGCCACGCAAGGAACGTGGGTGAGAGCTGCGACCACACCAGCGCCCCGGTGACGAGCACCACGAAGGCGAGTGGACCGACCGACCGGCTCGGCGCCTGGAGCACCGCGAGGAGCGCGACGGCGCTGCCAGCGACGGCGGTACCGCCGACGACCCTCAGGACGCGTCGCTCCCGTCGTTGTCCTTCACCTCCGGTCGTGCCCACACGCCACCTTCGGCACGACGGCGCGGCGGGTGAAACGACGCGCGTGCGCCACGAGGTCAACATCTGGACAACACACCTCACAGCGCCGACGGCCGGATCGCTCTCGAGCGGGCGCTACCGTCCCGTCGATGGAGCTCAGGTTGGACGGTAAGGTCGCGCTCGTCACCGGTGCGTCGAAGGGGATCGGCAGGGCGATCGCGGCGTCGTACGCGGCGGCCGGAGCCAAGGTGATGATCTCGTCGCGCAAGCAGGGCGCGCTCGAGGAGGCGGCGGCCACCATGGACGGCGAGGTCGAGGTGTTCGCCGCCAACGCCGGGGAGCCGGACCAGGCGGCGGCGTGTGTGAGCGCCTGCGTCGAGCGCCTCGGCGGTCTTGACATCCTCGTGAACAACGCGGCCACGAACCCCTACATGGGGCCGCTCATGGGCATCGACGTCTCCCGTGCCGACAAGACCGTCAAGGTGAACCAGCTCGGGGTGCTCGTGTGGACCCAGGTCGCCCACGAGGCGGCGCTGAAGGAAGCGGGCGGCTCGGTGATCAACATCGCGTCGATCGGGGGGATCAGCGTGGAGCCGAGCATCGCCTACTACAACGTCACCAAGGCGGCCGTCATCCACCTGACGAAGCACATGGCCGCCGAGCTGGCGCCGAACACCCGCGTCAACGCGATCGCCCCGGGCCTGGTCAAGACCGACATGGCCAGGGCGCTGTGGGAGCCGAACGAGGCCGTCCTCGGGTCACACACGCCCCTCGGCCGCCTCGGCGAGCCGGAGGACATCGCCAACGCGGCGTTGTTCCTCGCCTCCGACGCCGCGTCGTGGATCACCGGCCAGACGCTGGTGGTCGACGGCGGCGCCGTCATCCGCCCCGCCGGCTGACGTCAGATCGGCGGGTCGGGCAGCTCGCCGCGGCGGACCTTGCCGAGGGCGGTGCGGGGGAGGGCGTCGACGATCACGAGCCGTCGGGGAGCGGCCCACGGCGGCAGCGTCGCCTTCACCGCCTCCCGCAGCTCGGCGAGCGCCGGCGGGGCGGCGCGGTCGGCGGGCGCCACCCACGCCACGACCGCCTGGCCCCACTCCGGATCAGGACGCCCGGCGACGGCCACCTCGGCCACGCCGGGCGCTGCCCGCAGCGCCGCCTCGACGGGTTCGGGCCACACCTTCTCCCCGCCGGTGACGATCACGTCGCCGATGCGGCCGGCCACGCGGAGCCGCCCGTCCGGTTCGAGGGAGGCGGCGTCGCCGGTGCGCAACCAGCCGCCGACGTCGACGGTCGGCGTGCCGTCCCTGTACGCCCGCGCCAGCATCGAGCCGCGCACGTGGAGCTCGTCCTCGACCACCCGGAGCTCGACGCCTTCGAGGGGGAGGCGGTCGTAGACGACGCCGCTGCCGGTCTCGGTCATCCCCCACGTGGTGTGCACGTTCGCCGGCAGCTCGGCCGGCGGGGCCGCGCCTCCGAGGACGACCGCGCGGAACCCCGAGGGATCGAGGCGGGCGAACGCGGTGGCCACGAGCGAGACGAGCGTGGCGCCACCGCGGGCCGCGGCCTCGACCGCCGCCGGGTCCGGTGCGGGGAGCACGGTGAGGGGCGTGCCCGTGTGGAGTGCGCGGGTGACGACGGACAGGCCGCCGACGTGGGCGAGCGGCAGGCAGGCGAGCCAGTGGTCCATCGCCGGGTCGACACCGAGCCGGGCGCTCGTCGCCTCGGCCGACGCCGCCACCGCCGCGTGGGTGAGCACCGCGCCCTTCGGCTCGCCGGTGGTGCCGCTCGTCGCAACGACGAGCGCGTCGCCGAGCTCGACCGGGCGCCCGCCGCCTCGCTCGTGGCGCTCCCCGTCCGCCGGGTCGACCACCGCGGCGGGGGCGAGCGCGTCGAGCAGGGCCTCGGTCGCGGGGCGGGGGAGGCGGGGGTCGAGCGGTAGGACGGCATCGCCGCCGTCCCAGGTGCGCCGCAGCGTGGCGACGAACGCATCGGTCCCGCGGGCGACGACGGCCACGAGCGCTCCCACGGCGCTCAACCTACGGGAGCACCGCGGTTTCCCCCGTCCGTCGGCGCACGGGTACGGTCGCCGCCGTGGCAGGAGCGGATGTGACGTGGCAGGCGTCTGGTGAGTGGGAGGACATCCGCTACGAGACCACCGAGGGGATCGCCAAGATCACCATCGACCGGCCCGAGGTCCGCAACGCGTTCCGGCCCGAGACCGTCGTCGAGCTGTCCCGGGCGTTCGAGCTCGCCCGGGAGGACACGTCGGTCGGCGTGATCGTCCTCACCGGTGAGGGGCCTGACGCGTTCTGCTCCGGCGGCGACCAGAAGGTGCGGGGCGACTCCGGCTACGTGGGGGGCGAGGGCGTGAGCCCCGGCGGTGTCGGCCGGTTCCACGTGACCGACCTGCACGTCCAGATCCGCAGGTTGCCCAAGCCGGTCGTCGCCATGGTCGCCGGCTACGCCATCGGCGGCGGCCACGTCCTCCACATCGTGTGCGACCTCACGATCGCAGCGGACAACGCCCGCTTCGGCCAGACCGGCCCCAAGGTCGGCAGCTTCGACGGCGGCTTCGGCGCCGGTGTCCTCGCGAACCTCGTCGGGCCCAAGAAGGCGAAGGAGATCTGGTTCCTCTGCCGCCAGTACGACGCCCAGGAGGCGCTCGCCATGGGGCTCGTCAACACCGTCGTGCCGCTCGCCGAGCTCGAAGCCGAGACGGTCCGGTGGTGCCGGGAGATGCTGGCGCTGTCGCCGTTCGCCCTTCGGCTCCTGAAGGCGAGCTTCAACGCCGCCGAGGACGGGCTGTCGGGCATCCAGCAGCTCGCCCACGACACGAACCTGCTCTTCTACATGAGCGAGGAGGCCCAGGAGGGCCGCAACGCCTACCGGGAGAAGCGCGCGCCGGACTTCGGCGCCTTCCCCCGCAGGCCGTGAACCGCTGGGTGCTCGGCTCCCGCCCCCGGACGCTTCCCGCCGGGGTGGTGCCGGTGCTCGTCGGGACCGCCGCCGTCGTCGGCGTGCCCGGCGCCGAGATCGTGTGGTGGCGGGCGGTGGCGGCGCTCGTCGCCGCGGTCGCCATCCAGGTGGGCACGAACTACCTCAACGACGCCGCCGACGGCGAGCGCGGCGTCGACGACCACCGGATCGGCCCGGTGCGCCTCGTCGGCTCCGGGCTCGCCACGGCCCGCTCCGTGAAGCTCGCCGCCCTCGCCGCCGCCGGCGTGGCCGCCGTGGCCGGGCTCGCGCTCACCTTCGCCGTCGGCCCCGAGCTGCTCGTCGTGGGGGCGTCCTCGTTCGCGGCGGGCTTCCTCTACACCGGCGGCCCCAGGCCGTACGGGTACGCCGGCCTCGGCGAGGTGTTCGTGTTCCTGTTCTTCGGGCTGGTCGCGACGGTCGGCTCCGCCTACGTGCACCTCGAGCGGGTGTCGGGGCTGTCGGTCGCGGCGGCGGTCCCTGTCGGGCTCCTCGCCACCGCCCTCCTCGTCATCAACAACCTGCGCGACATCCCCACCGACGTCGTGTCCGGCAAGGTCACGCTCGCGGTCCGCCTCGGCGACCGGGACACCCGCGGCCTCTTCGGCACGCTCATCATCGGTGCGTTCCTCTCCGCCACGGCCGTCGCGTTCGTCAGGACCGGCGCCCTCGCAGTGCTGCTCGCCGCGCCGCTCGCCGTGCAGCCGATGCGGGCGGTGCTCCGTGGCGCCACGGGGACCAGGCTCATCCCGGTGCTCGGCGCCACCGGCACGCTGCAGCTCGTCTTCGGCGCACTGCTGGCCGCCGGGCTCGCGCTGACGCCATGACGTCCTCAGGCGGCGTGGACGGCGAGCCACGGGCGCACGACCTCGAGGAACGCCTGCGGGCGCTCCAGGTGGGCGGCGTGGCCGGCGCCGGGCACGACCGCGATTCGGGCGTTGGCGCCGATCGATTCGACGAGCCGCTCGCCGGTGGCACGGAAGCGGGCATCGAGCTCGCCCGCCAGCACGAGCACGGGGACGTCGATGGCGTGGAGCTGGTCCCACAACGGCTCCTGGGCGCCGGTGCCGGCGACCCGGAGGCTCGCCGCCAGAGCGGCGGCGTCGTTCTCGAGCCGGGCACCGCGGTGCTGTGCCTCCGGCGTGAGCCCGCCGAAGAGGGGCAGGGCGAGCCAGCGGTCGAGGAACGGCGCCAACCCCTCGAGCTCCAGCTCGCGCGCCAGCCGCTCGTCGGCTTCGACCCGCGCCGCGCGCTCGGCGGCGTCGTCGATGCCACCGGTGGCGCCGAGCACGACGAGCGCGTCGACCGCGTCGGGTCGTGCGAGGGCGAGGTGCAGGCAGTACCGACCCCCCATCGAGTACCCGAGCCACGTCGCCGGACCGGCCGCGTCGGCGAGGAGGTCTGCGCTGGCGACGAGATCGGCGGTCACCGCCGCCGAGCGACCGTGCCCGGGCGCGTCGACCCGCACCACCTCGTGGTCGGTCGCGAGATCGGCGGCCACCGGCCCCCAGCACCGCCGGTTCTGGGTGAAGCCGTGCACCAGGGCGAGGCGCCGACCGGTCCCGCTCCGATCCGCCCACAGCACCCGGTGATGGTGCCATGACCGGGGACGGCGTCGCGCAGGCCACCTTCGCCGCCACGCTCGTCGACGAGTGGGTGAGGGCCGGCGTGCGCCACGGCGTGCTCAGCCCGGGGAGCCGGTCGACGCCGCTCGCGCTGGCGCTCGCCGACGACGACCGGCTCACGCTCCACGTGCACCTCGACGAGCGCTCGGCGGCGTTCGCCGCGCTCGGCGTGGGGCTCTCGAGCGGGGTGCCCGCGGTGTTGCTGTGCACGAGCGGGACGGCGGCAGCCAACCTCCTCCCTGCCGTCGTGGAGGCCCACCAGGCGCGGGTCCCGGTGCTCGTCTGCACGGCCGACCGGCCACCGGAGCTGCAGGGCTTCGGCGCGCCGCAGACGATCGACCAGACGCGGCTCTTCGGCTCGTCCGTGCGCTGGGCCGCCGAGCCCGGCCCCGCCGACCCGGCCGCGGCGGGCACGTGGCGGTCCCTCGCCGCCCGCGCCGTGGGGGAGGCCACGGGCTCGCCGCCCGGCCCGGTCCACCTCAACCTCGGCTTCCGAGACCCGCTCGTCGCCCACCCTGGTCCGCTCCCCGAGGGGCGGCCCGGCGGGCGGCCCTGGCACGTCCGCACCGCGCCCACTGCCCCTGACCCGGCCACGGTCGGCGACATCGCCGGGATGCTCGCCGGGCGGCGGGGCGTCATCGTGGCGGGGGGAGGCGCCGGCGACGATCCGGCTGCGGTCGGGGGTCTCGCCGGGGTCCTCGGCTGGCCCGTGCTCGCCGACCCCCGCTCCGGGTGCCGGGTGCCGGCGGCCACGACCGTCGCCGCCGCCGACGCCCTGCTGCGCCACCCGCCGTTCGCGGAGCGGAACCGGCCCGACATCGTGCTCCGCCTCGGCGCGCCGCCCGCCTCGAAGGTCGTGGGGGAGTGGCTCCGCGACAGCGGCTCCGCGCACGTCGTGATCGAGCGGGACGGGGCGTGGATCGACCCGGACCGGGTCGCCGCCCGCCTCGTCGCCGGCGCGCCCGGCGCGTGGGCCGCGTCCCTCGCCGCCGGCCTCGGCTCCTCGGCGCGGGCCGACGACGGCGCGTGGCTGGCCTCGTGGGCGACCGCCGAGCTCGCCGCCCAGCGGGTGCTCGACGACCACCTCTCCGGAGCGACGGCGAGCGACCCGACGGTCGCCCGTGCCGTCGCCGCCGCGCTGCCCGACGGCACCACCCTCGTCGTGTCCTCCTCGATGCCCGTGCGCGACCTCGAGTGGTACGCCGCCCCCCGGGTCGGTCTCCGCGTCCTCGCCAACCGCGGCGCCAACGGCATCGACGGCGTCACCTCCACCGCCGTCGGGGTCGCGTCCGCCGGCGGGCGAACGGCCCTGCTCACGGGGGACCTGGCCTTCCTGCACGACACGAACGGCCTGCTCGGGCTCGCCGCCCGCGGACTCGACCTCACGATCGTCGTCGTCGACAACCGGGGCGGCGCCATCTTCAGCTTCCTCCCGCAGCGCGCCTCGTTGCCCGAGGCACGCTTCGAGCAGCTGTTCGGCACGCCCCACGACCTCGTCCTCGCCGATCTGGCGGCCGTGCACGGGCTCACCGCGGCCACCGTCCACGACGTCTCGCTGCTCGGTCCGACGATCAGCGGCGTGGCGGCCTCGCCGGGCGTGCACGTCGTGGTGGTCCCCACCGACCGCAGCGCCACGGTGGCCGTCCACGA
>JBBDQT010000223.1:0-2637 GCA_040905815.1 Acidimicrobiales bacterium
GTACCTCGGCGTCCCGATGGAGGGCCCCTACAAGTCCGAGCAGTACCGCTACTGAGGCCCCTTCCGACCTGGCGGTGCTCGCCGCGCTCGTGGCGCGCTCTGCACCGCCAGGACGGGTGGTGTCAGACGGGCGGGTGGGGGTGGGTGGGGTCCGGGGTCGAGGGGACGATCGGGGGGAGCGTCCACAAGCCGAGGAACAGCTGCACCAGTGGACCGATGGAGAGCGCCAGCACGACGGTGCCGATGCCGATCGTGCCGCCGAGCGCCCAGCCGAGCAGGAGCACGGTGAGCTCGATGCCGGTGCGGACGAGGCGGATCGAGGCGCCCCGCGCCGCCAGGCCGGTCATCAAGCCGTCGCGGGGCCCGGGCCCGAGCCCGGCTCCGATGTAGAGGCCCGAGCCGGCGGCGTAGAGGACGACCCCGACGAGCATCCCCACCGAGCGGAGCCACAGCGGCTCGAGGTCCGGGGCGAGCCACAGCACCACGTCGATGGTGGCGCCGACGAGGAGCGTGTTCAGGATCGTGCCGACGCCCAACCGCTGGCGCAGCGGGATCCAGAGCGCGAGCACGACCACGCCGACGAGGATCCCGACCGTCCCGATCGGGATCCCGGTGCGCGTCCCGAGGCCCTGGTGCAGGACGTCCCACGGACCGAGCCCGAGCCCGGCGAGCACCATCACGGCGATGCCGGTGCCCATGGTCACCAGGCCGCACACCAACCGGGGGCCCCGCCGGCGGAGCTCGGACCGGTCTGGCAGCGGCAGGAAGGCGCCGCTGGAGCTACGGGGGCTAGGAGCCGTCAACCAGGTGAGACGTGGTCGCCGTCGTCCCGTCGATGCTCGAGGGCGTGTTGTCGGCGCTGAACGCCGCGGTGAGGATCATCCCTGCGGCGAGCACGCCGAGCAGGGCCACCACGAGCCAGGCAGTGGCCGTGGCCTGACGATCGGAGGTGGCGTCGGCGGTGTCGGACATCGGTTCAGCGTAGGCACCGAGGACGCGGCTCGGCGAACCAGGGCGGGGCGCGCTGTCGCACCCCGGTGCGAGCGTGGGCGGGTGCTCCTCGCCGTCACCTGTCCACTGTGCGGCGCGCCCGGTCCTGCACCGTGCGCCGCGTGCGCTGCGGAGCTCGAGCCGGCCCCGCTGCTGCCGCCGCCCCCGGGCGTCGACCGCTGCCTCGCGCTGCTCGCCTACGAGGGGCCCGGCGCCGACCTCGTCGCCGGCATCAAGTACCGCAACCGCCGCGGTGTGCTGCCGGGCCTCGGCCGCGCCCTCGCCGCCCAGGCGGCCGCGGTGGGGGCGGGCGCGGCCACAGTGGTCACGTGGATCCCGACCACGCCGAGTCGCCGGCGGCGGCGGGGGTTCGACCACGGCCAGCTCCTCGCCACCCACGTCGCCCGTTCCCTCGGCGTCCCGTGCCGGCGGCTGCTGGCTCGGTCGGAGGGTCCGCCGCAGACGGGGCGGGGACGGACCGAGCGCCTCGACGGTCCCCACCTCCACCCGGTGCGGGCGGCGAACGGCCTGGTGCTGGCGGTCGACGACGTCGTCACGACGGGCGCCACCGCCGGCGCTGCAGCTCACGTCCTGCGGCTCGCGGGTGCCGGCGAGGTGTGGGTCCTGGCCGCGGCGCGGAGAGGTGCTCAAGGTCATCACGGAGCGTGACGTAAGAGAGGACGTGGAGCTCACCGCGCAGCACATCCGATCATCCCACCGTGGTCTCGCAGAATGGCCCGGCGGTCCCGAGGGCGACGAGCTCGCGGGCGCCGTGTGCCGGCGGCTCGCGCTCCTCCCCGACGTGCGCTGGGAGCTCGTGGAGGAGGTCCGGGCCCGCCTGTTGGTGACCGGCCCCCCGTCACCCCAGGACCTCGCCGAGGTGCTCCTCGGTCACCTCCGGTTCGCCGGTCGCCGACTGACCGTGGTGGCGCTCTGAGGGCTGGCCGTGCCCCGCTCGCTATGCTCGGGGTGTTGTGCACGGGTCTGTGGTTGCAAGTCGATGCCAGTCGCAGGCGAAACGACCCACGTAAGGCGACCTGTGGTCGTCGAGCATGGTGCGGCTTAGAGGTGAGTCCTGCCGTGGGACGGACCGATCCTCGGTCCGGTCACGAGAAGGGGCGAAGCACGCGTCACCCGGAGGTGCTGGGCCAGTGATGGCTGCCGCCGTCGGAGCGTGCGATCCCCTCAGCAGGCGGGTGTGGGGGCAAAGACCAGGTCAGCCGTGCGCAACTTGATCAGCGAGACGGGGGGCACGTGGACGTCGAGGTGAGCGAGGACGAGGCCATCCGGGTGCTCGTCGTCGACGACCACGCGCTCTTCCGTCGGGGCCTCGTGCTCGTGCTCCAGTCCGAGGACGGCCTCGAGGTCGTCGGAGAGGCAGAGGACGGCGCCGCCGGCGTCGCCCGCGCCACCGAGCTCGCCCCCGACGTGGTGCTCATGGACGTCCGCATGCCGAAGATGGGCGGCATCGAGGCGACCCGCCGGATCGCCGACGAGGTGCCGGCCGCCAAGGTCGTGATGCTCACCGTCTCCGACGAGGAGGAGGACCTCTACGAGGCGATCAGGGCCGGAGCAGCCGGCTACCTGCTCAAGGAGATCTCGATCGAGGACGTCGCCGACGCGGTGCGGGCGGTGATGCAGGGCCAG
>JBBDQT010000224.1:0-2631 GCA_040905815.1 Acidimicrobiales bacterium
CGCCCTCTCTCCGCCGGTCGCCGGCGTCACGAGGGTGCAAGCCGTGTACACGCCGGAGGAGCGGCGCGGATGCGGCTACGCCTCCGCCTGCGTCGCCGCCGTCTCGGAGGTCGCGCTGGCCGCCGGGCGCCGCTGCATCCTCTACACCGACCTCGGCAACCCGACGTCGAACGGGATCTACCGCAACATCGGGTACCAGGCGGTCGCTGAGGCGCTCCGCTACCGCTTCGCGTGATGGCGCCTCCTCTCGGGTGCAGCTGGCAGCACCGGGGACTCTCGCCTGCACCCGGAACCGGTCCGCGGCCGCAAAGCGCCGGTCTGCGCCGATGACCAGCACCCGCTGCACGCCGGCACGGTACGTCCTGGCACCCTGGTGGTCATGACCGAGCTCGCCGCGCCACCTGATCCCGGCGCGCTCGTGGAGCGGTTGACACCGGGAGCGGGGCCCGAAGAGCTGCTCGACTCCTTCACGTCGTGGGTGGCCGACTCCGGCATGTCGCTCTACGAAGCCCAGGAGGAGGCCATCGTCGAGGTGTACTCCGGGAGCAACGTCATCGTCTCCACACCGACCGGGTCGGGGAAGTCGATGGTCGCTCTCGCCGCCCACGTCGCCGCGATCGGCCAGGGTCAGCGCAGCTTCTACACCGCGCCGATCAAGGCCCTCGTCAGCGAGAAGTTCTTCGCGCTGTGCCGCCAGCTCGGCTCCGACCACGTCGGGATGATGACGGGCGACGCCTCGGTGAACGCGGGTGCACCGGTGATCTGCTGCACCGCGGAGATCCTGGCGAACCTCGCGCTGCGGGAGGGCGACCAGGCGCAGGTCGACCAGGTCGTCATGGACGAGTTCCACTTCTACGCCGACCCCGACCGCGGGTGGGCGTGGCAGGTGCCGCTCCTGACCCTGCCCCAGGCCCAGTTCGTGCTCATGTCGGCGACGCTGGGCGACGTCACCCGCTTCGTCGACGACCTCGAGCGGCGCACGGGCCGCCCGACCGCCGTCGTCAGCAGCGCGACCCGTCCCGTGCCGCTCGACTTCGAGTTCCGCCGCACGCCGCTCCACGAGTCGATCGAGGAGCTCCTCGCCACCGACCGGGCCCCCGTCTACGTCGTGCACTTCACCCAGGCCGCCGCGGTGGAGCGGGCCCAGTCGCTCATGAGCACGAACGTCTGCACCCGCGAGGAGAAGGACGCCATCGGCGACGCCATCGGCGCGTTCAAGTTCGGCCCCGGCTTCGGGAAGTACCTGTCGCGCTACGTGCGCCACGGGATCGGCGTCCACCACGCCGGCATGCTCCCGAAGTACCGGCTGCTGGTGGAGAAGCTCGCCCAGGAGGGCCACCTCAAGGTCATCTGCGGCACCGACACGCTCGGCGTGGGGATCAACGTCCCGATCCGCACCGTGCTGCTCACCCAGCTGTGCAAGTACGACGGCACCCGCACCCGCCTGCTCAGCGCGCGGGAGTTCCACCAGATCGCAGGGCGGGCGGGACGGGCAGGCTACGACGTGGCGGGCACCGTGTGGGCCCAGGCCCCCGAGCACGTGATCGACAACGAGCGTGCTCTGACGAAGGCGGCCGACGCCGGCAAGAAGGCCCGCAAGGTCGTGAAGAAGAAGGCGCCCGAGCGCGGCTTCGTGCCGTGGTCGGAGGACACTTTCGAGAAGCTCACGACGGCGGCGCCGGAGCCGCTCACCTCGAGCTTCTCGGTCTCCCACTCCATGTTGCTCAACACCCTCGACCGGCCCGCCGGCGGCCTTCCCGCGCTCAAGCGCCTGCTCACCGACAACCACGAGCCTCGCAAGGAGCAGCGCCGCCACATCCGCCGGGCCGTCGCCATCGGCCGCTCGCTCCTCTCGGGTGACATCGTCGAGCGCGTCGTCGCACCCGACGGCACCGTCGACGTGCGGGTCGCGACCGACCTGCAGCGCGACTTCTCCCTCAACCAACCCCTCTCGCCGTTCGTCCTGCAGGCGCTGACCCACCTCGACGAGGCCGAGCCGACACACGCCCTCGACGTGTTGAGCATGGTCGAGGCGAGCCTCGAGGACCCGGGCCAGGTGCTCGCCGCCCAGCTCTGGAAGCTCAAGACGGAGGTCATCAACGACCTCAAGGCCCAGGGCGTCGAGTACGAGGAGCGGATGGAGATCCTCGAGACGATCGAGCATCCCAAGCCCCTCCGGGAGCTCACCTACGGGCTGTTCGACGAGTACCGGGAGCGCCACCCCTGGGTCGCTGACCACAACATCAAGCCGAAGTCGGTGGCGCGGGACATGTACGAGCGGGCCATGAGCTTCGCCGAGTTCGTCGACCACTACGGCCTCGCCCGCTCCGAGGGCCTCGTGCTCCGCTACCTCACCGACGCCTACAAGGCAATGGTGCAGAACGTGCCCGAGGATGCGAAGACCGACGAGGTGTACGACCTGACGGAGTGGCTGGGCGAGACCGTCCGACAGGTCGACTCCAGCCTGCTCGACGAGTGGGACCAGCTCCGCGCGGGCGTCGAGCCGGCCAAGGTGCAGCCCTCGCTGCCCGAGGCGCCCCCCAGCCTCACGAGCAACGTCCGGGCCTTCAGGGTGATGGTCCGCAACCGCATGTTCCACCTCGTCGAGCTCGCCGCCCGCAAGGCGCACGG
>JBBDQT010000225.1:0-2614 GCA_040905815.1 Acidimicrobiales bacterium
GTGGGTCGGCATGGACGATCGGATCGTGGTGGGGACCGACGGCTCGGACTCGGCCGCCAAAGCGGTGGCCGAGGCGACGCGCCTGGCCAGGGCGCTCGGCGGTGAGGTGCACATCGTCTCTGCATACCGTCCGGAGCACGTGAGCGGATCCTCCCTTCCGGCGAGGTTCGCCGGTTCGATCAGCTCGCAGGCCCAGGTCGAAGCCGTGCTCGACGACGCCAGCTCACGGGCGCGGATCGCCGGTGTGGTGTGCACCACGCACGCCGTGAAGGGCGACCCGGCGGACGCCCTCGTGGAGGTCGTCGAACAGGTCGGCGGCACCATGCTCGTCGTCGGGAACAAGGGACTGAACTCCAAGGTTCGCTTCCTCCTCGGGAGCGTGCCGACGAAGGTCGTCCACCACGCCCCGTGCACGACCGTGATCGTGCACACGATGTAGCACCGGCCCGCTCACGTCGCGTCCATCCCAGGCGACGCGACCTCGAACCACACCCGCTTGCCGCTCGTCAGCCGGTCCGTTCCCCATGCCTCGGCCAGCGCCTCCACGAGCTCGGTGCCCCGGCCGCTCTGCGCGTCCTCTGTGCTCGTGCGCCTGCGGATCGGCGCGGCGTGGCCATCGACGACCTCCACGCGCACCCGCCCCGGACGGGCGGCGACGCTGACCTCGAGCTCGGTGCGGGCGTGCAGGATGGCGTTGGAGACCACCTCGCTCAACAGGAGCAGGATGGTGTCCACGACGTCCTCCACGCAGCCCCACCGCTCGAGGACGCCACGCACGAACCGGCGGGCGTCACCGGCGCTGCTCGGCTCCGGTGGCAGCCGCACCCGCTCCGTGGCGCTGACGTCCTTGGGGGTGCGTTGCGCGATCGCGCGCTCGATCGCGCTCGCGATCTCCTTGGGCGGGGTGCTGCGGGGCAGGAGCGCCATGCCCTCGCTTCCCACGTGATCGCCGCCGACTCCGGCGAGGGAGGACACAGACAGGAACACCGCACGTGGCGCCGCCCGGCGGAGCGCTCCGAGGCCGGTCCCCTCGTCGTCATGCGGGAGGTGGAGGTCGACAAGGACGACGTCGGGTTCGACATCGACGGCCAGGGCCCACGCCTCGGTCAACGTCGCTGCGCCTCCGACGACGTCGTACGGGGAGCCGGTGAGCGCCATGCGCACGAGGAGCCGGTAGCCGTCGTTGTCGTCGACGACCAGCACGCGGCCGGTCATGGCGACGGCGGGCCGCTCGGGAGCCGGAGGGAGATCGTGGTCCCCTGTCCCGGCACGGAGGACGCCTCGATGCTGCCGCCGTGGCGCTCGAGGATGCGTCGGCACAGCGCCAACCCGACGCCGGTGGCGGGCGAGCCGGCGTCGAGGCCGCCGAAGGCCGTGAACAGCGTCGAGAGGCCCTCCGGCTCGATGCCGGCTCCGTTGTCGGCGATGCTCACGACCCAGTCGTCGTCGACCTTGCTGAGACCGAGGTGGATGGCGAGAGCCCGCTCGCTGCGGTAGCGCACCGCGTTGTCGATGACGTTCGAGAGCACGAGGCCCAGCTGCCAGCGGTCGGCCTGCACCGTCGGCAGGGGGTCGCACGTGACCGTGGCGCCGATGTCCTCGAGGTGCACCGCCTGGTCGAGCAGCACCTCCTCGACGAGCTCGGACAGGTCGACGGGCGAGAGGTGGAGCTCTGCCGTGCCGGCTTCAGCGTAGGCGAGGAGGTCGTCAAGGTGCCTCCGCACACCGCGCAAGCCGGCGACGGCCTCCGCGAGGGCGGAGGCGAGGTCGGGTGCGACATCGGCCCCGAGACCGTCGACGGCGAGCTCTACGAGGCCGGCGACGACGTCGAGAGGCTCCTGCAGGTCGTGGCCGGCCACGAAAGCGAAGCGCTCGAGCTCGGCGTTGGAGCGGGCGAGCTCGGCGGCCTGCGCCCGGAGGGCGGCTTGAGCGGCGTCGCGCTGCTCGAGGCGTGTGGCGAGCTCCTCGCGCTGGTCGTCGATGATCTTGGCCTTGCGATGGAGCTCCACGAAGACGGCCACCTTCGACCGCAGCACGCTCGGATGGAACGGCTTGTGGAGGTAGTCGACGGCGCCGGCGTCGTAGCCCTCGAGCTGGTGGGAGAGGTCACGGTCGAGTGCGGTGAGGAAGATGATCGGGATGCTCCGGCTGCGGGCCCTGCCCTTGATGAGCCGGGCCGTCTCGAAGCCGTCCAGGTCGGGCATCTGGATGTCGAGGAGGATCACCGCGAAGTCGCGCGACAGCAGCTGGCGCAGGGCCTCCTCCCCCGACGGGACCGAGACCACGTCGAGCTCGAGCGGCTCGAGCAGCGCCTCGACCGCGAGCAGGTTCGCCGGCTTGTCGTCGACGACGAGGACCGGGGTGCGGGGAGTCAAGCGCCCGCCCCCTGCTCGCGGCGGCGCACGCCACCGCCGGCCGTCCCGGCCACGAGCTGGGCCAGCAGCAGGCCGATGACCTCGGGAGCGGCCACGTGCACGGGCAGCCCCGTTGCGATCGCGGCGAGCGGCATCTCCTGGCGCTCGGCGGTCGACGGCTCCTGCACGACTCCGACGCCACCACGGCTGAGCACCGTTCGCAACCCAGCGGCCCCGTCCGCGTTCGCACCGGACAGCAC
>JBBDQT010000226.1:0-2604 GCA_040905815.1 Acidimicrobiales bacterium
GAGCACGAACCTCGCTCGGCCGCCTACGTCGTCGGGAACCCGCCCTACATCCGGCTGGAGAACGTCCGGCCCGAGGTGATGGACGCGTACCGGCGTCGCTGCGCCACCATGCGGGGGCGGAGCGACATCTACGTCGGCTTCATCGAGCTCGGACTCGACCTGCTCGAGCTCGGCGGTGCGCTCGGCTTCATCTGCGCCGATCGGTGGATGCGCAACCAGTACGGCGCCGACCTGCGGGCACTGGTCGCAGACAGCTACGCCGTCGACACGGTGCTCACGATGCACGACGTCGACGCCTTCGAGGATGACGTCTCGGCGTACCCGGCTGTGGTCGTGCTCCGCAACCAGCCCCAGGGCCGAGCCGTGGTCGCCGACGCTGCAGCCAAGTTCGGGCCGCGAGAAGCCGCCGACCTCGTCACCTGGTCCACGCAACCCCGGCGCCGCACGCTCATCCGGCCGACGGTTGAAGCCTCTCGGATGGACCGGTGGTTCGACGGCGAGGACCTCTGGCCGAGCGGAAGCCCCGCGCAGCTGGCCCTCGTCGCTGACCTCGAGGCGAGGTTCCCGCCGCTGGAGGACCAGACCACGGGAACCCGAGTGGGCATCGGCGTCGCTACGGGCTGCGACAGCGTCTACATCACCGACGACCCCGATCTCGTCGAACAGGAGCGGCTCCTCCCCCTCCTGCGCGCCGGCGACATCGCCACGGGGGAGCCGGCGTGGTCCGGTCGCTTCCTGGTGAACCCGTGGAACGGGAACGGCCTCGTCGACCTCGCCCGGTACCCCAGGCTCGCAGCGCACCTCAACCTCAACGGGGACCGGCTGCGAGCCCGGCACATCGCTCGTGTCCGTCCCCAGCAGTGGTACCGCACGATCGACCGTGTCCACGGCGACCTGCAAGCTCGACCGAAGCTGCTCCTCCCAGACATCAAGGCGTCGTCACACCCGGTCCTCGATGACGGCCGCTTCTACCCCCACCACAACCTCTACTTCGTCATCAGCGACCAGTGGGACCTCGAGGTTCTCGGCGGGTTCCTGCTCTCCGACGTGGCCAACCTCTTCGTCGGTGCTTACTGCGTGAAGATGCGTGGCGGCTGCTATCGCTTTCAGGCGCAGTACGTCCGCCGGATCCGGGTGCCTGCCCCGGCCGCTGTCAGCCGACGTGACCAGCAAGAGCTGGCGGCCGCCTTCCGTGCACGAGACGTAGCCGCAGCGACTGCGGTCGCCTGCCGGGCGTACGGGATCGCCGCTCTCCCACAGGTCGGGTAGCAAGGGGGTCGATGACCACCCCGCCCGTCGCTCCCCGCAGCCCGCAATCGGTCCTCCTCAGCAACCCCTACTGCGAGCCGCTCCGTGAGATGTACGACGCCCTCGTCCAGAGCGGGGCCACGAGCTGGAACCAGGCCGAGGCCGGATTCCTGGACGCCATGTCCCAGTTCGACAAGGGGCTGCCGACCGCCTTCGAGGGGACCGACGCGACGAAGAGTCAGCAGAGCAAGGAGCTCAGCGCCGCAATCCAGAACGGCAAGGGGGACTGGTTCAACAACGTCCTCGCCTACCTCCTCGAGCGGTGCTCCGGCATCGAGACGTTCTACGTGCGGCGAAGAGTGCCGGGGCTCATCATCCCGGAGCACAACCTCGACGGCGTCTTCCCGGGTGACGAGACCCGCGAGATCGAGTTCCTCCTGGAAGCCAAGATGATGGGCACGCCAAAGCACGCCAACAGCCCGGGCGAGAAGCCCGCAGGGCGTGCCGGTTCGGCGGACACGAACAAGCGTGTGAAGGAGCTGGCATTCAAGTCGATCGACCTCAAGGGTGAGGCCGCACGGCGACTCGCCATGGTCGGTCAGGCCCCGACGGCGGGAGGCGCCGGAGGCGGCGACCTCTCAACCTGGCTTCACGGCAGTCGACCACGCATCTACTTCTTCCTCGGCGTCCGAGTGCTTAGCGACAGCGACTTTGCAGCGGTCGTGAGATGGGCGGAGACCGCCGCGCAGGTGGTCGATGCTGTGGGGCTCTACTGCTACGAGCCCGTCGACGACTCGTTCACCACCTACCGCCGACGTGCGGGGGTCCCCACGGCCTACGAGCTCGAGCGCGTCCTCTACCGAGCCTGCACCGAGCTCCAGGGACTGCGAACCTCGCCTCCCCCTCCGATCCCGCACGACGTTGAGCCGAGTGCCGCAGCGAAAGCGGACTCGTTGACGGAGAAGGCAACGAAGGGCACCTAGTCCGTGCGTCATCTCGTCACATTCTCGGTGGAGGGTCGCCCTGCCAGCTTCGCCACGAGTCACGAGCTCGCATGGAAGGAGGCGGTCGCTGCTTCCGTCGCAGTGCATGTTCCGAATTCGTGGCCCCACGAGCGCTTCTCCGTCAGGATCGAGTTCCGAACCAAGCCGCCGACCGGACCTGCTGAGGTGTGGGATCTCGACAACCTCATCAAGCCGACGCTCGATGCCATGGCCGGGATCTTCGGAGCCCGAGCGTGGCGAGGGGTTCCGCAACCGGCCGACGATCGAGTGGACCACATCGCCGCACGCAAGCGGGTCGCGCAGCCCGGCGAGCTGCCGGGCGCGGTGATCGAGGTGTGGGCCATGGACGATG
>JBBDQT010000227.1:0-15882 GCA_040905815.1 Acidimicrobiales bacterium
TCCCCGACGAGGAGGCGCTCGGCGCGGTGATGCAGGAGGGCGTTGCGCCCAGCCGAGTCGAGGAGGTCTTCAGCGTGCTCGAACAGGTCGGTGCGTCACACCCCGACCAGGGTGTGGTCGCCTACCTCGAGTCCTCCAACCCCAGGAACGTGCCGCTGTACGAACGCCTCGGGTTCTCGGTCATCGGAGAGATCCGGGCGGGGACGTCGCCGACGGTCATCCCGATGCTTCGGTCCGCCTCGTCGTGGGGGAGCGAGACGCCGGGCGGGCACGCGCGTCGGGCACATGGCCGAGGATGCCTCTCGACAGGGCGTCGGTGGTCTGTGACGGAGGTTGACCTCAGCGGACGGTCGGATCCGCCAGAAGACGTCGGGGCAGAGCACCGTGTAGCCGAGTCGGGCGAGGTCACCTGCCTTGGCGAGCAGGAAGTCGTTGACCCCGAAGATCTCCTGGAAGAGGACGATGCCGTGACCCGAGGCGTCCTCGGGCGCCACGACGATGGCGGTGCCGCCGTCCCCTCCGGCCAACGTCTCGTTGCGGGTGCTGGTCATCGCCGGAGCGTAGGTCGGGGCCGCACCGGGTGCGGCAGGGTCAGCGCAGGTCGGCGCTGCTGGTGGGGAGGCGGTCGGGCGACCAGCCGAGGTGCGCGATCGCCGACTGGAACGCGTACCGGTCGGTCATGCCCGCGACGTAGGTGACCGCAGCGGTCAGCGCCTCGGTGCTGCCGGCCGCGAAGCCGCCCCGTTCGGCGACACCGGGGATGAGGTTGGGACGGTCCGCCATGTGCTCCACGAGCGCCTTCAGGACCTCACCGACCGCGTCTCCCTGGGCGACCGATGCGGGGCGGAGGTAGATCCGCTCGTAGTTGCAGGCCCGGAAGGCGGCGAGCGCCGCGGCGAGGGGCTCTGTCATGCCGACGGAGCCGGTGGCGGTCACCGCATCGACGACGCCTCCGATGAGGGCACCGAGCTGGGCGCTGCGGGTGGAGCCGCACCGCTCGCGCACGACGCCAGGGAGCATGTCGGTCGTGACGATCCCCGCCGAGACGGCGTCCTCGAAGTCGTGGCAGACGTAGGCGATCCGGTCGGCCCAGCTCACGACCTCGCCCTCCGGTGTGGACGGGGCCGGTCGCGACCACGAGTGGTTGCGGATCCCGTCGAGGGTCTCGGCGCACAGGTTGAGCGGTTGGAGCACCACGTCGGCGCCCCAGACGGCGTGGTCGTAGCCGCCCTCCACATAGGGGCTGAGGGCGTCCTCGCTGGCATGACCGCCGGGGCCGTGGCCGCAGTCGTGGCCCAGCGCGATGGCCTCGGTGAGCGCCACGTTGAGCCGGCAGGCGCGAGCGATCCCGACCGCGACCTGGGCGACCTCGAGGGCGTGGGTCAGCCGGGTCCGCTGGTGGTCGTCGGGGAGGATGAACACCTGCGTCTTGCCCGCAAGGCGCCGGAAGGCGGCACCGTGGAGGATGCGGTCCCGGTCCCGCTCGAAGCAGGTCCGCCGCGGGTCGGGTTCCTCGACGGTCCGCCGGTGGCCTGCCCCCGCCGGGCGGGTCGCTCCGGGCGCGAGCGCCGCGGCTTCGCCTGCCTCGCGCTCCTCGCGGCCCCGAGGGGTGATGGTGCCGACGGTGCTGGCGGTGTCGGCGTGAGCACGGCGCACCTCGGTGTCGGCATGGCCGTGCATGGTCGCCGCCCAGGCGAGGGCCCGCTCCGAGGGCGGCGGTGCGGCGGCGGGCTCCTGGTCCACGTCACGAGGGTAGCGACGGGGTGCGGACCGGCCATGCCCGCGCACGCGCGCACGGCTGAGGGGCCGCTGCCGCGCCACCCGTAGGCTGGTGCACCTGATGTCAGCCTTCGTCGACGAGAGCGGCCTGCACGTCAAGGCGGGGGACGGCGGCGCGGGATCGGTCTCGTTCCGGCGGGAGGCGCACGTCGCCAAGGGGGGTCCCGACGGCGGCGACGGCGGCGACGGCGGTGAGGTCTGGCTCGTCGCCGACCACAACGTCCCGTCCCTGCTCGCCTTCCGCGACCACCCGCACCGCCGGGCCGAGGACGGCGCCCACGGCACCTCCAAGAGGGCGCACGGGCGGTCGGGGGGCGACACGATCGTCCCCGTCCCCGAGGGCACGGTCGTCAAGGACCGAGACGGCACCGTGCTCGCGGACCTCATCAGCAACAGGGACCGGTTCCTCGTCGCCGAGGGCGGACGGGGCGGCAAGGGCAACGCCCGGTTCCTCTCGAACAGCCGCCGGGCCCCGAGCTGGGCGGAGCAGGGCGAGAAGGGCGAGGAGCGGTGGCTCCGCCTCGAGCTGAAGCTCATGGCCGATGTCGCGCTCGTCGGGCTGCCCAACGCCGGGAAGAGCACCCTCATCTCCGCCATCTCGGCGGCCCGGCCGAAGATCGCGAACTACCCGTTCACCACCCTCGCCCCCAACCTCGGGGTCGTCCGCTACGGCGACACCGAGATCGTGGTCGCCGACATCCCCGGCCTCATCGAGGGCGCCAGCGAGGGGCGGGGCCTCGGGCTCCAGTTCCTGCGCCACATCGAGCGGGCACGCGTGCTGGTCGTCCTCATCGACCTCGGTTCCGTCGAGCGCATCCCGCCGGCCGAGCAGGAGAGGATCCTCCTGCACGAGCTGGCTGAGCACCAGCCCGACCTCGCCGAGCGCCCGCGGATCGTGGTCGGGTCGAAGGGCGATCTCCTCCAGCAGGGCGGCGAGCTGGCGGTCGAGGGCTGGGAAGGCCCCGTGATCTCGGCCGCGACGGGCGAGGGCGTGCGCGAGCTCGTGGGCCAGATGGCGGAGCTCGTCCGCTCCTCCCGCGAGGAGCAGCCGGTTCCCGAGGGCTTCGTCGTCCTGCGGCCCGGCGCCGAGGGCTTCAAGGTCGAGCGGGACGGCGGCGGCTACGTCGTGGTCGGGCGCCAGGCCGAGCGGGCCGTCGCCGTCAGCGACCTCACGAACGTCGAGGCCATGCAGTTCGTGCAGGATCGCCTCCGCCGCATGGGCGTCGACCGGGCGCTCGCCCGCGCCGGCGCCAAGGAGGGCGACATGGTCCGCATCGGCGGCCTCACCTTCGAGTACGAGGACTGACGTGTCGGTCGTGGTCGCCAAGATCGGGACGTCGTCGGTCACGGGCGATGGTGGCGCCATCGACGTCCCGCGCGTCGCCAAGCTCTGCGCCGAGGTGGTGGCCCTCCGGGAGGCGGGCCACCACGTCGTCGTGGTGACGAGCGGGGCCATCGCCGCAGGACTCCCCGCGCTCGGCATGGCGCGAGAGGACGCCCGAGACGTGGCCACCCTCCAGGCCGTCTCCGCGGTGGGGCAGAGCCGTCTCATGCGGGTCTACGACCAGGCGTTCGGGGACCACGGGGTCGTGTGCGGGCAGGTGCTGATCGCCCCGCTCGACTTCATGGTCCGCCAGCAGTACCTCCACGCCCGGTCCACCCTCCAGCGACTGCTCGCCCTCGGCGTGGTGCCGGTCGTCAACGAGAACGACGCCATCGCCGACGACGAGATCCGCTTCGGTGACAACGACCGCATCGCCGCCCTCGTCGCCCACCTGCTTGCCGCCGACCTGCTCGTGCTGCTCACCGATACGGCGGGGGTGCTGACCGCCGATCCCCGGCTCGATGCCGGTGCCAGCCTCATCGAGGAGATCGTCGAGGTCGACGCCTCGCTCGAAGCCGCGGCCGGCGGGGCGGGGACGGCGCGGGGGAGCGGCGGCATGGCCTCGAAGGTCGCCGCCGCCAAGATCGCCGCCTGGTCCGGCGTGCGCACCGTGATCGCCAGCGCCGACCGGGAGGGCGTGCTGGCAGGAGCGGTCGCCGACGAGCCCGGGTTCGGGACGGTTGTGCGGCCGCGGCCGAAGCGGCTCGGCGCCCGCAAGCTGTGGATCGCCTTCGCCGTCGGGTCGTCCGGGTCCGTGGTCGTCGACGAAGGCGCTCAGCGGGCGTTGCTCGAGCGCAACGTCTCCCTGCTCCCCGCCGGCGTCCTCCGGGTCGAGGGGAGCTTCGTTGCGGGTGACGCGGTGGAGCTTGTGGGACCCGATGGCCGCCCCTTCGCCAAGGGCCTCGTGCAGCTCAGCGCGGTCCAGCTCGTGGCGGTCGCCGGACAGCGCACCACCGAGCTCGGGGACGGCATCCCCCACGAGGTCGTCCACCGGGACGACCTCGTGGTGCTGCCGTAGCGCTCAGGTCGTGGCTTCGCCCTCGGCCTCCGCCTCGGCCTGCTCTCGGCCCGAGCCGACCTGGGGTGACGCAGCACCGCTGCTGATGCCCAGCTTCGAGCGGATCTCCGCCAGTCGGGCCTGGGCCTCGGTGTTCATCGCCGCCTGCTCGACCTCGAGCATGCGGCCCTCGACGGAGTCGCTGTTCAGCTCGGCCATGCCCTTCGCCTTGGCGTAGCGCGCCTCGATCTTCTCCTGGACCTCGGAGAACGTGGGCACGTCCTGGCCGACCGTCTCGTTGAGCGAGGCCATCGCGGAGTTCATCTGCTCCTGCATCTTGGCCTGGTCGAGCTGGCTCATGAGCTTCTGGCGCTCCGAGAGCCGCTTCTGCAGCACCGAGGCGTTCTGGGCGACGGCGGCTTTCGCCTGGTCGGCGGCCTGGGCGCTACCCAGGTGGGTCGCCTTGAGGTCCTCGACCTCGCGCTCGACGGCGATGAGGCGGTTGGCGAAGCTCTCCGCCGCGCTCGTGTACTCAGCAGCCTTCTTCGTGTCGCCGGCGACCTCCGCCTCGGCGATCATCAGCACCGCCTGCTGGGCGGAGGCGTTGACCTTCTCGAGCTCGGTCATGGTCCGGTTCAGCCGCAGCTCGGTCTGCTTCTGGCCGGCGATGACGTTCGCCGCCTGCTCCTTGAGCCGCCGGTGCTGGTCCTGGGCCTCGGTGATCGCTTGCTCGAGCTGGATCTTGGGGTCAGAGACCTCGTCGAGCTTGCCGGACAGGGCAGCGGTCACGTAGCGCCAGGTGCGTCGGAGCAGCTTGAACATGGCGACAGGCTATGCCCACGTGGCGTCGCCGGTCGCCTGCACGAGTCGCGGTGCGGTCATGGTCGACCTTCGACCTCTCCGAGCGCGAGGCGCAGCGACTCGAGCTGGTCGACGACCTGGTCCACCGCCGAGCCGAGGCCGGCGACGTCGTCGTCGGTGCTCGCGCCGAGCGAGAGCTCGATGGCGCGCGCCGCGGCCTCGTCCATGCGGGCGGTGAGCAGCGTCAGGCGGGCATCGACGTCGGCCGCCGTCAGGTCCAAGCGCTCGGCCGTGCCGAGCTGCGCCCGCAGGGCGGCGAACCGCTGGTCGGCTTCTGCGCCGTCCCCCGCCTCGGCTGCGGCCAGCCGTGAGCGCAGCTCGCCGATGCCGAGGGTGCGCACCGCCTGGCTGAGGGCGTTGCCCTGGTTGGCGACGCGCCAGCACTCCTGCACGCCCGCCTCGAGTCGTTCGCCGATGTCGGTCAGGCGCTCCCGCAGCGGACCGTCCCGCGTGCCGCGGATGGCCTGGTCGTACCGGAGCTGTGCGCTGAGGGCGGCCTGGACCCTCTGGCGCCACGGCTCGCCGAGCGTGAACGGGTCGATCCGCTCTCGCCGGGTGCCGCTCCCGCCACGCCTGACGAGCGCGCTCGTGGCGGCGCCGAGGGCGTAGCCACCGGCGGCGACGGCGACGGCAGCCAGCGGCGGCAGGCTGGCCACCGCGCTCAGCCCGGCACCGCCGACGGCGAGCACGATGGCGGCGGGGGAGCGCAGTGCCCGTCCCGCGCCGCCTCCGGTGTGACGTTCCATGGCCAAGCCCGGCAGCCTACGACCGCGCCCACCCGAACTGCCGCCCTCGAACTGGCGGTGCTCGCCGCGGCACAGGCGCGCTGTCCACCGCCAGTACGGGGATGACAGACGAGGCCGGGTCGGTCAGATGCGCTCGGCCGCGGCAGCGACATCGTCAGCGGTGAGGTTGCAGAGCTCCTCGTCGGTCGGGTCCGTGATCCCGACGACCCGGCTGGCGTGGGCGGCGATGGTCGCTTCGAAGCACGCTCGCAGTCTGCACCTCGACGCACCGTAGGATGGCGCCATGCCAGCAGCGCCCCTCGCAGAGCTCGGGCGGCGGGCGCAGCTCGCCGCCCGGACGCTCGCCACGACCACCACCGAGGCCCGCGACGCAGCCCTCCTCGCTGCCGCCGACCTGCTCTTCGCCGCCACGCCGGACATCCTCGCCGCCAACGCCACCGACGTGGCTCGCGCCGAGGCAGCGGGCGCCGCCGCCACGGTGGTCGACCGCCTGCGCCTCGACGCCGGCCGGGTCGAGGCGATGGCAGCGGGCCTCCGCCAGGTGGCCGGCCTGCCCGACCCCGTGGGCGAGGTCGTCGCCGGCTGGACCCGTCCCAACGGTCTCCGCATCACGAAGGTGCGGGTGCCCCTCGGCGTCGTGGGGATCATCTACGAGAACCGGCCGAACGTCACGAGCGACGCCTTCGGCCTCTGCCTCAAGTCCGGCAACGCGGCGTTCCTCCGCGGCAGCAGCGGCGCCATCACCTCGAACACCGCGATCGCCGGTGTGCTGCGCCAAGGGCTCGCCAAGGCGGGCCTCCCGGAGGACGGCATGATCCTCGTCGAGGAAACCACCCGCGAGTCTGCGGTCGAGTTCATGCGCCTGCGCGGCCTCATCGACGTGTTGATCCCACGCGGTGGGCGACCCCTCATCGAGGCGATCCTGGCGAGCGCCACCGTGCCCTACGTCATCGACGGCGACGGCAACTGCCACGTGTACGTCGATGAGCACGCCGACCTCGACATGGCACGGGAGATCGTGGTCAACGCGAAGACCCAGCGGCCGAGCGTGTGCAACGCCGCAGAGTCGCTCGTGGTCCACGAGGCGGTGGCGGCAGCGTTCCTGCCCGAGGTGGCCCGGGCGCTCGAGTGCGTGGACCTCGTCGGCGACGCCGCCAGCCGGGCGCTCGTGCCCGCCATCGGCGAGGCCACCGAGGCCGACTGGGACACCGAGTTCCTCGACCTGAAGATGAGCGTGGCCGTGGTGGGGTCCCTCGACGAGGCGATCGACTGGGTCAACGCCCACGGCTCCGGCCACAGCGAGGCGATCGTCACTCGTGACGTGGCCGCTGCCGACCGCTTCACCCGCGAGGTCGATGCCGCCGCCGTCGTCGTCAACGCCTCGACCCGCTTCGTCGACGGGGAGCGCTTCGGGTTCGGCGCCGAGATCGGCATCAGCACCCAGAAGCTCCACGCCCGCGGCCCGATGGGCCTCCGCGAGCTCACCACCGGGAAGTACGTCGTGCGAGGCGACGGCCACCTCGTCACCTGAGGGTTGCTCGACACGCCGAACTGGCGGCTGGATCCATCACCCAGCGTCGGATCTGACCGCCAGAACGGGCTTGCCGCGGGGCCAACCTCGAACTGGCGGCTGGATCCGACGTCCAGAGTCCGTTCTGACCGCCAGCTCGGGATGGGTCAGCTGCCGCCGACGTCGGCCACCACCGTGGCGACGGCGTCCTCCACCGGCACGTCCGTGCTGGTGCCGGCCAAGCGGTCGCGCAGCTCGACGTTGCCGTCGGCGAGGGCCTTGCCGACCACGAGGATGCTCGGGATGCCGAGGAGCTCGGCGTCCTTGAACGACACGCCGGGGGAGCCGCCGCGGTCGTCGAGGAGCACGTCGAGCCCGGCGGCCTCGAGCTCGCCCGCGAGCCGCTCGGCGACCTTGCCCTGGTCGCCCTTGCCGACGGCGACGACGTGCACGTCGAACGGGGCGACGCCGCGGGGCCACACCAGACCCTTGTCGTCGTGGGACTGCTCGGCGATGGCGGCGACGGCTCGGCTGATGCCGATGCCGTAGGAGCCCATCGTCACCCGCACGGGCTTGCCGTCGGGCCCGAGGACGTCGAGGCCGAAGGCGTCGGCGTACTTCCGGCCGAGCTGGAAGATGTGGCCGATCTCGATGCCCCGGTCGACGGAGAGGTCGCTGCCGCACCTGGGGCAGGGGTCGCCCGCTCGCACCTCCGCGGCGGGGACCGTGCCGGCCGGTTCGAAGTCGCGGCCCATCACGACGTTGACGGCGTGCCTCCCCTCCTCGTTCGCGCCGGTCGCCCACGCGCTGCCCCGGACGACGAGGGGGTCGACGACGTAGCGGATGCCGAGGTCGGCGAGCACCTGGGGGCCGATGTAGCCCTTCACGAGGCCGGGGTTGCCCTCGAAGTCGTCGAAGGCGACGATCTCGGCGGGCTCCACGTTGGCGCCGAGCCGCTTGAGGTCGACGTCGCGGTCGCCGGGGACGCCGACGACGAGCAGCTCCTTCGTCCCGTCCGGCGACCGCAGCGTCACCACCACGTTCTTCAACGTCTGGGAGGCGTCGAGGTCGTGGCCCTGGTCGTGGAGCACCTTGACCAGCGTCTCGATCGTCGGCGTCCCCGGCGTGTCGAGCACCTTGAGCGGCGGCTGGGAGGCAGGATCGAGCTCGCTGCTCGGGCGGATGTCGGCGGCCTCGGTGTTCGCCGCGTAGTCGCAGGCGGTGCACGAGACGAACGTGTCCTCGCCGTTCTCGGCGGGGGCGAGGAACTCCTCCGACGCGCTGCCGCCCATGGCGCCGCTGACGGCCGCCACGATCCGGTAGTCGAGCCCGAGGCGCTCGAACGTCTTGATGTACGCCTCCCGGTGGAGGTCGTAGCTGTGCTGGAGGCCGGCGTCGTCGACGTCGAACGAGTAGCTGTCCTTCATGACGAACTCCCGCCCCCGCAGGATCCCGGCGCGGGGACGGGCCTCGTCCCGGTACTTCGTCTGCACCTGGTAGAGCATGACGGGCAGGTCCTTGTACGACGAGTACTCGCCCTTCACCATGAGGGTGAACAGCTCCTCGTGGGTGGGCCCGAGGAGGTAGTCGCCGCCCTTGCGGTCCTCGAGGCGGAACAGCAGCGGGCCGTACTCGGTCCACCGGCCGCTCTTCTCGTAGGGCTCCTTCGGGAGCAGCGCCGGGAAGTGGACCTCCTGGGCGCCGATGCGGTCCATCTCGTCCCGGACGATGCGGCTTACCCGCTCGAGCATGCGCGCGCCGAGCGGCAGCCACGAGTAGATGCCGGGCGCGACCCGCCGGATGTAGCCGGCCCGCACGAGCAGCCGGTGGCTGGGGACCTCCGCGTCCGCCGGGTCGTCCCGCAGGGTGCGCAGGAACAGGGTGGACATGCGGTGCACGGCAGGGCTCCTCGATCAGCGGTGAGCCGCGAGCATACGAGGGGTCACCCGCCGGGCTCCTCCACATCGTCTTGACCGGTTGGTCAAGTGCTCGGGTAACGTGCCCTGATGGCCTTCCGCTTCGACTCCGTGCCAGCGGTGCGCTCGTCGCTCGCTGACGTGCACTACCTCAGCGACGAGGGGATCGCCGGCGTGGTGTACCTCGCCGACCGGCTGCAGAAGCCGATCCTGGTCGAGGGGCCGGCCGGCACCGGCAAGACCCAGCTCGCGAAGTCGGTGGCCGAGATGACCGGGAGCCGCCTGATCCGCCTCCAGTGCTACGAGGGGCTCGACGAGTCCAAGGCCCTCTACGAGTGGAACTACAAGAAGCAGCTCCTGCGCATCCAGACCGAGCGCAACACCGGCGCCGGCAACGAGCAGGCCGACGGCACCTGGAAGGAGCTCTCGGACGACATCTTCTCCGACGAGTTCCTCCTGACCCGCCCGCTGCTCGAGGCGATCCGGGCGCCGGACCCGGTCGTGCTCCTCATCGACGAGGTCGACCGCGTCGAGGTCGAGACCGAGGCGCTGCTGCTCGAGATCCTCTCCGACTACCAGGTCTCGATCCCCGAGCTCGGCACGATCGCTGCCACCCAGATCCCGATGGTGTTCCTCACGTCGAACAACACCCGGGAGCTCTCGGAGGCCCTCAAGCGCCGCTGCCTCTTCCTCCACATCGACTACCCCGACCTCGACCGCGAGAAGGAGATCGTCCTCACCAAGGTCGAGGGCGTCTCGGAGCACCTCGCGGACCAGATCGCCCGCATCGTCCGCTCGATCCGCACCATCGAGCTGAAGAAGAGCCCGTCGGTGTCGGAGACGCTCGACTGGGCCCGCACGCTCGTGCTCCTCGGCATCGAGACGATCGACGCCCAGCAGGCGACCGAGACGCTGCACATCCTGCTCAAGTACAAGACCGACATCGCCAAGGCGACCAAGGAGCTCGCCACGGCCGGCGCCAAGTGAGCCGGACCAGACGATGATCGACCTCCTCGCCGGGTTCATCCAGGAGCTGCGGCGGGCTGGCCTGCCGGTCAGCCTCACCGAGGACCTCGACGCCATGGAGGCGATCAAGCACGTCCCCCTGGAGGACCGGGAGGCGTTCAAGTACGCCCTCGCCGCCACCCTCGTCAAGAGCGCCGCCCACTGGAAGGCGTTCGAGACGGTCTTCGAGGTGTACTTCTCGATGCGGGGACGGGAGTACGCGATCGGCGACGCCGAGGTGGACGGCGAGCTGCAGGAGCTCATGGACCAGCTCCAGCCGGGTGGGGCCGACGAGGGCGGCACGGGCGCTGACGGGGGCGGGGCGATGGAGGCTCTCACCGCCGAGGAGCTCGCCGACATGCTCTACAGGGCGATGCTCCACGCTGACGAGGCGATGATGCGCGCCGTCGCGCGCCAGGCGGTCAAGCGCTTCGCCGGCATGGAGCCGGGTCGCCCGGTGGGCGGCACGTACTACCTGTACCGGACCCTCCGGAACCTCGACCTCGACGGCGTCGTCGAGCGGATGATGGAGTCGGCACGGGAGCAGGCGGGCGGCGAGCTGACCCCCCTCGAGGAGCGCCTCGAGCGCGACGAGGCGGAGATCCGCTCGACCCAGATCAAGCAGGAGGTCGAGGCGGAGATCCGGCGGCGGCTCGTGGCCGACCGGGGCGTCGACGCCATGGCCAGGACGCTGCGCAAGCCGCTGCCCGAGGACGTCGACTTCATGCACGCCAGCCGTGAGGAGATGACGAACCTCAAGAAGGCGCTGCAGCCGCTGACCCGCAAGCTGGCGGTGCGCCTCGCCCGCAAGCGGCGCCACGGGCGCAAGGGCAGCCTCGACTTCCGCAGCACCGTGCGCCACTCGCTCAGCTACGGAGGCGTGCCGGCCGAGCCCAAGTTCAAGTACCCGCGCCCGGCGAAGCCCGAGATCTTCGTCGTGGCCGACATCTCGGGCTCGGTGGCCGCCTTCGCCCGCTTCACCCTGCAGCTCGTGTACGCGATCAGCGGGCAGTTCTCGAAGGTGCGGGCGTTCGTCTTCATCGACGGCCTCGACGAGGTGACGAGCTTCTTCGAAGGCGAGGAGGACATCAACCAGGCGGTGCACCGGGTGAACACCGAGGCCGACGTGGTGTGGGTCGACGGCCACTCCGACTACGGACACGCTCTCGAGGTGTTCCGTGAGAGGTACGGCCACGATGTCGGACCCCGCACCACCGTGCTGCTGCTGGGCGACGCCCGGAACAACTACCACGCCTCCCAGTCCTGGATCGTGAAGGAGCTCCGCCACAAGGCCCGCCACGTCTACTGGCTGAACCCCGAGCCGCGGTCGTACTGGGACACCGGCGACTCGATCGTGGGCGAGTACGCCACCCACTGCGACGGCGTCTACGAGTGCCGGAACCTCCGCCAGCTCGAGCGCTTCGTCGAGGTTCTGGCCTGAGGTCGTGAGCAGGATCGCACCGGGGCTCCCGTAGGGTCAGGGCCATGTCCGACCGTCGTCCCGAGCACACGCGCCTGGTCCTCATCCGCCACGGCGAGTCGCAGGTCGCCGTCGACGGCATCGTCGGCGGCCCGAAGACGTGTTCGGGTCTCAGCGAGCGCGGTCGCCGTCAGGCCGTGGCGCTCCGGGACCGGCTGGCGCGCACCGGCGAGATTGCCGCAGACTTCCTCCTGGCGAGCACGATGCCCCGAGCGGTCGAGACAGCCGAGATCATCGCGCCCGCGATCGGCGGCCTCGAGATCGAACAGGTCGAGGACCTCGAGGAGCGCCGCCCCGGCGAGTGCGACGGCATGGCGTGGGAGGCCTACGGCGCCGCCTACCGACCTGATGGCTGGACGTTCAGCGTCTACGAGCCGCTGTCACCGGGCGGCGAGAGCTTCGCCGAGTTCCAGGTCCGGGCGGCGACCGCCCTCCACCAGGTGGCGACGAGCCTGGCCGGCCGGACGATCGTCATCTCGTGCCACGGCGGGATCATCGAGGCGTCGATGGTGGCGTTCCTCGGTCTGCCGCTCAACGCCGGCTCGGGGACCTTGCAGCAGCCCAACGCCAGCATCACGGAGTGGGACCTCGACCCTGCCGCCACCGGCCTCCGAGGCGTCGGCGCATGGCGGCTCGTCCGCTACAACGACGCTGCCCACCTCGCCGATCTGCGAGCCGAGGGCTGAACGGTGCGGGTCGTCTCGCTCCTGCCGTCGGCCACCGAGATCGTCTTCGCCCTCGGCCGGGGCGACGCCCTCGTCGGCGTGACGTTCGAGTGCGACTTCCCCCCGGAGGCTCGCCAGCGCCGGATCGTGTCCACCTCGGCGTTGCCCGAGGGGCTGACGGCGGGCGAGATAGACCAGGTCGTGACGGAGCGCATCGCCGCCGGCGAGGACCTCTACCGCCTCGACGAGGGCGCCCTCGCCGATCTCGATCCCGACGTCGTGCTCACCCAGGACCTGTGCGCGGTGTGCGCGGTGGCGGTGAGCGAGGTCGACGACGCCCTCGCCCACCTCGGGTGCCGCGCCGAGGTGGTCACGCTCGACCCGGCCGGCCTGGAGGAGGTGCTCGCCTCCATCACCACAGTCGGCCACGCCCTCGGCGCTGCCGAGGCGGCAGCCCAGCTCGTCGCCGATCTCGGCGACCGGCTCGGCGCCCTCCGCGCCAAGCTCGCGGGCGTGGACCAGCGGCGGACCGCCGTGCTCGAGTGGACCGATCCGCCGTTCTCGGCGGGACACTGGGTCCCCGACCTGATCACCGCGGGCGGCGGGGATCCCGTTCTGGCCGACCCCGGCGCCGACTCGCAGCGCCGGACGTGGGAGGACGTCGCCGCCAGCGCCGCCGAGGTCTTCGTGGTGGCTCCGTGCGGCTACCACCTGGATGCCGCCACGGCGCTCGCCACCGACGTCGTGGCGGCCAGCCGGTTTCCCGTCGGAGCCGAGGTGTGGTCCGTCGACGCCGACGCCTACATCGTCCGCCCGGGCCCGCGTGTGGTCGACGGCGCCGAGCTGCTCGGCGCCGTGCTCCACCCTGACCGCCTCGGGCCGCCCGACCCGCGCCGCGCCCGACGCATCGCCTGAGCTCCGGCAGGGCGCCGTCGAGGCCGACGTGACGGAGATCACATGGACAAGCGGGCGAGCGCAGCCCAGGGTTGACATTGTCAAGTGACACCTGACCCGGCGGTCCTTCGTGGTCGCCGGCTTCACCGATGTCTCGATCTTCGCCCTGAACCTGACCACCGGCATGGGCCTCGGCCTCGCCATCGACTACAGCCTCTTCGTCGTCTCCCGCTTCCGTGAGGAGCTGGCGGGCGGCCACGAGACCGCGGTGGCGGTCAGCCGCACGGTGCGGACAGCGGGTCGCACGGTGGTGTTCAGCGCAGCGACCGTCGCCGCCCCGCTCCGGCGGTTCCACGACCGCTTCGGCTTCTCCGACCACGTGGACCTCGACGGGCCTGGCTCGGCGCCGGCGACCGACGTCCAGCTCACGCCGCTGGACGACACCGACGCTGAGCCTCTCGTGAGCGCCGGGCCGACCACCGACCGGGACGAGCCGGCGGGCGTGTCCTAGCCGGGGACCGCCGGGCCGGACGGAAGGTGCGGTACACCGGGTCGGGCGGGAGAGCGTGTAGACAGGCGGTTCGTGGGTGCGTCGCTGTTCTCCCCGCGCCGCCTCCGGCTCCGCCACCCCGCGCAGTTCGTCGTGGCCGGCTTCGCCGCCACCATCACCATCGGGACGCTGCTGCTGCTCCTGCCGATCGCGGCGCGGGGGCCGGGCGGCGCTTCGCTGATCACCGCGCTGTTCACGGCCACCTCGGCGACGTGCGTGACCGGCCTCATCGTCGTGGACACGCCCGTGTACTGGACCGGCTTCGGGCAGGGGGTCATCCTCGTGCTCATCCAGCTGGGCGGGTTCGGCATCATGACCGTCGGCTCGCTGATCGGTCTCCTGCTGGCCCACAAGATCGGTCTGCGGCAGCGGATGACGGCACAGGCGGAGCGCAACGCCCTCGACCTCGGCGGGGTGGGGCGGGTCGTCCTCCGGGTCGCGGGGTTCTCCCTCTTCTTCGAGGCGACCGCGACCGTGCTGCTGACCCTCCGGCTCTGGACCGCCTACGACGAACCGTTCGCCACGGCCGCCTACAACGGGCTGTTCCACGCCGTCTCGGCCTTCAACAACGCAGGGTTCTCGCTGTACTCCGACAACCTCATGCGCTTCGTCACCGATCCTTGGATCTGCCTCACCGTCGCGTTCGCCGTCATCCTCGGCGGCATCGGGTTCCCCGTGCTGAACGAGCTGAAGAACAAGCTCCGCCACCCCCGGCGGTGGTCGCTGCACACCAAGCTGACGCTCACGACGACCGCAGCCCTGCTGACCGTGGGCACCCTCGCCTTCGTCGCCTTCGAGTGGACGAACCCCGACACCTTCGGGGACCTCGGTTCGGCCGATTCGCTCCTCGCCAGCTTCTTCCAGGGGGTCATGCCCCGGACCGCCGGCTTCAACAGCGTCGACACCTCCGCGCTCAACGACTCGACGTTGCTCGTCTCGAGCGCACTCATGCTCATCGGCGGCGGGAGCGCATCCACCGCGGGCGGCATCAAGGTCACGACGTTCGCGCTGCTCGCCTTCGTGATCTGGTCGGAGACGCGAGGCGACCCCGAGGTCACCCTGTTCGGCCGGCGCACCGCGAGCAACGTGCAGCGCCAGGCGCTCGCCGTCGCCCTGCTCGGCCTCGCCGCCGGGGTGATCGGCACGTTCATCCTGCTCTCGGTGGCGGACGTGGGCATGGGCCGGTCGCTCTACGAGTCGTTCTCCGCGTTCGGTACGGTCGGGCTCTCCACCGGCATCACGTCGTTCCTCCCGGATGTGGGCAAGATCACCCTGATCTTCTTGATGTTCCTGGGCCGCGTCGGCCCTGTCACGCTCTTCGCCGCGCTGGTGCTGCGCCAGCGCCAGCGCCTCTACCGCTACCCCGAGGAAAGGCCGATCATTGGCTAAGGACAGCCGCTTCCCGTTCCGGCGAGAGGCCAGGGCCGCTGGTGCGGCGTCGTTGCCGCCGCCCGGGAGCGAGGTGATCGTCATCGGACTCGGCCGCTTCGGGAGCGCCCTGGCCGACACCCTGGTCGAGCTGGGTCACCAGGTGCTCGGGGTGGACTCCGACCCCAGCATCGTCCAGGACGCCCTGGGGACTCTCTCCCACGCCGTGCAGATCGACGCCACGAGCAGCAAGGCGCTCGAGCAGCTCGGCGTCGCGGACTTCCCCGTGGCGGTCGTGGCCATCGGCAACGACATCGAGGCGAGCGTGCTGACCACAGCCGCCCTCTCCGACGTCGGCATCCCCAACATCTGGGCGAAGGCGATCACCCAGTCCCACGGCCGCATCCTCAGGCGCGTGGGCGCCCACCACGTCGTCTTCCCCGAGCACGACATGGGCCAGCGGGTGGCCCACCTCGTGACCGGCCGGATGATGGACTACATCGAGCTCGACGAGGGCTTCGCCCTGGTCGAGACGACGCCGCCGGCGCACGTCGTCGGCAAGTCGCTCGCCGAGGCCGGTATCCGGGCGCAGTACGGGGTCACGGTCGTGTGCATCAAGCCCGCCGGCGAGCCCTTCACCTACGCCACCCCCGAGACGGTGATGGCCGCCGAGGACATCCTCCTCGTCGCCGGCCAGAAGCGCCACGCCGAGGACTTCGCCAACAAG
>JBBDQT010000228.1:0-15863 GCA_040905815.1 Acidimicrobiales bacterium
TCCTCCGCGAGGAACGGCACTCGCACCACCGGTGCGGGCGCGACGCTGGCGGTGAGCCCGGTGAGGTGCTGCTCCTCGCCGTCCGCCATGTCCCGGAAGTCGGCGAGGTTGGCGTAGAGCGTTCCGATCGGGGCGCCGGCGAGCGTCTGCGCCCGCGCCCGGTCGGCGCCGGGCACGCCTTCGCCGAAGCGGGGGTGCATGCGGTTCACGACCAGCGCGGCGACGGTCAGGTCGCTGGTGGCGAGCTTGTCGGCGAAGAAGGCGGCCTCCTCGACGGTGTCGCGTCGCGGTGAGGCCACGAGCACGAACGACGTGCCCGGCGCCCCGAGCAGCGCCCGGACGTGGGTGGCGCGCTCTCGGAACCCTTCCTCCATGCCCTCGAAGGCGGTGAAGAACGCGAGCGCGTCGTCGAGCACCTCGCCGCCGACGACACGGCCCACCGTGCGCACGAACGCCTGGGCGGCGACGTTGACGGCCTTGAGGTACGCCCGGGTGGGGGCCATCAACATCCGGTAGATGCGGTGGTCCAAGAAGTTCGTCAACCGGCGGGAGGCATCCAGGAAGTCGAGTGCGTTGCGGGTCGGGGGAGTGTCCACCACGACGAGGTCGAACCTCGTACGGGAGCCCTCGGGCGTGTCGGCGCCCAGCTCGTGGAGCTCGTAGAGCTTCTCGCCGGCCATGTACTCCTGGGTGCCGGAGAGCGCGCTGGAGATGTTCCGGTAGAAGCGGTTCTCGAGGATCCGCTGCGCCTGCGCCGGGTCGGCGGCGTACGTGGTCACGAGGTCGTCGAAGGTGGACTTCGTGTCGAGCATGAGCGCCCAGAGCTCGCCGGGCCACGGACCCTCGATCCGGGCCGCCTGGTTGGAGAGGCTGGCGATGCCGAGCGTGTCGGCCAACCGCTTCGCCGGGTCGATCGTCACGACCACCGCCTTGCGCCCCTGTCGCGCCCCTTCGAGCGCGATCACGGCGGCCGCGGTCGTCTTGCCGACACCGCCGGATCCGGCGCACACGATGACGTCCTGCTCGGTCACGAGCTGGCGCATGTTCCGCGGCTCGGTCACCGGGAGCTCCGGGAGGGTTGGGGCGCGCCCAGCAGCGACTCGCGCAGCGCATCGGCGAGCAGATCGACCTCGGCGGGGCCGAGGTCGGCCTCGAAGAGGTACGGCAGCTGCAGCTGGGGGAGGGGAAGCGCCTCGGTGAGCCGCTCGAGCTGCTCGGCCTGCAGCGCCTGGCGGGATCGGCGGAACGCAGCGGCGCTCGCCAGCGCCTCGGCCTCGCCCGCCCGCAACGTCGTGTCAGCGGACGCAGCCGCCGCCTCTGGGTCGGCGTCGAGGTCGCCGAGCGCCGGGTAGACCCCGTTCACCACGATGGGCCCGAGGCTCACACCCACGCGGTCCTCGAGGTGGAACGCTGTCTCGACGAGCTCGTTGACCGGGGTCTCCTCAGGCAGGGTCACGAGCACCACCTGGCACCGTCGGGGATCGGTGAGGAGCTCGAGCACCTCCCGTGCCTGGGTGCTGACGGGGCCAGTCCGCACGGCGTCGAGCAGGCCACGTGCGGAGAGCAGGAACGTGATGGCGTGTCCGGCAGCAGGTGCGTCGAGGACGATGAGGTCGGCGGGCCGGGTCCCGTCCGGAGCAAGCTGCCCCGCCACGCCCGCCCGCTCGAGCTGCTTCACCTTGCCGAGGAGGAGGATGTCCTTGATGCCGGGCGCGGCGGTGGCCACGACGTCCATCGCGCCCGTCGCGACGAGGCGCTTCGACACCCGCTTGAGGCCGTGGTCCTCCAGGTACTCGAGCAGGGCGTCGTCCGGTGTGAGCGTCCGACCCCGCACCTCGGCGGCGCTGTCACCCGCCTCGGCGAGCACCGTCTCGCCGTACACGAGGGGTGGTTTGGCGAAGAGGCCGGCGATCCCGCTGCGGCCCTCGACCTCGAGCACGAGCGTCGAGAGGCCCTCTCGAGCCGCCATGCGGGCGAGTGCTGCGCTGACGGTGGTTTTGCCGACGCCGCCCTTCCCGGCCACGATGACCACTCGGGATGCGTGCAGGAACGAGGCCGGATCCACAGGTTCCTCTCTGGAGGGGGCCGTTGCGCAGGTTACCCATCGTGTGTGTGCTGCTGACCACCCTCGGGTTGCTCGGCGCCTCCTCGGCGGGTGCCCAGCAGGGCTCCGAGCCAGCTCCGTTCGTCGACGTCGTCCAGGTCACCGGCCACCTCGACCCCGTGGTCGTCGACTTCTTCGAAGGGGCGGTCGACGGGGCCGAGCGTGGCGGGGCCGAGGCGCTCATCATCCAGCTCGACAGCCCCGGCTCGCTCGTGGCGACCGAGGCGCTCGACGCCCTCATCGCCCGCCTGGTCGGCGCCGACGTGCCCGTCGCCGTCTGGGTCGGCGACTCGGGCGCGCAGGCACTCGGTGGCGCCGGTCGCCTCGTCGTGAGCGCGCCGCTCTCCGGGATGGCGCCGGGCGCGAGCTTCGGCCGGCTGGCCCGAGCCGAGCCGCCGACCTGCCCTCCCGCGATCGACTGCCCTCAGATCCCCGATGCCGTCCGCACCGGCACCGTCGGGCCCGACGAGGCCTTCGAGCTCGGGATCGTCGACCTCAACGCGGAGGAGTCAGCCATCCTGGGCACGTTCATCGCGGCCCTCGACGGCCGGCAGGTGGACGGGCGTGAGCTCGCGACGGCCACCTTCGCCGAGCAGGACGAGGGCCCACGGGAGGCCACCCTGGACGTGCAGGCCCGGCTGGCGAAGCTGCCGCTGCTGTCCCAGCTGATGCACACCGTCGCCAGCCCGCCGGTCGCCTACCTGCTCCTCACGATCGGCCTCGCCCTGCTCGTCTTCGAGCTGTTCACCGCCGGCGTGGGCATCGCCGGGCTGGTGGGCGCGGGCTCGCTCGTCCTCGCTTCCTACGGCCTCACGGTCCTCCCGACGAGCCTCTTCGCGCTCGGGCTGCTCCTGCTCGGCACGTTCGGGTTCACCGTCGACGTGCAGACAGGTGCACCACGGGTGTGGACCGGGTTCGGCGTCGTCGCCTACGTGGTGGGGTCGATCCTGCTCTTCGAGGAACCCGTCGGCATCGGGTGGCTGCCGCTCGTCACCGGGGTCGTCGTCATGATCCTCATGATGCTCGCCGGTCTCCCGGCGACGATCCGCAGCCGCTTCTCCACGCCCACGATAGGCCGGACGTCCATGGTCGGTGAGCTCGGAGAGGCCGTGCGCGAGGTCCGTCCCGATGGCGTGGTGCGCGTCCGCGAGGCGTTGTGGCCGGCGTTCGCGAACCGGTCGACGCCCATCGCCGTCGGCGATGTCGTGCGGGTGATCGGCATCGACGGTACCCGCCTCGAAGTCGAGCCCGAGGTCGGCGGGGCACGGGACCACCGGGAGCGCAGGCGGTCGTCCTGACGCCCTGAGCAGCACGTTTGCTGTCCTGACCCTCGGGCGCGCTCGCGGAAGTTGACCCTTGTGACCGGTGTCGGCCCCCGTTATGGTCGCCCCAAGAGCAAGGGGGCGGCATGGCCGCGGAGCAAGAGGGGTTGGTGGTCCGATGAGCGCGATGCGTGCGGATGACATGCGCACGGAGGACCTGTGGCAGCTCAAGGCGGCGTGCCGGGGCCCGCAGGCGGCGGTGTTCTTCCCGCCTACGACCTTCGAGAAGAAAGAGGAGAAGGTCGAGCGTGAGGTGCGCGCCAAGGGAATCTGCGCCCAGTGCGCCGTCCGCCAGCCGTGCCTCGACTACGCGCTGAAGATCCGCGAGCCCCACGGGATCTGGGGCGGCCTCAACGAGGTCGAGCGCCGCACCCTGTAGCTCTCCTCAGCGACGATCCGCAGCGCCACTCTCACGGCGAGGGCAGGCGCGGCCCGCCGATGCGGAGGTCGCCCCGGCGGCGGGTGACACCGGTCCCGTCCAGCACCCCGAGCAGAGGCAGCAGGAACTTCCGGGACGTCCCGAGCACGTCGCGGATCTCGGCCACGGTCACGCCCGCCGGTCGGTCGGCGAGCAGGCGGCCCACGGCGCGCCCCGCCTCCTCCACCGCAGTGGCAGCGAACCACGTCCCGTTAGCGGCGACGACCAGGCCCCGGCGCACGAGCTCGCGCACCTCGCTCCGGTCGACGCCCTCCGGAGCCGGTGGCGAGAACGGCGCTGCCTCCAGGGCGGCAAGCCAGGGATGGCCGGCGAGCGGGTCCGGTGCCTCCTGTCGCCGAGCCCGGCCGCTCTCCACCACCACATCGGCGAGCGGCTGCCAGTCGGCATCGCCGCTGGCGTTGGTGAGCACGGCTCGCTGCCGCTCGTCGAGGGCGGCGAGGTCGAGGCCGAGCGGTCCTGCGGCGTCCACCGCGGCGGCCACCGTCTCGATCGTGTGCACCAGAGCGTCGCGGTCGACGACCCAGTGCCCGATGCTCGGCGGTCGTGCCTCCCCGGTGAGCCGCTCGAGCTCGTCGGCGTCCACCCAGCCGCGCTCCGCCACGATGCGGTCGACGGAGTGGTCGGGTCGGGCCCGGGAGGCGGGGAGCACGGGGGCGACGTCGAGCACCTCCCCGCCGCCCACCGTCTCGCCTCGGCCGGATTCACGCAGGACGTAGCGGTCACCGGCCACGAGCGGGAGCGCGACCGGGAGGTGGAGTCGGACCAAGCCGGTCGAGCCGGGGCCGATGGCTTCCGGGCCGAGCACCCTCAGCCGGACGGGCTGCTCGCCGGCGCCGATGTGGGCGACGTGGGCGCCGCGACGGCTCACGTCGTGGCCGAGCGCGTCGAGCACGGTGAGCGTGGCGTCCACGACCTTCGTGACGTGCCACTGGCCGGGCCGCACCAGGGCCTGGCCCCGCCCGACCTCGTCGTGGCCGACCCCCACGAGGTTCACCGCCACCCTGCGCCCGGGCCCGATGACCGGGACCGCTGCCTGGTGGCTCTGCAGCGACCGCACCCGCACCGCGGAACTTGGCGGCACGACCGAGAGCTCGTCTTCCACCGCCACGGAACCGCCCGTGAGGGTCCCGGTCACGACGGTGCCAGACCCCTTCGCCGCGAACGAGCGGTCGACCCACAGGCGTGGCCTGCCCCGGTCGGCAGCGGTGGGCGTCGCCGCCAGGAGCCGGTCGAGCGCGGCCTGCAGATCCGGTACGCCGACGCCGGCGGGGGCGTCCACGGCGACGACCTCGGCGCCCTCGAGGAACGTGCCGGCGACCCGGTCGGCCACGTCCATGGCGGCGAGCTCGGCGTGGTCGGCGTCGACGAGCGCGACCTTCGTCAGCGCGACGAGCCCGGACCGGATGCCGAGCAGCTCCAAGATCCTGAGGTGCTCCTCGGACTGCGGCTTCCAGCCCTCCGTCGCGGCGACGACGAACATGCAGGCGTCGACTGCGCCCACGCCCGCCAGCATGTTGCCGAGGAACCGGACGTGGCCCGGGACATCTACGAACGCGAGCCCCCGGCCCGACGGGAGCGTCGACCAAGCGAAGCCGAGGTCGATGGTGAGGCCCCGGGCGCGCTCTTCGGCGAGACGGTCCGGGTCGATGCCGGTCAGCGTCCGGACGAGGGTCGACTTCCCGTGGTCGACGTGGCCGGCGGTGGCGACCACGTGCACGCGCGCAGGCTACGCCGGGTCGTACCCCTCCGTCGCCGCCGGGTGGTGCGGGTACCCGTGCTCGTACTGGCGGTGCTCGCGTGGGCAGGGGCGCGGTGAGCACCGCCAGTTCGGTTCAGGGCGCGAGGGCGTGCAGGGCCTGGGCGAGGTGGGGGTCGTGGTCGGGGTCGACGGTGCGCAGGTCGCAGATCGTCTGGCCTTCGGCCACCCGGGCGATGATCGGGGGGCGGTGCGCTCGTAGGGCTCCGGCGTGGTCGCCGGTCACCGCCACCCCGGCCGACGGGATCTCGACCCCCGGGAGCGTGCCACCGCCGGGTACGGCCCCGCACGCCACGACCCGGCCGGCGCCGATCGCTGTGGCACGGGCGCGCAGCTCGTCCACCGGTGCTGTGGCCATGCGCCAGAACGGGATGGCGGCGCCGTCACGCCGCAGGTAGGCGATGACGGTCTCCTGGAGGGCCCCGAGCACGAGACCGCCCGGCCGGAGGGCGCGCGCCAGGGGATGGCGGCCGCACGCGGCCACCAGGTCCGCCCGCCCCGCGATCACGCCCGCCTGCGGGCCCCCGAGAAGCTTGTCGCCGGAGAACGTCACGAGGTCGGCTCCCGCCGAGAGCACCTGGCGCGCGGCCGGCTCGCCCACGAGCCACGCCGGCGGACCGTCCGGGAGCCACGGGCAGGACGCGTCGAGCAGGCCGGAGCCGATGTCGGCCACCACGGGCACGCCGAGACCGGCGAGCTCGGCGACGCTGACGTCCTCGGTGAAGCCGGTGACCCGGTAGTTCGACGTGTGCACCTTGAGGAGCAGCTCGACGCCTTCGTGCCTCGCCCACCCGCCTCCTTCGACGGCGCGCCGGTAGTCCGCCAGGCGGGTGCGGTTCGTGGTGCCGACCTCGACGAGCGTCGCCCCGGACTGCTCGAGCACGTCGGGGATGCGGAAGCCGCCGCCGATCTCGATCAGCTCCCCGCGGCTGACCGCCACGCCCCGCCCCGCGGCCAGTGCAGCGAGCACGAGCACCACCGCCGCCGCGCCGTTGTTCACCACGATGGTGGCGTCGGCACCGGCGGCGCGTGCCAGCAGCGCCGCCGTGCGGTCCTGGCGCGAGCCCCGCCCGCCGGTCCCGAGGTCCAACTCGAGGTTCGAGTAGCCGGGTGTCGGTGTGACCGCGGGCAGCGGCGCACGCCCCAGGTTCGTGTGCAGGAGGACGCCGGTGGCGTTCACGACCGGCTGGAGCAGCGCCCGGGCGAGGCCCTCGGCGCGCCCCTCCGCCGAGGAGGGGTCACCAGCGCCGATCGCTTCGCGCGCCGCATCGACGAGGAGGGGGTGGGGGAGCCCGATGCTGGCGATGGACCTGGCGAGGGCGTCCACCGACGGCGGCCGACCGGAGGGCGCGGCGGTGCTCACCGCCCCATCCTGCCCCTCTTCCGAGGGGCCTGCTGCGACTCGGGCCCGCTCATGTGGGACGATCAGCCGCGATGCCCTTCTTCGTGCGGGTCCTCACGCTGGTGTCGGTCACCACGGTGGCCGTCCCCATCGTGGTCCTCGTGACGTTGCTGGCGTCGGTCATCTTCCTCCCCCTCCCGGCGGTGCTCCCCGACGCCCGCCCGCCGCAGGGGGTGCAGCCGAGCCGGATGTACGACATCAACGGCAACCTGATCGGAGAGTTCCGGGAGTTCGAGCTGTCCAAGCCGGTCGAACCGGAGGACATCCCCGAGGTGCTCAAGGAGGCGGTCATCTCGATCGAGGACCGGAGGTTCTACTCCCACGGCGGGGTCGACGTGCAGGGCACGATGCGGGCGCTGTGGGCCGACGTTCGGGCTGGCGAGGCCGTGCAGGGCGGGTCGACGATCACCCAGCAGTACGTGAAGAACACCTACGTCGGCAACGAGCGGACGCTGAGCCGCAAGATCCGGGAGGCCGTGCTCGCAAGCCAGCTCGACCGGCAGGTCGACAAGGACGAGGTCCTCTTCAGGTACCTGCAGCAGATCTTCCTCGGTGACGGTGCCATCGGCGTCGGCGCGGCGGCGGAGACCTACTTCGGCAAGTCGGTGCGGGACCTGAGCCTGTCGGAGGCGGCGATGCTCGCCGGCCTCATCCCGGCGCCGAGCCGCTACGAGCCGCGGGGGAACCTGCAGCGCGCCGAGGAGCGCCGCAAGCTGGTGCTCGCGGCGATGCTCAGCGAGCGCCACATCAGCCAGCGCCAGCACGACGAGGCGGTCGCCCAGACCCTGTTCCTCGTCGGCGGCGACGCGCCGCCGCCACCAGAAGGCGTCCCGGTCACCCTCATCCAACCCCGTCCGCGGTTCGAGACGCCGTACCCCTACTTCGCCGACTACGTCCAGCGTCACCTCGCAGCGCGCTACGGGGACCGTGCCGTGTTCGAGCAGGGCCTCGAGATCTACACGACCCTCGACCCGCGCATGCAGGCGGAGGCGCAGCGGGCCGTCGGCGCCACCCTGGAGGGCACCGAACCCGGGCTCGAGATGTCGCTCGTGTCGGTGGAGCCGTCGAGGGGCTATGTGATGGCACTGGTCGGGGGCAGGGACTTCCAGGTCTCGTCGGTGAACCTCGCCCTCGGCAGCGACGGCGGCGGCCTCGATCGTCAGACCGGCTCGACGTTCAAGCCCTTCGTGCTCGCCACGGCGCTCGAGGAGGGCGTCTCGCCGGACCGCACCTACAGCGGCCGGAACAACCGCTGCTTCCCCGGGAAGTGCTTCGAGAACTTCGGGGGTAGCAGCTACGGGACCATCAACCTGCGGGCGGCGACGGTCAACTCGGTCAACACCGTCTTCGTGCAGCTCCTCGACGACGTCGGCATCGACGACACCTTGGACCTCACCGAGTCTCTCGCGATCGAGGCGCCGGCCGATCGGAGCCAGCTGGGCCTGGCCGTCGCCCTCGGCGCCACCGGCGCCTCCCCCCTCGAGATGGCGTCCGCCTTCGGCGTCTTCGCCGCACGTGGCGAGCGGGCGGAGCCCACACCCGTCATCAAGGTGCTCGACAGCGACGGCGTGGTGCTGGAGGACAACAGCGAGCCGAGCCGGGCCCGGGTGCTGAAGGAGAGCACCGCGGACACGCTGAACGACATCATGCGCGGCGTGTTCGGGGGCACGGCCAGGGGCAAGGACATCGACCGGCCCGCTGCCGGCAAGACGGGCACGACCTCTGACTCCAAGGACGCGTGGTTCGTCGGCTACACGCCGGCCCTGTCGACCTCGGTGTGGATGGGCTACCGCGACGAGGGCAGACCCCTGGTCGGCATCAAGGGCCGGCGCCAGGGTGTGACCGGCGGCAGCTTCCCGGCGGAGACCTGGCAGGACTACATGCGCGCTGCGGTCGAGCCCATCCCGGTCACGGACTTCACCGAGCCGGCGCCGATCCTGGAGGTGATCGACGCCGCCAAGCGGGAGGCCCGGAAGGGGTTCAACCCCGGTCCCGAGAAGGAGCCTTCGGATACCCCGGGCGGCAGCTACTCCGAGGACCTCCCGCCTCCCGCCGTCGCCACCCCGTCGGCGACCACCACGACCGCGCCCCCGACGACGACGACCACCAAGCCCGACGACGAGGACGACGGGGGACCCGGCGGTCTCTTCGGAGAGCCCCCGCGCGGCCCGCCGGGCGACTGACCGGTCGCCGGACCTGCGACTCGCCGGGAGGGCGGGAAGGCGGGAGGCGGAACGTCAGCGAGCGTCGACGACGAGCCCGGCCGGGGAGCGGTTCAGCCGCCGACGCCGCCTGCTTCGCCACCTGGGCAGCTCAGCACCTGCGCGCAGCTGTCACGGATGGGCACCGCGAAGAACACCGCCTCGGGTGTGAAGCCCAGCGGGGCGAACGTCCGTGAGCTCACACCGAGGACCTCGCCGTTGCCGTTCACGAGCGGCCCGCCCTGGAACGCTGCACCCACCTCCGCGTCGTGTTGGATGCCGCTCCCGCTCACATCGGCGATGAGGCCCTGGGTCACCGCTCCGCCACCGGCGCCGAGCCCTGAGATGGAGAACACCCGATCGCCGACACCGGCGCCGCCGCCCCCTGCCCAGGGAAGCCGTTCGATACCGCCCCGGTTGATGCTCACGAGCGCGAGATCCCTGCCCTCCTCCCACGTCAGGAGCCTGGCGGGGAACTCGTCGGTGCCCTTCACGAGGGTGATCGGCGGTCCCGGTGAGGCGGTGGCGGCCCGGACCGTGTTGAACGAGGTCAGGAGGAACGTCTCGTCGGCGTCGGAGAAGACGACGAAGGCGGTGCCCGCCGAAGGAGTGCCGTCGACGCCGCGGGTGGACACGAAGAACACCGACGGAGCGACCTGCTCGAGCAGCCGCTCGAGGGTCTCCCCGCTCGCCGCCAGCTGCTGGAGCGGCTCGAGCTCGGACCGGATGGCGGCCTTCGCGTCCTCCGTCTCCTGGTTGATGAGGTCGAGCGACTGCTCGAGGCGGTCCTCGAAGGTGAGGGCGTACTCCTCGGCGAGGCTGTCGCTCCGGTCCGTCCGGTACTCGTAGTACGCGAAGAGGACGGCACCGCTGAACGCGGCGCCGAGGGCCATCGAGAGCAGCAGGGCGCTGAGGCCGATGACCGACCGTGGGAGCACCCGGTGGTACCAGTCGGCGTCTTCGTGCGCCGCTCCAGCCTGCGTGTGCATGGCGGGAGCGTAACGGCCCCGAGCGGGCTGGTCGCCGCATCCACGCCCGCGCGCGTCCCCGGCCCGCCTGCGAAGGGTGCCGGTAGGCTCGATGCCGTGGCCGCGGTGCTCTTCCTCCTCTTCTTGGTGGTGCCCATCGTCGAGCTGGCGGTCATCATCCAGGTCGGCCAGGCGCTCGGCGTGCTCCCGACGCTCGCGACCCTGATCCTCATGAGCATCATCGGCGCGACGCTCATGAAGCACGAGGGCCTCGGCGTGCTGCGCCGTGCCCAGCGGCAGGTGCGCGCCGGCAAGGCCCCCGGCCGCGAGGTGGCCGACGGCTTCCTCATCGTCCTCGGCGGTGCGCTGATGCTCACTCCCGGTTTCGTCACCGACGGCGTCGGCATGGCGCTGCTGCTCCCACCGGTGCGCGCCGTGGTTCGCCCCGTCCTGCTCGCCCAGCTCCAGGCGCGGGCGCTCGGCGCGACCATGGGCGGCGGCCGGCGAGGTCGGGGAGGCGGTCGCTCCGGCGTGATCGACGTATGAGCGAGGCACCCGCGATCGCTCTCCGGGACGCGGCGACGGTGATGCTGGTGCGCGACGGCGACGACGGCCGGCTCGAGGTCTTCATGCTGCGCCGCAACCTGCGCTCCGACTTCGTCGGCGGGGCGTACGTGTTCCCCGGCGGCGCCGTCGACCCCGAGGACCGCCACGCCGACCTGGAGCCGATCTGCGAGGGACGAACCGACGCGGAGGCGAGCATGGTGCTCGCGCTCGACCCTCCCGAGGGTGGCCTCGCGTTCTGGGTCGCCGCCATCCGCGAGTCGTTCGAGGAGGCGGGCGTGCTGCTCGCCTACGACGGCGGTGGTGAGGTCGTCGACCTCCGTGATCCGTCTGTCGCTGAGCGCTTCGTCCGTCATCGCAGGGCCGTCGACGGCGGTGAGCGCCGCCTCTCCGATGTCTGCGCGGAGGAGGACCTCCGCCTCGCGGTCGACGGGATCCACTACTTCAGCCACTGGATCACGCCGGTCGGCCCACCTCGCCGGTACGACACCCGCTTCTTCGTCGCCGCCGCCCCGGTGGGGCAGGTCCCCCTCCACGACGACCGGGAGACGATCGCCAACTGCTGGATCGCCCCTTCGGACGCGCTCGCCCGCCACGAGGCAGGCGAGTTCGACCTGATCCTGCCGACCATCCGCAACCTCGATGCGATCGCCCGGTTCGCGACCGCCGCCGAGGTGCTGGCGGCCGCAGCGGCCCTCGACCAGGTGCCCGCCGTGCTCCCCCGCATCATCGGTGACGGCCGCGGCATCCGCATCGTGCTGCCGGGGGACGAGGGCTACGACGAGGCCAGTCACGACCTGCCCCTGGACATGCCGCTGCCCGGGCGTCCGGGTGGGCCAGCGACCTGAGAGGAGTCAACGTGACCGCCGCACCCGAGGTTCCGCTGCCCGAGCTCATCCCGGGCGTCCCCCGCGCCCTCAACCCCATGGTGCGCCGCATCGTCGCTCCCAACGCGGGGATGATGACGGGTCCGGGGACGAACACCTACCTCGTGGGCGTCGACGAGATCGCGGTGATCGACCCGGGGCCCGACGACGCGGGGCACCTCGACGCGGTCGCCGGTTGCGGCGGAGACCGCATCCGTTGGGTCCTCTGCACCCACACCCACAGCGACCACGCTCCGGGTGCCGCCGGGCTGCGGGAGCGGACCGGCGCCCAGATCCTCGGCTTCGACAGCCGCGACGGCCTCACGGTCGACCAGGAGCTCGCTGACGGCGACACCGTCGAGGGCACCGAGTTCCGGCTCACGGCCGTCCACACGCCGGGGCACGCGTCGAACCACCTCTGCTTCCGGCTCGAGCAGGAGCGGGTGTTGTTCTCCGGCGACCACATCATGGAGGGGTCGACCGTCGTGATCGCCCCTCCCGACGGCGACATGGGCGCCTACCTCGCCCAGCTCGAGCGTCTGCGGACCATGCGCCTCAACGCGATCGCCCCCGGCCACGGCCAGCTCATCACCGATCCACAGGCGAAGATCGACGAGTACCTCGCGCACCGCCGGGCGCGGGAGGAGATGGTGGCCGCCGCGCTGGTCGCCGCGGGGAGCGCCTCCGTCAAGGAGCTCGTCGCGGCCGTCTACACCGACGTCCCCGAGGACCTCCACGAGATGGCCGGCTACTCGGTGTGGGCGCACCTCCAGCACCTCGCCGACCAAGGCCGGGCCAAGGGCGAAGGCCTCGAGGGCACGTGGACCGTGACCTGACCGACCGGAGACGCGCGTCGCCGACACGGAGCCGTGGTCGACGCGTCAGGAGCTCTCCGGCGGTTGCTCAGACCGGCTGGGCCGGGGCCGGTCCGAGGGCGGCCTCGACGTTGTCGAGGATGCGAGCGGTGCAGCCGCCCATGGCGACCGGGGGTATGGCCTCGTCGACGATGCAGCGCACGAGCGCGGCGAAGGCGTCGGCCGCGGGACCCTCGCCGAGCGCCGCCGGGCGGCCGGCGTCACCGCCCGTGGAGACGCCCGGCTCGAGCGGGATCTGACCGAGCAGCGGTGCACCGATGTCGTCGGCCAGCTTCTGGCCGCCGCCGGTGCCGAACAGGGGGTACGACTCGCCGTGGTCGCACGTGAAGGCGGACATGTTCTCGACGACCCCCGCCACGCGGAGGTACGTCTTCCGGGCGAGGTCGGCGGCGCGGGCGGCGACCTTCTGGGCGCCGACCGCAGGTGTGGTGACGATGATCATCTCGGCGCGGGGGAGCAGCCGGGCGAGACCCATCTGGATGTCGCCCGTGCCGGGCGGCAGGTCGATCAACAGGTAGTCGAGGTCGCCCCACCGCACGTCCTCGAGGAAGTGCTGGACGGCCCGCTGGAGGACCTGGCCCCGCCACAGCAACGCCGTCTCCTCGTCGTCGACGAGGAACCCCATCGACACGACCTTGAGCAGGCCGCCGCCGATCGGGAGCTCGTGAGGGGTGATCTTCTTCTCGCCCTCGACGCCGCCGAGGCGTCCCTCGAGGCCGAGCATGCGGGGCACGGAGAACCCGCCGATGTCGGCGTCGAGCACCCCCACGGTGAAGCCCTCGCCCGCCAGGCCGACCGCGAGGTTCACCGTCACGGAGCTCTTGCCGACGCCGCCCTTGCCGGACGCGACGCCGACGATGCGCGCCGTCGGCGGGATCTCGGTGTCCGGCGCCCGCTCCTTGGCGTGCCAGCGGGCTCGCGACATGGCGTGGGCGCGCTGCTCGTCGTCCATCTCCGTCCAGTCGATCACCACGTCGGTGACGCCAGGCGTCGACTCGAGCCGGGCGGTGACGTCCCGCTTGATCTGTGCCTTGAGCGGGCACCCGGCGGTGGTCAGCGCGACCGTGACCCGCACGGTGCCGTCCGACTCGACGGCGACGTCGCGGGCCATGCCCAGCTCGACGATGTCGCAGCCGAGCTCGGGGTCGACGACGCCGGCCAGCAGGGAGAGGATGTCCTCCGTGGTGGGCAGCGGCTTCTCGGTCACGGAGATGATTCTACCGGGACCCTCCGTGTAAACTCGTCTCCGTGGACGGCCACGCCCGAAGTCCGTCTCGCCTCGACCTGTTGAAGGCGCTGGGCGACAACACCCGCTACGCCATCTACCTGGAGCTCGCGAGGTCGCCCCGGCCGCTCGCCACCGCCGACGTGGCGGAGTCGCTCGACCTCCACCCCAACACCGTGCGCCCCCACCTCGAGCGCATGCGCGACGTCGGTCTGCTCGTCGTCGAGACCGAGGGCCGAGGGGGCGTCGGACGCCCGCAGCACCGGTACTCCGTCGCCCCCGACGCGCCGTCGCTCGGCCTGGAGCCACCCGCCATGCCGCTGATGGCCGGGATGCTCGTCGGCGTGGCGGCGGCGTCCGGCGCCGCCGCGGAGGAGGCGGCTGCGATCGGCCGGCGCCAGGGCCGCGCCGCCGCAGCAGAGCTCGTGGCGGCCACGGGGGGAGCAGGGGACGGCATCGACGCCGAGGTCTGCCTCGAAGCGCTGGTGGCCGACCTCACCCGCCTCGGGTTCGACCCCGCCGCGGTGGCCGACGCCGACGGCACCACGGTCGCGTTCACCCACTGCCCGTACGCCGACCTCGCCAGCGCCCACCCCGAGATCATCTGCCACCTCCACCGCGGGATGGTCGAGGGCTTCCTCGAGGCGGCCGGCGGTCTCGACGTCTCGGTGTTCCGGACGCTGATCGACCGTCAGCCCTGCCGGGTCGAGCTCGTGGCAGCGCCTGGTCAGCGATGACCGAGGGGTGCCCCCGCCGAGCCGGGGTGGTGGCCGCATGACTCGTGATGGGAGCGGGCCGGTACACTCGGTGCAGTCCGAAGTCCACACCGGGAGGAAGCCGTGATCGCCGTCTCCGACAGCGCTGCAAGCAAGGTCAAGGAGCTGCTCGAGGTCGAGGGCGACACCACCCTCGCCCTCCGGGTCGCCGTGCGCCCGGGCGGTTGCTCGGGCTTCAGCTACGAGATGTTCTTCGACGGCGACATCGGCGCTGACGACATCAAGGTCGACCAGAGCGGCGTGTCCGTGGTCCTCGACCCGTCGAGCGCCCAGCTGCTCCAGGGCGCCACCCTCGACTACAAGGACGGGCTTCAGGGCGCGGGGTTCGCCATCAACAACCCGAACGCCCAGCGCACCTGCGGCTGCGGCCAGAGCTTCAGCTAGTCCCCGAACCTCAGCGCAGACGCCGCCAGCGGGTCACCGCTGGCGGATGTGCGCCAGCGAGGCGTCCAGCTCTGCGGCGTCGAAGGTGTAGTCCAGACGGCTTCGCACGGTCCCGTCGCCGTCGGCGACGAAGAGGCTGGGCTCGTAGCGCAAGCCGAGCGCGTTCACCGTGGGGCTCGTCTCCTTGGCCGTGTCGTCGGTGTAGACCTCGGCGTGGATGAGCGTCGCCCGGTCGGCGAGCGGCGCCTGCCGCTCGACGAGCAGGTCGAGCACCGGCCCGCAGATGGCGGTCTGGCAGAACGCCGGGGTCGAGACGAGCAGCACCACCGGGAGGTCCCGGGTCAGGGCCTCGTCGAGCGACACCTCGTGCAGGGGGCACGGCGGCGTGTCTGTGCAGATGGGATCGATCCCGAGCGTGTCGGCCGTCGTGGGTGTCGGGATCGACGGCAGGCTGTCACCCGGGCCTGGCACCACCGCCAGCTCCTGGGGCGGGCGGACGGTGAGCTGGGTCGATGTCCGGGCCGGTCCCACCTCGATCACGAGCTCCCACGTGCCCGGCTCGTCGAGCGTCTGCTCGTACGGGAAGTACGGCGACGGGATGCCCTCCCCGTGGCGGTCGACGACGACGGCATCGAGCGAGATGCCCGACGGTGACACGGCCGTGACCTCGATGCGTGGCGGCACGTTGCCGGTCGGCACCCCCTCGGCGTCGGCGAACGCGAGGGGGAGCCGCAGCGGCACGCCGGCCGGCTGCTCGGGGGAGAACACCCGGATGAGCGAGAGCGCGCGAGCAGCGGCGGTGGTGGTCGACGTCGTCGACGAGCTCACCGCAGTGCTCCCGCCGCCGCCTCCGCACGCGGCGAGGGCGAGGCCGCCGGCCCCGGCGAGGAGGAGCCGGCGTCGTGTCGGGTCGAACGTGGTGCGTCGAGGCGTGGCCATCGGCGCCCAGCGTAGGGTGACGCGACGCACCCCGGGATTCAC
>JBBDQT010000229.1:0-2546 GCA_040905815.1 Acidimicrobiales bacterium
AGACCTGCACCTCCTCGCCCTGGACGTTCACCATCCACGACGTGCCGAAGCGGTCCGTGCACATACCGAAGCGCGGCGACCAGAAGGTCTCGGCCATCGGCATCAGGATCTCGCCGCCCTCGGCGAGAGCGTCGAAGACGCGGGACACCTCGTCGGGGTCGGCGAGCGCCAAGTTCACGGCCATGCCCTTCATGCCGGCACCGTCGCCGGTCGGGTCGTCGGAGGCCATGAGCAGGTCCCCGGCCCCGAAGGTGAGGGCGGCGTGGATGACCAGGTCTGGGTTCGGCGGTCCCGGCGGCGGCTCCGCACCCTCGGGCATGTCGGCGACGGTCATCACGTCGAGCTGACCGCCGAGAATCTCGTGGTAGCGGGTCATCGCCTGGCGGCACGTGCCCGTGAAGAACAGGTAGGGGTGAAGAGACATGTCGTGTGCTCCATCTCCGGGGGATGTGGTCATCGAAATAGACGCAGCGGACGAACGGAAGTCATCGGTCCGCTCGAGATCTCTCCCTCAGCGTGTCAGTCGACCAGCGCCACCTTCGTGCCGTCTTGCCACGTACTGATCTCGAGCCGAGAGGCAGCTGACTACGGCACGCGAGTCGGTCGCTGCGGCGCTGCCGGGTTCATCACCAAGGCCGAGCTGTCGGCCCGATCGATCGCCGAGGTGGTGGCGCTGCGATGAGGACGGAGCTCGCTGCCCCGGCCTCGAAGTACCGTCGCGTCGTACCGTCGACGGAGGTCGGTGAGCAGATGATCGATCTTGGACGTTTCGAGGCCCTGGTGCCTCTTGACCACGGCCTGTGCGTCGTCGTGACGCACCGCCCCGACCACACGCTTCACTCCACCGTCGTCAACGCCGGCGCGCTCCTCCACCCGGTGACGGGCCGGCGCGTCGTCGGGTTCGTGGCCCGCGGCGGCACTCGGAAGGTGGCGCACCTCCGCAGTGACCCGACGATCGCTGTCGTCGCGCGGGCAGGCTGGCAGTGGATGACCGTCGAGGGTCGAGCCGAGCTGATCGGTCCAGACGACCCGCACGTCAACGTCGACGCAGACCGACTCCGGCGCCTGTTCCGGCAGGTGTTCGAGGCGGCGGGTGGGACTCACGACGACTGGGACACCTACGACCGGACCATGCGAGAGGAGCGGAGGTGCGCCGTGCTCGTCGAGCCGACGCGCAGCTACTCGAACCCCTGACGGGCTCGGCCGGCTCGACGCCGCCGCGAGCCTGATTCCGGACCCTCCCGCATCACGAGCGTGGCGTGCTCGCATCCTCGCCGTTGGCAGCCGTACGGCGACGCTGGGGGTCGCGTCGTCGCTGTCGTCGCTGTCGTCGTCGATGAGCAGGTCGGCGGAGAGGAGGAACGACCATGGAACACTCTCGGCATGCTGGTGATCCGAGGGACCAAGAAGCTGCGCGACCGGGTCAAGGGCCTGGCCGCAGCCGATGACGATGTCTCGACGACGGAGCTGGGCGACTGGTTCGCCACGGCGCTCTTCTGGCGGCCCCAGGTCGCGCTACTCGTCAACACCCGCACGTTCCTGCCCGTCTTCATTGAGCTGGCCCCCGCGGCGACACTGCTCGACCGAGCGCCGGCCGCCATCGAGGAGGTCCTCCGCCGCCACGGCGTCGACGAGGCGTTCCTCACCGGCGAGCGCGAGGCGATGTCGGAGGTGCGGATCGCACCCACGAACGACCGCAGCGTGCTCGGCGTGATGAACGAGTTCGCGATCCACGGTGAGCAGCACCAGTGGATGGAGCCGGTCGACCTGGTACAGCTCTCTGTGAACCTCGCTGGCATGCCGCTCGGCCCGCTGGACAAGCGCGGCGGCTCGCCAGACCGCGAGCTGGCCTCACTCGTCGGCGGAACCGACGAGATCGCGAAGGTCACCCCGCTGCGCCCGAGGCAGGGGACCGAAGCTCGAGCGGCGACCACCCCTGCGCGGTCCGGCGACGTGTACCAACTCAAGGTCACGCTCCACGACACCAAGCCGCCGATCTGGCGTCGAGTGCTCATCGACGGCGCCAGCACGCTGAACCAGGTCCACGAGGTCGTCCAGGCCGCCTTCGGCTGGTGGAACTACCACCTCCACGAGTTCGAGATCGGCAACACGAGGTATGGCGTCCCCGATCCCGACGAGGGCTGGGGACCACCCACGAACGACGAGTCGAAGGTCCGTCTCGACTCGGTCGTCAAGAAGGGTTCGAAGTTCGAGTACGTCTACGACTTCGGGGACTGGTGGCGACACAAGATCGTCGTCGAAAGTGTCCTACCTACTGACTCGACAACGAGCGTGCCGGCCTGCGTCGACGGACGTCGTGCCTGCCCGCCCGAGGACTGTGGCGGTACCTGGGGGTACGACGACCTGCTGGCGATCCTCGCCGACCCGACTCATCCCGAGCACGACGAGCGCGTCGAGTGGATCGGCCGCCCGTTCGACCCCGAGCTGTTCGACGTCAGCGACTTCGACGAGAACCTCCGCAACCAGAAGCTCGCCGCCTTCGACGACCCGCTGTAGGCGGAACCACATCCGACGCGGGGCCGAAG
>JBBDQT010000230.1:0-2537 GCA_040905815.1 Acidimicrobiales bacterium
GGAAGGTGAGGGTGCGCGTCGACGCCGGCGGGCTCTCGCTCAACGGCGAGCGCTTCACCGACGACGACCTGCAGCACCTGATGATGCGGATCGCCGACGCCGACGCCGGCAACGGCGCGACGTCGGTGACCGTCTCGTTGACCGGCCGGTCCGGGGCGAGCGTGAAGGCCCGGATGAGCGCGGCCACCGCGAAGCGAGGGGCACCGATCATGGACGCGGCCGACTACCTGTGGCGCTTCGTCCGGGCGGTGGCTGGACCGCGGTGGTCAGCGGAGCTCGTCGCCCGGCTGGCCGACGGCGAGGAGGTCACCGTCGGCGGCGTGGTGCTGGCGCCCGGGGGCATCCGTGACGCCAAGCGTCGCGTAGCAGCGCTGCTCCCGTGGTCCTCGGTGGCCGATCCCCGCATCGACGGCGTGCACGTCGCGATCCCAGGCTTCGACGTCGACGGGGTCGTCGTCCGCCTCGACGAACCGGACTCCTTCGTCTTGTTCGAAGCGATCCCCGAGCTGCGCGCCCGCTTCGCCGACTGAGGGTCAGGCTGCTTCGCCGTCCTCGGGCTGCGGTGGCTGCGGTGGCTGTGGTGGTGGTGGCTCGGGCAGGTGGAAGGAGACCCACCACGGGTTGAGGCGTTCGCCGGTGGGGTGCACCCAGTCAGGCGGCGGGAGCCCGAGCTCGGCCCGGGTCGCGTCGAGGTCGTCGGGTCTCGGCGGCGGTGTCGGCGTGCCGCAGGGTTGGAGCACCCGCCCGTGGTGGTCGGTGAAGATGAGGCCGTCGGGTCTGGTGGGGTTCCCGGTGATGCCGAGAAGGCCCTTGTGGTGGAGGTCATGGTCTCGTGGGCACAGGGCGCACATGCGGTCGACGTCGGTGAACCCGCCGTCGTTCCAGTGGTCGAGGTGGTGGATGTGGAGCCACCGGGCCTGGTCGCAGCCGGGTCGCCGGCACCCCTTGTCGCGGTCTTCGACCACCATCCGCTGCTGGGGGGTGGCGCTGCGCTGCTTGCGTCCGAGCTTGAGGGGGACGCCGTCTTCGTCTTCGAGGAGGTAGCGGAAGGTGGTGTCGCACCAGACCCGGTCGCTCACGTCTGGCGGGAGGGCCGGCCCGAGGTGGACGTTGGCTGTGCCGTTGCCGGTCCGGGGGTCCCCGGCGCGTTGGTGGATGAGGACCTGGTGGCGCTCGCCGGCGGGCCGGTCGCCGGTGAGGCCGGTGAGGGAGGCGTCGGCCATGCGGGTGAGGGCGTCGGCCCAGGTCACGCCGATGGGACGGGCGTCGTCGTCAGCCTCGGGGTGGCGGGCGTGGAACTCGGCGTCCCGGCACGCTTCGAGTGCCTTCTGCACGAGGGCGCCGAACTCGGTGTCGAGGTGGGCCTGGAGGCGCCAGCGCCCGGTGTCGTCGTAGCCGAAGCTGACCTGGTTGCGGTCGTCCCGGTCCCCGGGCCGAGGCTCGGGTTCGGGCTCCGGGTCCGGCTTGTCGTTCTTCGGGCGGGGTGCGAAGGAGTACTCGCGGGCCACCTTGCGGACCTGGCTGGCGGTGGCGTGGTGGGCAAAGGCGGCGAGCTCCTCGTCGTGCTCGGCCGGGACGTGGCGGGCGATCGGCACGACCTGGTCGACCGCGAGGGACCCGGCGACGAACGCCGCCATGGTCACCGGGAGCTCCCCTCGCCGGCAGGCGATGAGGACCAGCTCGTTGGCCGACGGGAGCGACATGCCGGTCTGCCACGCCAACCAGTGGGCAGGGGAGCGGATGCCCGCCTGCTCCCAGACCCCGCTCACGAGCACGTCGGCGACGATCTCGACCAGCGCCGCATCTGTGGCGTTCCGCATGCCGGCGAGCCCAGCCACCCGTGCCTCGACCCGATCGATCTCGGCAGCCGTCGGACCATGGGAGAGCCCCTCGGCTTCACTACCCCTGGCCGGTTCGTCTACGAACATATGTTCGTATCGTAGCCACTTCGTCCGCCATCCGCAAGGCATTCGAGAGGGAATTCTGGCCCGCTGAGCGGTGTCGGGCGAGACTGCGTGGATGGAGCAACGCATCTCGGTCGTCACGCTCGGCGTCACCGACATCGTCCGCGCGCGAGCGTTCTACGGGGCGCTCGGCTGGTCGGGCATGTCCCCGGATGGGGAGGTGGTGTTCTTCCAGGCAGGCGGCATGGTGCTCGCCCTCTGGGGTCGGGAGCTGGTCGCCGAGGACAGCGGGGTGCGCGACGGCGGCGGCTGGGGCGGCGTGACGCTCGCCCACAACGTGCGGTCACCGGCTGAGGTCGACGAGGTGCTGCGGGAGGCGACCTCTGCAGGCGGCGCCGTCACCCGCCCAGCAGCGGCGACCTTCTGGGGCGGCTACTCCGGCGCCTTCACCGACCCCGACGGCCACCCGTGGGAGGTCGCCCACAACCCCCACTGGGAGCTGACGGAAGACGGCTCGGTCCGGCTGCCGTAGCACCTAGCGGAACTTCGCTCGGAGCGACTCGAGGAGAGTCGCGGAAGCGTGAGGCCGTCGATGTGTCACACCTCCTCGGCATGATCGAACAATGGATACCC
>JBBDQT010000231.1:0-15484 GCA_040905815.1 Acidimicrobiales bacterium
CGGCCGGCGAGGCGGCGGAGGTCTTCGGCGTTGGCGCAGCGCTCGAGGGCGGTGTCCATGGTGATCTTCCCGGCGATCACGAGGTTCGCCAGGCTCTGGTCCATGGTCTGCATGCCGTACTTCCCGCCGGCCTGCATGGCGCTGTAGATCTGGTGGGTCTTGCCCTCGCGGATGAGGTTGCGGACCGCGGGGGTGGCGATGAGCAGCTCGGCGGCGACGGCCCGGCCCTTGCCATCCGGGGTGCGCAGGAGCTGCTGGGTCACGACGCCCTGCAGGGCAGTGGCGAGCTGCACCCGGACCTGGGACTGCTGGTGGGACGGGAAGACGTCGATGATGCGGTCGATCGACTGGGGCGCGTCCTGGGTGTGGAGCGTGCCGAACACGAGGTGGCCGGTCTCCGCCGCGGTGATGGCGGTGTGGATGGTCTCGAGGTCGCGCATCTCGCCGACGAGGATGACGTCGGGGTCCTGGCGCAGGACGTGCTTGAGCGCCTTGGCGAACGACTGGGTGTCCTCGCCGACCTCGCGCTGGTTCACGACCGACATCTTGTGGTTGTGGATGAACTCGATCGGGTCCTCCACCGTCATGATGTGGTGGGCCTTGGTCTTGTTGATGATGTCGACGAGGGAGGCGAGCGTCGTCGACTTGCCGGAGCCGGTCGGGCCCGTCACGAGGATGAGGCCGCGGGGCAGCTCTGCCAGCTGGGCGACGGCGGCGGGGAGGCCGAGCGTCTCGAGCGGCACGATCTCGTAGGGGATCATCCGCATCACGGCGCCGACGCTGTCGCGCTGGAGGAAGACGTTGACCCGGAAGCGCCCCACACCGGGGATCGAGTGGCTCGTGTCGAGCTCGAGCTCGGCCTCGAACTTCTCCCGCTGCTTCTGGGTGAGGATCGCGTACATCATCCGGCGGATCTCGGACCCGTTCAGCACCGGGAACTCGGTCAGCCGCTTGAGCTCGCCGTGCACGCGGACGGCCGGCTCCGAGCCCACCGAGAGGTGGAGGTCCGAGGCGTCGAGGTCGAGCACGCGCTGCAGCAGCTCGTTGACGTGGAGCTCCTCGACGATGCCGAGGTCCTGGGCGGTGGGCGCACCGTCGGGCAGCGCCGCGTTGAGGGCGTTGCCGGCAGCCGGGAGCGGTCCGTACATGGCGAGCACGATGCGCTGCAGCTCGCTGCGCACGGCGAGCGCGCCCACGACTCCCCACCCAGTGGCGGCGGAGAGCTCGGCGATGGCCTCCGGGTTTCCCGGGTCCTCCATGGCGACGAGCAGGTCGGTGCCGATGTAGTCGACGGCGACGGCGAGGTGGCGGTGGGCCAGCTCCGGCGGGAGGGCGCGGTCCAGCTCGGGCGGGATGGCGTGCTCCGAGAGGTCGACGCAGGGCTTGCCGACCTGGGACGCGATGGCGGCGACGAGGTCCTTCTCGCCGACGAGCCCCTCCCCCATCAAGATGGCAGCGAGGGAGCGGCCCTCAGCCGTCTCGCGCGTCAGGGCGGCCTCGAGCGCTTCCCGGGAGAGGACCTTGCGCTCGACGAGGAACTCGCCGAGGCGCCGCGAAGGGTTCACCATGCCGAGGACATCGGCACGCCGCCGACCGCGCCTGAGCGGAGATCGCCGGCCCGGTCGTCAGGCGACGACGCGGAGCAGCTCCTCCACCGAGGTCGACCCCTGCCGCACGTGGGCGAGCCCTGCCTGGCGCAGCGTGAGCATGCCCTCGGCGACGGCCAGCTTCTTGATGTCCTCGCTGTGGGCCCGCTCGGCGATCATCGACCGGGTCTCCTCGCCGACGAGGAGCACCTCGTGCAGGGCGAAGCGCCCGTGGTATCCGGTCTTGCCGCACGCCCCGCAGCCCTTCGGCCGGTGCAGCACGTCGGGCATCTCCTCGGCCTCCACGTCCCAGCCCATCACGCTCATCTCACCGGCGCTCACCTGGTACGGCTCCTTGCACCGCTCGCACAGCCGGCGGATGAGGCGTTGGGCGACGACGCAGTCGATCGAGCTCGACACCAGGTACGGCTCGATCCCCATCTCGATGAGGCGGGTCGGGGTCGAGGCCGAGTCGTTCGTGTGCAGGGTCGACAGCACGAGGTGTCCGGTGAGGGCCGCCTCCATGGCGATGGTGGCGGTCTCGCGGTCGCGGATCTCACCCACGAGCACGATGTCGGGGTCGGAGCGGAGGATCGAGCGCAGCGCCGCCGCGAACGTCATGCCCGCCTTCACGTTGACCTGGACCTGGTTGATGCCGACCAGGCGGTACTCGACGGGGTCCTCGACGGTGATGATGTTCTTCGCCGGGTCGTTCAGCTGGTTCAGCGTGGCGTAGAGCGTCGTGGACTTGCCCGAGCCGGTGGGACCGGTGACGAGGATCGTCCCGTACGGCTTGTGGAACACCGTCTCGTAGCGCGCCATCGTCTCCGGCAAGAACCCGAGGTCGGCGAGGTCGAGCAGCGCGGTGCCCTTGTCGAGGATGCGCATGACAACCTTCTCGCCGTACACCGTCGGCAGGGTGGCGACCCGGAGGTCGACCTGGCGGCCGGCGATGACGGCGGAGACGCGCCCGTCCTGGGGGATCCGCCGCTCGGCGATGTTGAGGTCGGCCATGATCTTCAGGCGGCTGATGAGCCCGTTCTGCACCCGCTTCGGGGAGCGCATGACCTCGTGGAGCACACCGTCGATGCGGTACCGGACGCGCACCTCCCGCTCCGTGGGCTCGATGTGGATGTCCGAGGCGCGGTCCTGGATGGCCTGGCGGATCAGCAGGTTCGCGAGCTTGACGATCGGCGCGTCCTCGGTGACCTCGGTGACCTTCGATAGGTCGTCGTAGTCCCCGGAGTCGTCGAGCGCGAGGGAGGCGACGTCCTCGACGTCGCTGTCGAGCCGGTGGTGCTTGTCGATCGCCGCCTCGATCGCGGCCCGCGTCGCCACCACGGCGCGCACCGGCGCCTTGGCCATGGAGCGGATGTCGTCGATGGCGATGACGTTGGCCGGGTCGGCCATCGCCACCACGAGGACTCCGTCGTCCCAGGCGATGGGCAGCGCCTGGTAGCGCCGGGCGAGCGAGTCGGAGATGATCGAGACGGCGATCGGATCGACCGCGTAGTCGGCGAGATCGACGAAGTCCATCCCGAGCTGGGCGGCGATGGTGGAGACGAGATCCGCCTCCTGCACGAAGCCGAGCTGGATGAGCACCCGGGTCAGGGACTGCCCGCTCGTCTCCTGGTGCGCGGTGGCCTTCGCCAGCTGGTCGCTGGTGATCAGGCCCCGTTCGATCAGAAGCGCCTCGAGCTGTCCCTGTTCGGACACGTCGTCAATCGTACGGCTCAGCGGTCCGACCGGGTGTCAGCCGCCGCCGGCCCGTCACAAGCGGACCGAGGACAAGAACTTGAGCAGAGCGCTCCGGTTCACCGGCTCGGCGTCGGAGACGGCGTCGATGACGACGTCAACGGCGGCGTCGCGCTCCTCGGACGTCGAGGCGTCGGCGGCGGCGGCAACGACGGCGGCGACGGCCTCCGGACCGAGGTCGGCGAGCTGCTGGGCGAGCTCGGCCTGCTCCTCGTCGTCGACCTCATCCGGGGGAGACGAACCGGGGAACGGGCGCTTGCTCCCACCCAGCGAGGCGAGCTCGCCGAGGCTGGCGCTGAGCGGCATGCCGAGGCCCGGGCCACGCGGCATGGCGGGGCGCGCGGCGAGCGGGCGGCGCACGACAGCGTCGGCGACCTGCTCGGGCTCCGGCACCGGCTCAGGCTCGGGTGCGGGCTCCTCGGCCTCGAGCTCCGGTGCCAGGGCGGGCTCGACGGTGTCCTCGTCCAGGCCGTCCGGCTCCTGCACCTCGTCCACCTGATCGAGCTCGAACAAGTCCTCGAACGGCACCTCGGCGGCGACGGGCTCGGGTGCTGACGGCACGACGACGCCGGGGGCAGAGCCGACGACCGCGAGGCCGCACTCGACCAGACCGTTCACGGCGCGGCTGACGGCGAGCTCGCCGAGGTCGAGCGACGCGCCGAGCTGGCCGACGGTGGTGCCGCTGCCGATGGCGACCAGGAGACGCCAGTCGGCCGCGCTCACCGTGGTGCTCTCACCCTCGAGCTCGGGGCGCAGGGCGAGACTGCAGTCGAGCGACGGGACGACGGCCGCCAGGGCACGCCACTCCACGAGCAGCTCCTCTGCCTCGGCGAGGAGGTCGCCGAGGTCGCCCGGCTCGGCGGAGACGGGGCTGGAAGCACCTGCCTCGAAGGAGAACGCGCCGTCAGGCGAGCGCAGCAGGTCGCACAGGGCGTCGGCACTCGGGGGCGCCGGGACGGGAGAGCCCGTCGTCGGCGCGTCGATGGCCGCCACCGCGCCATCGGCGAACCACACGCCTCCCGTGCCGCGGCTGCCCTCCAGGCGGAGGTGGCCGGTCTTGCGGGTGGATGCGAGGAGCCGGAGGACATCCGGGAGCGCAAAGGTGTCGAGGGTGCCCTGCAGGGACACGGGATGACCTCCGAGAGTGGGCGTCTTGGTCTCCATCGGCACGCTGGCGGCCGAAGTTCAGTCCGAGTTTGTCAGTCCTTGCGACTGGCGCGTCGGGCGAGCTCGGCGACGGCGGCCGCGGACAGGACCTCGAGAGGCGGCTCCTCGCCGGTCCAGAGCCGGAACGAGAGCGCCGCCTGGTGGATGAGCATGCCGACGCCGTTGACCGCCACCGCCCCCCGCCGCTTCGCCTCCTCGATGAACGGGGTGCGGATCGGCTGGTACACGAGGTCGGCGACGAGCTGTCCGGGCCCAAGCCGCTCGGACGGCACGGGCAGCGGGGCCGTGCGCCCGTCCGGGAGGTCGACCGGGACGTCGACCATCCCCACAGGGGTCGCGTTGACGACCAGGTCGCACGCATCGGCGTCCTCGGCGGCGCCCACCCGGCCGACGGGACCGGCGAGGGCGGCAGCGTCCCGGGCGGCCTCGTCGCGGCGGGCGACGACGACGACGGCGGAGGCACCGGCTTCGGCGAGCGCGAGCACGACGGCCCGAGCCGCTCCGCCCGCCCCCACGACGAGACAACGGGCGCCGGCTGGGTCGAAGCCCTCGTCGGTGCGCAGCGCCCGCACGAACCCCTCGCCGTCGGTGTTCTCACCCTCGATGCCGCGGGCGGTGCGCACGACGGTGTTGACCGCGCCGAGGCGTGCCGCCACCGGGCTGCAGTGGTCCACCGCACCTGCGACCGCCGCCTTGTGGGGCATCGTGACGTTGAACCCGTCGATCCCGAGGGCTCGCATGGCGTCGATCGCCGCCGCGCCCTGGCCGGCGGCCACGGGGAGGGCCACGTACACCCAGTCGAGCCCGAGGGCGGCGAAGGCGGCGTTGTGGAGGATCGGCGACAGCGAGTGGCGCACCGGGTCGCCGATGACCGCGGCGAGGCGAGTGGCCCCGGTGACCGACGTGCTCAGCGAGGGACGATCTGGCTCTGCCAGTCGTCCGGAGCCAGCCGGCGGATCATCGCCGGCGAAGGGGCTCAGAGCAACCCCTTCTCGCGGGCGGCGGCGACGTTGCGCAGGAACTCGTCGTAGCCCTCAGAGAAGGCGTGGACACCCGACGCGTCGGCGAGGACGTAGTAGAGCCACGGGCCCGGCTCGGGGTTGATGGCCGCTTCCAGCGAAGCGCGCCCTGGGATGGCGATCGGGGTGGGCGGGAGCCCGGGGAGCTTGCGGGTGTTGTACGGGGAGTCGGTGTCGAGGTCGGTCTGGTTGAGCGAGCCCCCCTTCCGGCCGAGCGCGTAGTACACCGTGGCGTCGATCCCGAGGCTCATCGGCTCGTCGAGCCGGTTGTAGATGACGCGGCTGATCTTGCCGCGGTCCTCGTCGACCTTCGCCTCGGCCTCGATGAGCGAGGCGATGATCAGCACCTCGTAGGCGCTGCGACCGGTGCGGGCCTCGGCCTCGTCGTAGCCGAGCTCGGTGGCGATGCCGTCGAGCGTGCCGATCATCCGGGTGAGGAGGACCTCCTCGTCCTCTCCGTCCTCGAGCCGGTAGGTGTCGGGGAAGAGCAGGCCCTCGAGCAGGACCACGTCGGCGGGCTGGTACTTGGATCGGTGTTCCCCGGATGCCGCCAGCTCGGCGAAGCGCTCGCCGTCGAGGGAATCGGACCGGTCCACCCGCTCCGCGACCTCGTCGACGGTGAGGCCCTCGGGGATCGTGATGTTGGAGAAGGCGGCGAGCGCGGGACCGTCCTCGAGGACGCTGACCGCCTCGCTCATCGAGCTGTTCTTCCGGAACGTGTAGTCGCCGGCGAGGAAGGGGCCCCCGCCCTTGACGCGGAGGTACCAACGCCAGAGCTGGGCGTCGCTGATGACGCCTTCGGCGACGAGCAGCTCGCCGATCTCCTGGGGGGTCGAGCCGTTGGGGATCGTGAGCGCGATCTCATCACCCTGCCCGCCTGACGGGTTGATCTCGCCGTTGACCCACAGGGCGCCCGCCCCGAGCGCGAGGAGGGAGACGACCAGCACCGCCACCGCCACCGCCGCGACCTTGCCGCAGCCGCCCGCGGCGCGCTCCTCGACCGCCGCCTCGTCCTCCCAGAGAGGCTCCTCCCCGGTGTCCTGGTCGAAGAACAGCTCACCCATCCGGTGCCTCTCCCCTGTCGTCTGGCCGCCCGTCCAGCCACGTCTGCAGCAGGATCGCGGCGGCCACCTTGTCGACGACCCTCCGCCGGGCGTCGCCCTTCACGTTCGATGCTCGCAGCACCCGGTCGGCAGTCACCGTCGTCAACCGCTCGTCGACGGTCTCCACGGGGACGGCGACGGAGGTGGCGAGCTCGCCCACCTCGGCGAGGGCGGCGGTGGCGGCGGGACCGAGGGTGCCGTCCATGGACCTCGGCAGGCCGACGACGACCAGGTCGGCCTCGTACTCGGCGATCACCGCGGCGATGGCGCGGTGGTCGCTCCGGTGGCTGCCGGTGCGCTGGAGGACGCTGTGGGGCGAGGCGACCGTGCCGGACGGGTCGCTCACCGCGATGCCGATGCGCTTGGAGCCGAGGTCGATGCCGATCACCCTCACTCGCTCGTGAGCCCGGCGGCAGCTCGCGCCTGGCCGAGGGCCTCGTCCAGCTTCGACGCGTCCCGGCCGCCCGCGGTGGCGACCACGGGGTCCTTGCCGCCGCCGCCGCCCACCGTGCGGGCGGCCTGGGCGATCAGGTCGGACGCCTTCAGGTCGCCGTCCTTCACGACCGCGGCGACGAGGGCCACGCCCCCGGCCGGCGGTGAGCCGCCGAGGACGACGGCGCGGACGCCGGGCTGGTCCCTGACCGCCACCGCCAGGTCCCGCAGGGTGTCCCGCTCAACCCCGTCCCGGCGGGCGACGACCACGCCGTCGACCGCCTCGCCGGCGAGCGCGCCGGCTCCGGCTCCCGCTGCGGCAGTGCGCAGCGCCTTGAGCTCGTCGCGCAGCGCCTTGAGCTCCGCGGCACGCCGCTCGGCACCTTCGACGACGTCGTCGGGGTTGACCCCGAGGGCCGCGGCGACCTGCGCCAGCCGGTGCTCGGTGTTGCGCACGAGCATGAGGGTGCCGGCGCCGGTGGTGGCCTCGATGCGGCGCTGGTTCGCCCCGATGGAGCCCTCGGACGTGATCTTGACGGGCCCGATGTCGCCGGTGGCCCGCACGTGGGTGCCGCCGCAGAGCTCGACGCTGTGCCGGCCAGCTTCGAGCACTCGCACGACGTCGCCGTACTTGTCGCCGAAGAACGCGATCGCACCGAGCTCCACGGCCTGCGCCTTGGTGGTCTCGTAGTGGCGGACCGGGTCGTTGCGGAGGACCTCGGCGTTCGCCAGGTCCTCGATGAGGGCGAGCTGGTCGGCGCTGACCGGTTCGTGGTGGCTGAAGTCGAAGCGGAGGTAGCCGGGCCCGACGTAGGAGCCCTGCTGCTTCACGTGCTCGCCGAGCACCTCGCGCAGTGCCCAGTGGAGCAGGTGGGTCCCGGTGTGGTTGCGCCTGATGGCGGCGCGGCGGTCGTCGTCGATGGCGGCCGTGGCGGCCTGCCCGGTCGCGACCTCGCCCTCGACGACCCGGCCGCTGTGGCGGTGGAGCCCGGGCAGGGCGTAGGTCGTGTCGGCGATCTCGACCACGCCGGTGTCGGTGCGGATGGTGCCGGTGTCGCCGACCTGGCCACCGGACTCCGCGTAGAACGGCGTGCGGTCGAGGAACACCTCGACCGCACCGTCCCCACCGTCGAGCACGGCGACGATCGTGGACTTGGTCTCGACCTCGTCCCGGCCGGTGAACTCCGTGGGGCCGGAGGACTCGAGCACCTCCCGGTACGTCCCGGCGGCCGACTCGTCGATGCCGCCGCCCTTGCGGGCGTCCTTGGCCCGCTTCCGTTGGGCGGCCATGGCGGCGGCGAAGCCGTCGTCGTCGATGCCGACGCCACGCTCGGCGACGACCTCACGGGTCACGTCGAGGGGGAAGCCGTAGGTGTCGTGCAGCCGGAAGGCGACCTCGCCGGACAGCACGTCACCCTCGCCGAGGGTCGCGAGCTCGCTTTCGAGCAGGTCCGAGCCGGTCTCGAGGGTCTGGCGGAACCGTCCCTCCTCCCGCTCGACGAGGCCCGTGATGGTGTCCTGGCCGGTCTCGATCTCCGGGTACGCATCGCCCATCAGCTCGACGCAGGCGCCGATCATCGGTGGGGTCACCGGCTGCTCCACGCCCAGCAGGTGGGCGAAGCGCACGGCGCGGCGGATGATGCGCCGCAGCACGTAGCCCCGGTCCTCGTTGCTCGGCAGCACCCCGTCGCTCACGAGGAACGTGATGGTGCGGGCGTGGTCGGCGAGGAGCTTCAGCGCGACGTCGACCTCTGGGTCGTCCCCGAGGCGACGACCGGTCACGGATTGGGCGCGCTCGACGAGGCCGCTCAGCACGTCGGTGTCGTACACCGACGTGACGTCTTGGAGGACGCACAGGTTGCGCTCGAGGCCCGCTCCGGTGTCGATGCCCCGCATGGGAAGATCGCTGAGGCTGCCGTCGGGCTGGCGGAAGTACTGCGGGAACACGAGGTTCCACAGCTCGACGTAGCGGTCCTCGCCGCCGTGGGCTGGGCCGCCCTCGGGACCGTGGTCGGGGCCGAAGTCCCAGAAGATCTCCGAGCTCGGGCCGCACGGGCCGGTCTCGCCCATCTCCCAGAAGTTGTCCTTGCCCATCCGCTGCATCCGCGCGGCCGGGAAGCCGACGGCGTCCCGCCAGATCTGCTCCGCCTCGTCGTCGCTCTCGTGGACGGTGACCCACAGGCGGTCGCCGTCGAGGCCGAGCACCTCGGTGTAGAGCTCCCACGCCCACGGGATCGCCTCGGCCTTGAAGTAGTCGCCGAAGCTGAAGTTCCCGAGCATCTCGAAGAAGCTCATGTGGCGCTGCGAGCGCCCGATGGCGTCGAGGTCGTTGTGCTTGCCACCGGCGCGGACGCACTTCTGGACCGACGCGGCTCGCCGGTACGGCGGGGCCTCCTCGCCGAGGAAGTACGGAACGAACTGCATCATCCCCGAGTTGGTGAACATCGGGGCCGACGGGTGGTGCGGGATCAGGCCGGCGGAGGGGACGAGCGCGTGCCCGCGAGCGGTGAAGAACTCGGTGAAGCAGCGGCGCAGCTCGTTCGCGTCCATGACGGGACGAGCCTACTTGCGGGCCGGCGGGCGCCCGACCTGCTCAGAGCCCGGCGCGGCCGCCCGGTCGGGCTTCGAGGTCGGCACGGAGCTCCTCTTCGCGCTCGCGCATCGCGAGGCGGCCCTCGGCGACCGCGGCCCGGATGTCCTGGCCCAGCTGGGTGATGGCACCGGCGAGGTCGGCGGACACCCGCTCGGGGCGGTAGCGGTCGACGGTCGAGCGCATGAACCGCAGCACCCAGAACGACATGCCGAAGCCGAACCCGGCGCCGATGATGAGCCACAAGATGCGCTTGAACACGCTCAGGGCTTCCTGCGGAGCGCTCGGCCCGCCTTTGCGGTGCCGGTGGCGAGGGCCATGGCCTTGATGATCGGGTTGGAGAACGCCAGGTAGAACAGGTGCGAGGCGGCGTCGACGGTGCCCGAGATGGACTGCGCCGAATCGACCAGCTCGTCGACCTTGGCGAGCTCGGCGTTCGCGTTCGCGACGGTGCGGGCGGCGTCGTCGATGAGGGGCAAGGCCTGGCGTCGCAGCTCCTCGACGGTCACCTTGACCTCGGCGAGGGTGCGGGTGACGGAGACGAGGAGCACGGCGAGCAGCACCACCGCGGCCACGCTGGAGATGGCGACGATGACCGCCGCGAGGTCGCCGGCACTCATGTCCTGTCCTCCTGGTGCTCGTCCGCCTCGTCGTTCTGCCTCGTCGCCATGCGCTTCGCGATCTCCTCTTCGTGGCCGTGCCCGGAGGGCTCGTAGTAGCGCCTGCCGGCGACCTCGCTCGGCCGGTGCTGCTGGTCGACCCAGCCTCGGGGGTCGTCGTGAGGGTAGCCGTAGCCCTCGCCGTGCCCGAGCGTGGCCGCGCCACGGTAGTGGGCATCGCGGAGGTGGATCGGGACCTCGCCCGCCGGGAGCTCCGCCACATCTGCCTTGGCCCGGCCGAGGGCGACCGTGACCCGGTTCGACTTCGGCGCGGTCGCGAGGTGCACCACGGCCTGCGCCAGGTTCAGCTGCGCCTCGGGGAGGCCGACGAGCTCGAGAGCCCGGGCGGCGGCGTCGGCGACGACGAGAGCCGTCGGGTCGGCCATGCCGACGTCCTCGCTCGCCAGGATCACGAGCCGGCGGGCGATGAACCGGGCATCCTCCCCCGCCGCCAGCATCCGGGCGAGCCAGTAGAGGCCGGCGTCCACGTCGCTGCCCCGGATGCTCTTGATGAACGCCGAGATCACGTCGAAGTGCTCGTCCCGCCCGTAGCGCAGCGCCCGCAGATCGAGGGCCGCCTCGGCGTCCTCGAGGGTCACGTGAGGGTCGGAGGACCGACCCGCCGCCAGCGCGACGGCGACCTCGAGCGCGGTGAGCACGGCTCGGCCGTCGCCGCCGGCCCGGTCGGCGAGGTGCCCGACGGCGTCGGCGTCGGCGGTCGCGCCCTCGGCCTCGAGACCGCGCCGGAGCAGGGTCGTGATGGACTCTGCGCCGAGCGGTTCCAGGCGGAACAGCGTCGAACGGCTGAGCAGGGGTGCGTTCACCTCGAAGAACGGGTTCTCGGTCGTGGCCCCGATGAGGGTGAGCGTCCCGTCCTCGACGGCGGGGAGGAGGGCGTCCTGTTGGGCCTTGTTGAAGCGGTGGACCTCGTCGAGGAAGAGGATCGTGCGGCGGGCGTGCTCCCCGAGCCGCTGCTTCGCCCGGGCCACCACGTCGCGGACGTCCTTCACCCCGGCCGAGACGGCCGACAACGGCTCGAACGCCCGACCGGTGGCGCCGGCGACGAGGCGGGCGAGGGTGGTCTTGCCCGTTCCCGGGGGCCCCCACAGCACGACCGAAGGGAGGCGGTCGGTCTCGATGAGCGTCCGGAGCGGGCGGCCCTGGCCGAGCAGGTGCTCCTGGCCGACGACGTCGTCGAGCGTCTTCGGCCGGAGGCGCTCGGCGAGCGGTGCGCTGCCGGCCAGGCGCTCCTCGGCGGCAGCCGAGAAGAGGTCGTCGGCAGGCGGCGAGGTCACCGCAGGAGGCTACGGCGGTAGATTCCCGTCATGGTCGATCGCGCCGCCGACGTGCCTTCCGTGCGGCGCGACCTGCCCGAGGACGCGGTGGCCACCGTCTTCGCCCGCGCCGCCGAGCTCGACCTCGAACGGGCGCCGGATGGCCCGCAGGTCCAGCTCGACGAGGAGGCGCTCGTGGAGATCGGCGCCGCCGTGGGCCTCTCGCCCGAGGCGGTGCGACGGGCGATCGCCGAGCACCGCGCCGGCGCTCTCGAACCCTCGCCCATCTCCCCCGCGACCTGGGTTGGTCCTCGCCTCGCGGTCGCCGAGCGCCACATCGACGGGGACGCCGACGACCTGCGCCGCAGCGCCGAGCGGCGCCTCGAGCGGCAGTGGTTCCGCAAGGTGCGGGACCAGGGCGAGCGCAGCGTGTGGTGCGCTCGCACCGACCTCCCAGCGCGCGTGGGGCGCACGTTCGACTTCCGGCACCGGCTCGTCCTGCATGGTGTCTCGGGCATCGTGGTGACCGCCGTCGACTGTCCCGGCGACGGTGTCGCCGTGCGCCTGGAGGCCGATCCGGCCGAACGGCGCAACGGTCTCGGCTGGGCTGTCGCCGGCGCCACGACCGGCGGGGCCACGGCGGGGGCGGTGCTCGCTTTCCTCAGCGGGATCGGCGCAGAGCTCCTCCTGGCGGTCGGCGCAGCGGGGCTGGGGGGCGGCGGCGGCGTGGTCGTCGCCCGTCGCAGCTATGGGTCGCAGGTCCAGCGCCTGACCGACGACCTCGAGGGCATCCTCGACCGCTTGGAGCGCCCCGGCCGCTAGGCCTTGGGAGGCAGCACGCGGATGCCGAGCTCGCCGAGGAGCTTGTCGGGTACGGGCCCCGGCGCATCGGTGAGCGGGTCGGCGCCGGACTGGGTCTTCGGGAACGCGATGACCTCCCGGATGTTGTCCTCGCCGGCCAGGACGGCCACGAGGCGGTCCATGCCGACCGCGAAGCCTCCGTGGGGCGGGGCGCCGTAGCGAAACGCGCCGAGCAGGAACCCGAACCGGGCCTCGGCCTCCTCGGCGCTGATCCCGAGCGCGGCGAACACCTTCGACTGGACGTCGGCCTGGTGGATACGGATCGACCCCGAGCCGAGCTCCCAGCCGTTGAGCACCAGGTCGTAGGACTGCGACCGCACCGCGAGGGGATCCGTGTCGAGCAGGTCGAGGTCGTCGGGGTGGGGCATCGTGAACGCGTGGTGGGCGGCCACCAGGTTCCCGGCTTCGTCAGTGCCCTCGAACAGCGGGAACTCCGTCACCCACACGTACCGGTACGGGCCCTCGGACACCGGTGGACGCCCGAGGTCGTTGCGCAGGGTGCCGAGCACAGCGAGGACCTTGGGGCGCTCGTCGGCCACGAGCAGGGCGAGGTCGCCGTCAGTGGCGCCCAGGGCGGCCACCGTGGCGGCCTGCTCCTCGTCGGACAGGAACTTGGCGACCGGCGATTCGAGCGCGCCCCCTGCGCCGACCTTCAGCCAGACGAGGCCCTTCGCCCCGAGCTGCTTGGCGCGGTCGGTCAGCGCGTCGAGGCGCCCCCGACCGTGGCCGACGGCGCCGCCCGGGACGAGGATGCCCTTCACGCACGGGGCCTTGAACGCGTTGAAGCCGGTGCCGGCGAAGACGGGGGTCAGCTCGACGATCTCCATCCCGAACCGCAGGTCGGGTTTGTCGGTCCCGTAGCGCTCCATGGCGTCGGCCCACGTGATGTGGGGGATCGGCTCGGGGCGGATGCCGGTGGCGGCCTCGGCGGCGTCGAGCACCGCTTCGGACACGAAGCCGAGCACGTCCTCCTGGGTCACGAAGCTCGCCTCGATGTCGAGCTGCATGAACTCGAACTGGCGGTCCGCCCGCAGGTCCTCGTCCCGCAGGCAGCGAGCGATCTGGTAGTAGCGGTCGACGCCGCCGACCATGAGCAGCTGCTTGGCGATCTGAGGGCTCTGCGGCAGCGCGTAGAAGCTGCCGGGGTGCAGCCGCGACGGCACCACGAACTCGCGGCTGCCCTCAGGGGTGGGCACCCACAGCATGGGGGTCTCGACCTCGGCGAAGCCCTGGCGGTCCATGGCAGCTCGCATGGCCCGGTTCACAGCGGCGCGGGTGCGGAGGTTGCGCTGGAGCCGGTCGCGCCGGAGGTCGACGAAGCGGTGGCGCAGCCGCAGGCCCTCGTCGGCGTCGACACGGTCGGTGACCGGGAACGGCGGGGGCTCCGCCCGGTTGAGCACCTCGACCTCGCAGTCGCCGACCTCGACCTCACCGGTGTCGAGCTCGGGGTTCACGGTGCCCTCGGGGCGGGTCCGCACGGTGCCGGTGACGCGCACGACGAACTCGCTGCGGACCTCGACGGCGGCGTTGACGACGCACTGGACGGAACCGGTGTGGTCCCTGACGTCGACGAACGCGAGGTGCTCGCCGTGCTCTCGCCGCCGGGCCACCCATCCGCAGATGGCGACGGACCTGCCGGCGTCCTCGGCACGGAGCTCGCCGCAGCGGTCGGTGCGCATGCCCGTGGCCCCGGTGCTGGGGGTCTCCGCTCCGTCGGTCACAGCGATACCTCGACGAGCGCGACGCGCACCCCGGCGACGACCTCGTCCCTCGGCACCGACGCCTGGCCCCCGCCCTCGGCCATCTGGCGCAACGTGACCGTGCCGTCCGCGAGCTCGGACTCGCCGACGAGCAGCGCGATCGGGGCGCCCGAGCGGTCGGCGAGCTTCATCTGGGCCTTCATCGACCGTCCCCCGAAGGCGCGGTCGGCGGCGATGCCGGCCCGGCGGAGCTCCGCAGTCAGGTCGCGGGCGGCGTCGCCGCCTGTGACGTCCACCACGAACACGTCGACGCCTGCCCCCGGCGCCGGGAACGCCTCCTCGGCGTCACAGGCGAGCAGGATGCGCTCGATGCCGGTCCCGAAGCCGATGCCCGGCGTCGGCGGTCCCCCGAGCAGCTCGGCGAGGCCGTCGTAGCGGCCGCCCCCGCCGATGCCGTTCTGCGCGCTGTCGAGGGCGGTCGCCGCGAACTCGAACGTGGTGCGGCCGTAGTAGTCGAGCCCGCGCACGAGGCGGGGTTCGATCGTGAACGGGATCCCGAGCGCGGCGAGGCCGCTCTGCACACGGTCGAAGGCCTCCCCGCACTCGTCGCAGAGGTGGTCGACGGTTCGGGGCGCGTCTGCCGTGGCTGCCACACACGCCGGGCGCTTGCAGTCGAGGACGCGGAGAGGGTTCTCGGACCAGCGCTCCCGGTGCTCGTCGCACAGGTTGCCCGAGCGGCCGGCCAGGTGCGCGGACAGCGCCTCCCGGTAGGCGGGCCGGCAGCGGGCGTCCCCGAGGGAGTTGAGGGCGAGCTCGACACGGCGCAGGCCCACCGCCGCGTACAGGTCGGCGGCGAGGCTGATGACCTCGACGTCGAGGTCGGGGTCGTCGGTGCCGAGGGCCTCGACGCCGAGCTGGTGGTGCTGGCGGTAGCGGCCGGCCTGGGGCCGCTCGTAGCGGAAGTTCGGTGCCGCGTACCAGACCTTCCACGGTGTGGTCGGGCGGTGCTGGACGAAGGTCCGGACCACGCCGGCGGTGCCCTCGGGGCGCAGGACGAGGTGGCGGCCGCCCTTGTCCTCGAAGTCGTACATCTCCTTGCGGACCACGTCGGTGCTGGTCCCGACCTTCTGGAACACCCCGACATCCTCGAACACCGGTCCCTGGACGAGCCCGTAGCCGGCCCGCCCCGTGATCCCCGCGAACGTGGCGATGAGCGCCTGCCAGCGGGCCGACTCCGGCGGGATCACGTCACGGGTCCCCGCCGGCGCCTGGTACGCGTCACGGCTCGTCGCGGGCATGACGGCTGAGGCTATCGGCGGACCAGTCGGGGCTGATCAT
>JBBDQT010000232.1:0-2529 GCA_040905815.1 Acidimicrobiales bacterium
CGATCTGCCTCCTCGTCCTCCAGGGCACGACGCGCTGGTCGTTGCTGGCGGGCGTGTGGTTCGCCGCCGCGGTGGGCGTCGCCATCAAGCTGGCGCGCTTCGACGGCAGCCACTGGCTCGGATCGTTCCTGTACGCGGCGATGGGTTGGGCGGCACTCGTGGCCATCCCCCAGCTCGTGACCCGGCTCCCGGTGTCGGTGCTCGCCCTCCTCGCCGCCGGCGGCCTCGTCTACAGCGTCGGGGCGGTGATCCTCGCCCGCCGCTGGCCCGATCCACGCCCGCGGGTGTTCGGGTACCACGAGATCTGGCACACGATGGTCGTCGTTGCCGGCATCTGCCACTACGCCGCGATCTTCCGCGTGGTCAGCACCCCACCCGTCTGAGCCGGACACGGGGATCCGCTCCTCTCTGCGATCGACGGCTCTCTACAGGAGCCTCTCGACCTCCTCCGGAGGCCGGCCGAGGACGGCGCGGCCGTCGTCGGCGACGAGGATGGGACGCTCGATGAGGACCGGATGGGCGACGAGGATCTCGAGCCACGCCTGCCGGTCGAGCGGGAGGTGGGCGAGGCCGAGCTCCCCGGCGAGGGTCTCCCCCGTGCGAGCGATCTCCCACGGCTCGCGGCCGACCGCGGTGCACACCCCATCGAGCTCCTCGACGGTCGGCGGATCGTCGACGTAGCGACGCTCGGTGTAGATCGCACCCCTCGCCTCGAGGATCTCCTTGGCCGCCCGGCTCTTCGAGCAGCGTGGGTTGTGCCAAAGCTCCATACCAAGAGCCTCGCGCACGCCCGGCCGACCGTGTTCTGGGTGCAGCGCACAGCGCGTCCGACGCTTTCCTGCACCCGGAACAGGTGGGTGGCCACCCGGAACGGGCGGGTGGCAGACGGCCGCCACGGGCACCATGGGGGCGTGCCCGCCCGCCGACTCGTCCTCGCCTCCGCGTCCACGGCGCGGCTCGGCCTGCTGCGCGGCGCCGGCTTCGCACCGGAGGTCGTGGTGAGCGGCGTGCACGAGGACGACGTCGACCTCGGGGACGTCAGCACCACGGTGGTGGCCCTCGCCGAGCGCAAGGCGCACACCGTCTCGGGCAGGGTGGACGACGCGCTCGTGATCGGTTGCGACTCGCTCCTCCAGCTGGACGGGGTCGCGCTCGGCAAGCCGGGGTCGCCTCAGGAGGCGACCCGCCGGTGGCAGGCGATGCGGGGGCGAGCCGGGACCCTCGTGACCGGGCACTGCGTGGTGGACGCGGCGACGGGCGCCAGCGCCTCGGCGGCGGGCGCCACCACGGTCCGCTTCGGGTGCCCGAGCGACGCCGAGATCGCCGCGTACGTCGCCTCCGGCGAGCCGCTCGGCGTCGCCGGCGCGTTCACGCTCGACGGCAGGTCGGGTCCGTTCATCGACGGGATCGACGGCGACCACAGCAACGTCATCGGGCTGTCGCTGCCGCTGCTGCGACGACTGCTCGCCCAGCTCGACGTGGAGGTGACGTCACTGTGGGCCTGACCATCGGGCCACTGGCGGTGGACCCACCCGTCGTGCTCGCCCCGATGGCGGGCGTGACGAACACGGCGTTCCGGCAGCTGTGCCGGGCGTACGGCGGCGGGCTGTACGTCAGCGAGATGGTGATGGCCCGCGCCCTGCTCGAGTCCAACGAGCGCACGACGCGCATGGTCTCCTTCGGGCGAGACGAGTCCCCCCGGAGCGTGCAGCTCTACACGGTCGACCCGGTGGTGACGGGCCTCGCCGTCCGCCACCTGATCGACGAGGTCGACGTCGACCACGTCGACCTCAACTTCGGGTGCCCGGCGGCCAAGGTCACGCGGAAGGGCGGCGGGGCGGCGTTGCCGGTGCACGGGGTGCTGTTCCGCTCGATCGTCGCCGCCGCCGTCGCCGCCGCCGGGGACGTGCCGGTGACCGTGAAGCTCCGCATCGGTGTCGACGACGTGCACACGACGTTCCTCGACGCCGGTCGGGTGGCCGAGGCGGAGGGCGCGGCCGCCGTGCTCCTCCACGCCCGCACCGCCGAGCAGCTCTACGCGGGCCAGGCCGACTGGTCCGCCATCAGCGCGCTGAAGGAAGCGGTCACGACCACCCCCGTGCTCGGCAACGGCGACATCTGGGAGGCGGCGGACGCCCTGGCGATGGTCGATGCGACGGGCTGCGACGGCGTCGTCATCGGCAGGGGATGCCTCGGGCGCCCGTGGCTGTTCCGGGACCTCGCCGACGCCTTCGCCGGCCGGCCGCTGCAGGCGCCACCGGACCTGGGCGAGGTGCTCGACACCATGGGGACCCACGCCGACCTCCTCTGCGGGCTCATGGACGAGCAGTTCGGGACCAGGGACTTCCGCAAGCACGTGGCCTGGTACCTGCAGGGCTTCCCCCTGGGCGGCGAGCTGCGCCACCGACTCGCCCAGGTGTCGTCGCTCGCCGAGCTCGAGGAACTGGTCGGCGGCCTCGATCGGAGCATCCCGTTCCCCGAGCACGCCCTGCGCCTCGCCCGCGGCCACACGAACGGGCCCCGCCGCGT
>JBBDQT010000233.1:0-2511 GCA_040905815.1 Acidimicrobiales bacterium
CGGGCGTCGGGCATGATTGTCCGGGACGCAGGGGGTGAGGACGGAATGAGCGAGATCTCGATGGAGCCGATGGCTGCACCGGGCGACGTCCGGCTCGCCGGCGCCGCCCCGCTGTCCCGGCCGCCCCTGGTGTCCCGGCGCACCGTCGTGTCCATCGCCATCTTCGTCGTGGTCCTCGCGGTGTTCCTGACCCAGACGCGGCTGCTGGCGACGCTGCTCAAGCTGGAGACGTCGGACCGGGCCCAGACCGCGCGGGGCCGGATCGGCTTCAACCAGGTCATCGACCCGGAGACGCTCTCGCCCGCGTTCCGCTGGTTCGCGTATGGGGTGAACCTGTGGGACGGCAACGCCATCGGGATGTTCTTCGCCATGCTCCTCGCCGGCGCTGCCGCCGGCGCCTTCGCCCCCACCGACCGGTTGCGGGGGGTGCTGACCCGGCGTGGCGCGGTCGGTGCCGGCGTGGGGGGCGTGCTCGGGTTGCCGCTGCTGATGTGCTCGGCGTGCTCGGCGCCGGTGTCGGTCGGCTTCCGCCGCAGCGGGGCGACGGTGGAGACGTCGCTCGGGGTCATCGTCGGCTCGGCGCTGTTCAACCCCATCGGGGTGGTGGCGATGTTCGCCGCCCTGCCGGTGCAGATGGGGATCGCCCGCCTCGTCTTCGGGGCGGCGGTGCTGTTCGTGCTCGTCCCCTTCGCCGCCCGCTGGGCGGCGGGCGGCGGGGCGGAGGTGGGATGCGAGCTGGCGCCCCTCACCGTGGACGCGGTGGCGCGCCCCGCCACCGAGACGTGGCCCGCGGCCGCCGCCGGCGCCGTGCGCGACTGGTTGCGCAACTCAGCCGAGGTCGCCTGGCGCCTCGGTCCGCTCATGCTCGTCGCCACGCTGGCGGTCGGGATCGTCTTCACCGTCATGCCCCCCCAGACGCTGTCGGACCGCCAGACCATCGGCCTGATCGCCCTGGTGGTGGCCGCCACCGTCGGCACGCTGCTCCAGACGCCGGCGCTGTTCGAGATCCCCCTCGCCCTCGGCCTGCTCTACCTCGGCCTCGGCCTGGGGCCGGCCACCGCGGTGCTCCTCACCGCCCCCGCCCCGGGTCTCATCACCCTGGCCCTCACCCGCAAGGAGCTCGGGTGGCGGCCACCAGCGGTGATCATGGCGGGCACGTTCGCCGGTGGCATCGGCGCCGGGCTCCTCGTCGGCCTGCTGTGAGCGCGCCGCTCACCGGCACCGTGCCGGTCCCCGCCCGGCCCGGCCGGCTCCGCCTCGCGGTGGGCGCCGTCGTCCTCGTCGCCATGGGCGCGTCCGCCGCCTACAGCGCCAACGTCGAGGGCCTCCGCGACCGGTTCCCGCCCCCCGCCACCCGCCTCGCCACCCCGGCGGCGGCGCCGTCCCCGGCGGGCGTGCCTGACCCCGGCGTGGCCGCCGCCACCGACCTGCGGTCCCGGTCCCAGCCGTGGTGGCAGGCGGTCACCACCTTCTCCGGTGAGGGGGCGACCACCACCGAGACGTTCACCGTCGACGGCGGCGCACTCCAGTGGCGGGTCACGTGGCGCTGCAGCGCAGGCTCGTTCGAGGTGACCCCCGTCGACGCCGGCGGCGACGCCCTGCGCAGCCTCGCCAGCGCCGGCTCGTGCCCCGAGGAGGGGGTCGGCTACTCGGTGCGCACCGGCGCCCACACCCTGGAGGTGGAGGCGGCCGGCGCCTGGGAGCTCACCGTCGAGCAACAGGTCGACGTGCCCCTCGTCGAGCCGCCGCTCCCGGAGATGACCGCCCCGGGGGCCGAGGTGGTGGCCACCGCCACCATGTACGACGTCGACCGGGTCGGCACCGGCACCGCCCGCATCTTCCGGCTCCCCGACGGCCGCCACGTGCTGCGCCTCGAGGACTTCTTCGTCAGCATCAACTCCGACCTCGAGATCTGGCTGAGCGAGGCCGCCCACCCCCGCACCACGCCCGAGGCCGCCGCCGCCCCCCACGAGCAGGTCAGCTTCCTCACCGCCACGACCGGCTCGATGAACTACGAGCTGCCGGCGGGCGTGGACCTGTCCCGGTTCGCCTCGATCGTCATCTGGTGCGAGCTCACGAGCAACGCCTACGCGGCCGCTACCCTCCAGCGATGACCCGGTCCCCGCTCGCCCTGGTGGGCGTCGCCGTCGCCGCCTGGGCCTCCATCCCCCCGTACGTGGGACCGGCCCTCGCCACCGATCCCGTCGTCGAGGTCGTCGACCACGTCGTGCCTGCGGTCGTGGTCCTCGCCGTGTCGCTGGCCGCCCTCGCCGCCGGGGCCCGGGCGCGGGGAACGGCGATGTTCGGCGCCGGCCTCGTGGTCGCCCTCGCCGGGCTGTGGATGGTCGCCACCCACGTCCCCCTCCTCGCCCAGGCAGCGAGGGACGAGGCGCCGTGGGTTGCGTCGCTCTGGCACTTCGTGCCCGGTGTCGCCGTGGTCGCCCTCGGAGCGGTGTGGGCCCTGCGCTGGTCGACCGACACCTCAGCCGAGTAGCCGGACGGGTCCCCCCG
>JBBDQT010000234.1:0-1454 GCA_040905815.1 Acidimicrobiales bacterium
GGACCTCGGCGGGCTCACGCTCGTCCCCGGCGTCTACTGCTTCTCGTCGACCGCGCAGCTGACGGGGCGTCTCACGCTCGACGGCCTCGGGAACCCCGACAGCGTCTTCATCTTCCAGATCGGGTCGGGCCTCACGACTGCGTCGACCAGCGAGGTGCTCCTGATCGGGTCTGCGCAGCCCTGCAACGTGTTCTGGCAGGTCGGCGAGTCGGCCACCCTCGGGACGGGCACCGACTTCGTCGGGACGCTCATCGCGCTGACCTCGATCACCGCCACGACCGACGCCGACGTCGAGGGCCGGCTCCTGGCCCGCAACGGTGCGGTCACGCTGGACACCAACGACATCACGAGGAGCGTGTGCGCGGCACAGACGACGACCACCTCGTCCACCACCAGCACCACCAGCACCACCAGCACCACGGCCGTCCCGACCACCACCACGACCGTGGCGGGCGACACCACCGTGACCACGCTCCCCGGGAGCGACACCAGCACCGGCACGCCCGTCGGCGGCCCGGGCGGCGGGCTCGGCACCGGCACGGGTGACGGCAGTGCCACCGGCACAGGCACGGGTGGGGGCGGTGGGACCGGCACGGGTGTGCCCGGGGATGCGACCTCACGGACCCTCACCCGGCTGCCCGAGACCGGCGTGGAGGCGGACCTCGCGGTGGCGGGAGCGATGCTGCTCGCCGCGGGCCTCGTCCTGCTCACGGTGTCGAACCGCCGGACCCGGGTCACCGCCCGCTGATCGAAACCCGCTCCTGTCGGGCGCCCCGCGGCGCCCGACGGGCCACCGGTAGCCTCTCGGCCATGGAACGGTTCGGCTTCGTCGGCCTCCCCAACGCCGGGAAGTCATCGCTCTTCAACGCCCTGAGCGGGGGCGGCGCGCTCGCCGCGGCGTACCCGTTCGCCACCGTCGACCCGAACGTGGGGGTTGCAGCCATCCCCGACGCCCGCCTCGACGCGCTGGCCGTGCTGTCGAAGTCGGCGAAGACGATCTACGCGCCGTCGGAGTACGTCGACATCGGCGGCCTGGTGGAAGGCGCGAGCACGGGCGAGGGCCTCGGCAACCGCTTCCTCGCCCACATCCGCGAGGTCGACGCCGTCGTGCTCGTCCTGCGGGCGTTCACCGACAGCGACGTGACGGGCCCCACCGACCCGCTCGAGCACCTCGCCACTGTCGAGACCGAGCTCGCCCTCGCCGACCTGGCGAGCGTGGAGGGCAAGGTCGAGCGGCAGCGCAAGCAGATGAAGCTCGACAAGAGCGCTGGGCTCGCGCTCGAGGTGGCGGCCCTCGACGCCGCGCTCGCTGCCCTCTCGGAGGGCACGCCGATCTACCGCGCCGGCCTGTCCGCCGAGCACCGGGAGGCGCTCCGGCCGTGGTTCCTCCTCACGAACAAGCCGATCCTCGTGGTCGTCAACATCGGCGAGGACCAGCTCGACGAGGCGGACGC
>JBBDQT010000234.1:1554-7476 GCA_040905815.1 Acidimicrobiales bacterium
CAGGAGAGCAGGGCCTGGGTGTTCCGGGCGGGGGCCAAGGCGCCGGAGTGCGCCGGCGTCATCCACACCGACTTCCAGCGCGGCTTCATCAAGGCGGAGTGCATCCACTGGGACGAGCTCGTCGAGCTCGGGTCCTGGAACCGGGCCAAGGAGGTCGGCAAGCTCCGCATCGAGGGCAAGGACTACGAGGTCGCCGACGGGGACGTCCTCGAGTTCCGCTTCAACGTCTGAGGCACGGGTGCCCTGGCTGCTGCGCGACGGCGAGGTGCTGGCGAGCCTCGAGGTCGCCGACGGCACGGCAGGTCGGGTCTGCGGTCTGCTCGGGCGCGACTCGCTCGACGGCGCGCTCCTCCTGCGGCCCGCAGCGTCGGTCCACACGCTCGGCATGCGGTTCCCCATCGACGTCGCCTACTGCGACACCGACCTCGTCGTGCTCGACGTCTGCCGCATGGCCCCGTGGCGCTTCGGGCTGCCGCGCCGGGCGGCGCGGGCGGTGGTCGAGGCCGAGGCGGGCGCCTTCGACCGCTGGCGGCTCCGGCCCGGTGACGCACTCGAGGTCTGCGAAGGGGAGGGGTTGCGGTGAGCCCCGGCCATCTCGTCCTCGTCGCGACGCCCATCGGCAACCTCGGCGACCTGTCGCCGCGCGCCGTCGAGGTGCTCGCCCAGGCCGACGTGGTCGCCTGCGAGGACACGCGCCGCACGGGTCGGCTGCTGCAGGCCGCTGGCATCCGTGCCAAGGGCCTCATCGCCGTGCACGACCACAACGAGGCGACCCAGGTGCGGACGGTGCTCGATCGGCTGGCGGCGGGCGAGGTGGTGGCCGTCGCCAGCGATGCGGGGACGCCCGGCATCTCCGATCCGGGGGAGCGGCTCGTGCGGGCCGCGGCGCAGGCGGGCTTCGAGGTCCGGGTCGTGCCCGGCCCGTCGGCGGCGGTCGCCGCGCTGGTCGCGAGCGGGCTGGCCACCGGACGGTTCGTGTTCGAGGGGTTCCTGCCACGGAAGGGATCCGGGCGGACGGAGCGCCTCGCCGCCCTCGCGGGCGAGCGGCGCACCATCGTGTTGTACGAGGCCCCTCACCGGGTGGCCCGCACCCTCGCCGACCTCGCCGGCGCTCTGGGTGGTGGCCGGCGGGTCGCCCTCGCCCGCGAGCTCACGAAGCTGCACGAGGAGGTGTGGCGAGGCACCCTCGACGGCGCGGTCGAGCGCTGCGCCGAGGTCGAGCCGCGCGGCGAGCACGTGGTCGTGGTCGAGGGTGCGGCCGAGCCGGAGGTGGCGGGCGACGAGGTGGTGCTCGCCGCGCTGGCGGACCGCCTCGAGGACGGCGCCACGAGGCGCGATGCGGTGGCGGAGGTCGCCGAGGCGCTCGGCGTTCCGAAGCGGCGGGTGTACGACCTGGCGCTCGGCACCGGTGGCACCTGACGAGCGGCCTGCCCGTCCAGGGCTGTCGGAGGTGGCGCGACCCGGCCCGCGCGGTCGCCCATCGCTGTCCGTGGAACGATGTGGGCGTCCCGGGCGTCTGACCGGTTGACCGTCCGCGACCAAGAGGGATACATGCGAACCACCCCCCGCTCACCGCTCCGCACCAGGGCAGCCGCGCTCGCGGTGCTGCTCGGCTCGCTCGCGTCGACGGGCACGGCGCCGGCCGCTGCCGAGGAGAGCTCCTACGACTCGGCAGCCACCGTTCGGGCCGCCGAGGCCGCCGCCTCGCCCAACACGGTCTCTGCCTTCGGCGGTGCTCCGGTCCTCGGGCCGACCTCCTCGATGGCGCTCGCCCAGCCGCTCGTCGCCATGACGGCCAAGCCCGGCGGGGACGGCTACTGGCTCGTCGCCCGCGACGGCGGGATCTTCAGCTACGGGGCGGCCCGGTTCCACGGCTCGACCGGCGCCATGCGCCTCAACCAGCCCATCGTCGGCATGGCCGCGACGGCCACCCGCAACGGGTACTGGCTCGTGGCTGCGGACGGGGGCATCTTCGCCTTCGGCGACGCAGTGTTCCTCGGTTCGATGGGAGGGACGCGGCTGAACCAGCCCATCGTCGGCATCGCCGCCCACCCCGGCGGGGGCGGGTACTGGCTCGTCGCCCGCGACGGCGGGATCTTCTCCTTCGGCACGGCCGGCTTCCACGGCTCGACCGGCGGCACCCGGCTGAACCAGCCGATCGTCGGCATGGCCGCCACCAAGAGCGGTGACGGCTACTGGTTCACTGCTGCCGACGGCGGCGTGTTCACCTTCGGCGACGCACGCTTCTTCGGCTCCACCGGTGGCCAGGCCCTGCCGGCCCCCGTCGTCTCGATGGCCGCCGACCCCGCCGGCAACGGCTACTGGCTGGCCGGCGCCGACGGCCGGGTCCACCCGTTCGGCGTCGACGACCACGGCTCGGCGGTCGCCTCGGACGGCAGCTCGGGCGCCCTCACGGTCGGGATCACCGCGGATCGCAGGGGCGGTGGCTACTGGTTGGTCCACGGCGAGCGGCCCACCTTCGGGCCGAGCGACTCCGGCCCCGAGGTGGTCGAGCTCCAACGGCGCCTCACCGACCTCGGCTACTGGCTCGGCCCCATCGACGGGCAGTACGGCAACCTCATGAAGCAGGCCGTGTACGCCTTCCAGAAGGTCCATGGGCTCGAGCCCGACGGCAACATCGATGCCGCCACCCGGGCCGCGCTCGAACGGGCAGCTCGCCCGACGCCGCAGGGCACGGGTGACGGGATCGAGGTCGACAAGTCCCGCCAGGTGCTCTTCGTCGTGCGTGGCGGCCAGGTGGTGTGGGCGTTCAACACCTCGACCGGCACCGAGGATCCCTACACCTACGAGGGCCGGCAGTACCTCGCAGACACGCCGCCCGGTCGCTGGACCATCTCCCGGGAGATCGACGGTGTCCGGACGGGGAACCTCGGCCGCCTCTACCGGCCCAAGTACTTCCACCGGGACGGGATCGCGATCCACGGTTCGTCCTTCGTGCCGCCGTACCCCGACTCCCACGGTTGCGTCCGGGTGACGAACGCCGCCATGGACCACCTCTGGGGAGCGGGCCTGGCCCCGATCGGCAGCACCGTCTGGGTCTACGGCCGCCACTAGCCCATTGCCCAGCGTTGATCCGCTGGGCTGCTCCCGGACGACCGGCGGAGCCGGATCGGTCCTGGTCGGGTCAGCGGCGGGGCCTGCGGAGCGGGGGCGGGAGCCACCTGGGGTCGACGTCGTCGTCGGGGGACACGGGCCGCATGGCGAGGTCGATCGAGTTCCACAGCGTCCGGGAGAACGGGTAGAAGACGACGGGCGTGAGCACCGCCACGGCGATCGCGGCCGGCAAGAGGAGCGAGACCTCGAACTCCGGGTACGTGACGACGAGGCCGACGACGATCACGACCGCCAGCAGGGCGAACGTCACGATCGTGTTCATCCCGAGCGCGCCCGCCCGCTGCCCGTCGATCCGGTCGAACTTGAAGTTGCAGCGGGGACAGCGCTCCTTCATCTTGAAGTAGCCCTCGAACGCTTGGTTGCTCCCGCAGAACGAGCAACGCCTCGTCATGCCGCGCGCAAGGAGGCGCCCGGTCGTGAGCGGCTTCGGCGACGGTTCCACGCCGTCATCATGGCGGCGAGGCGCGGGGTCACCACCACCGGACGGCACGGGTCGCGCCCGCAACCGACCAGGTGCCCGGAGCCCACAACATGCACGAGCGGCACGGGCCACGTAAACAGGGGAGGTGGGGGATCTCTTCGGCGACTACTCCGTGGGCGAGGCCTGGGACGAGATGTTCGTCGGTCCCGACCAGCCCCGGACCCCGTACATCCTCCTGTACGAGCAGCTGCGGGCCCTCACCGAGTCCGACTTCGACGACCGGTGCGAGGCCCGGGACCGCAGCTTCCGGGACCGGGGCATCACCTTCTCCCTCTCGGGTGAGGAGCGGCCGTTCCCCCTCGACCTCGTGCCCCGCATCATCGCCGCCGACGAGTGGCGGACGATCGAATCAGGGGTCACCCAGCGGGTGCTCGCGCTGGAGGCGTTCCTGGCTGACGTCTACGGGATGGGCCGCATCTTCGACGCCGGCGTGGTCCCGCGCGGCCTCGTCACCACGTCGGAGCACTTCCACCGGGAGACGATGGGGGTCGAGCCGGCGAACGGCGTGCGGATCCACGTGGCCGGCATCGACCTCGTCCGGTGCCCCGACGGCCGCTTCGCCGTGCTCGAGGACAACGTGAGGACACCCTCGGGCATCTCCTACGTCGTGGAGAACCGGCGGGCGATGACGCAGGTCTTCCCGGAGCTCTTCGCCGCCCACCGTGCGGCGCCGGTGGACGGCTACCCAGCGAAGCTGCTCGAGGCGCTGCGGGCGGCAGCCCCTGCCGGCGTGACCGACCCGACCGTGGTGCTGCTCACGCCCGGCGTGTACAACGCCGCCTACTTCGAGCACTCGTTCCTCGCCCGCCAGATGGGCGTGGAGCTCGTCGAGGGGCGCGACCTCGTGTGCCGCAACGGGCAGGTGCTCATGCGCACCACGGCGGGGGAGCGTCCCGTCCACGTCGTCTACCGGCGTGTCGACGACGACTTCCTCGACCCGCTGCACTTCCGGCCCGACTCGGTCCTCGGGTGCGCCGGCATCTTGAACGCGGCGCGGGCGGGAAAGGTGACGATCGCCAACGCCGTCGGCAACGGGGTGGCCGACGACAAGGCGATCTACGCGTTCGTGCCGGACATGATCCGCTTCTACCTCGACGAGGAGCCGGTCCTGCGCACGGTCGAGACGCTCCGGCTCGAGCGTCCCGACCATCTCGCCCTCGCCCTCGACCGGCTCGACGAGCTCGTGTCCAAGCCGGTCGACGGATCCGGCGGGCACGGCCTCGTCATCGGCCCGCAGGCGACAGCGGCCGAGCTCGACGCGCTGCGGACGGCCATCCTCGAGGAGCCCCGCCGCTGGGTCGCGCAGGAGGTCGTGGCGCTCTCGACGTCGCCCACCCAGGTCGGCGGCCGCCTCGAGCCCCGTCACATCGACCTGCGGCCCTTCGCCGTGAACGACGGCGAGCGGATCTGGGTCGTGCCCGGCGGGCTGACGCGCGTCGCCCTGCCCCGGGGCAGCCTGGTGGTGAACAGCAGCCAGGGCGGCGGCTCCAAGGACACCTGGGTGCTGTCCGGTGGGCTCCCCCCGCCCCCGTCGAAGCCGGCCGCCACACCGCAGGCCGCACCGGTGAGCGCCCCGCCGGTGCTGGGCCCGGTGGGCGAGCAGCCGGCGCAGCAGCAGCAGCAGGGTGGGCACCCGTGCTGAGCCGGATCGCCGAGTCGCTCTACTGGGTCGGGCGCTACATCGAGCGGGCGGAGGACACCGCCCGCATCCTCGACGTGCACTTCCACCTCTTGCTCGAGCAGCCGGAGGGCTCCGAGCAGGTGAGCTGCGAGAACATCCTCCACGTCATGGGCGCGCCCGAGCCCGAGGGCGATCGGGCGGCGACGACGGCGTACGTGAACGACCGCCTGGCGTTCGACCTCCGGTCGCCCACCTCGATCGCCGGTGCCCTCTCCGCCGCCCGCCAGAACGCGAGCGGGGCGCGGGAGGTCATCCCGTCGGAGATGTGGCAGGCCCTCAACGCGACCTACAACCAGCTCCCGGGCCGCGCCGGCACCGCCACGATGGTCCCCCACCTGTTCTTCCAGTGGGTCAAGGAGCGGGCCGCCCTCCTCAACGGGCTCGCCGACTCGCTCATGAGCAGGGACGAGGGCTGGCAGTTCCTGCTCCTCGGCCGGAGCCTGGAGCGCGTCGACATGACCGCCCGGCTCCTGACCGCCCGGTTCGCCCCCGGCATGGAGTCGACCGGGTGGGTCACGACCCTCAAGTGCTGCTCGGCGCACGAGGCGTACCTGCGGACCTACCGGCGGGCGGTCGACGCGTCGCTCGTCGCCGAGTTCCTCCTCCTCGACCGGCTCTTCCCCCA
>JBBDQT010000234.1:7576-14003 GCA_040905815.1 Acidimicrobiales bacterium
GCACATGAGCTGGCGCCTCAAGGTCCGTCACAGCAGCGGGTTCCGCTACTCGGCCCCGGTGCGGGCCTCGTACAACGAGGCCCGGATCACCCCCCTCACCACCCCGCAACAGTCGACGATCCAGGCCGAGCTCTTGGTCGAGCCCCGGGCGAGCACGTACCTGTACTGGGACTACTGGGGCACGCTCGTGCACGCGTTCGAGCTGCACGACGCCCATGAAGAGCTCACGGTCATCGGCACCGCCACGGTGGAGACAGGCACGGCCCCACCGTTCGCCGGCGACGCGTCGTGGGCCGAGGTGACCGGGGCAGCGGACCGCTTCGCCGAGCTCCTGACGCCGTCCGCCCACATCCCGGTGGACGAGGAGGTGGCCTCCTGGGCGGCGGACGCAGCCGCCGCCTCGCCGGCGGAGACGCTGCACCCCGTCGTGGACCTGGTGCGGGACCGCCTCGCGTACGTGCCGGGCGCGACCGGCGTCTCCACGTCGGCGGTCGAGGCGTTCCACCAGCGCCAGGGCGTCTGCCAGGACTTCGCGCACCTCGCCATCGGCGCGCTGCGGTCGCTCGGCGTGCCTGCGAGGTACGTGTCCGGGTACCTCCACCCCGATCTCGACGCCGCCATCGGCGACACCGTGGTCGGCCAGAGCCACGCCTGGGTCGAGGCCTGGTTCGGCGAGTGGGTCCCGATCGACCCGACCAACGGGTCCACGCCCGAGGACCACCACGTGGTCGTGGCACGCGGCCGCGACTACGCCGACGTCTCGCCGTTGCGCGGGATCTTCAGCGGCGGGAGGGCGGAGCGCCTCGCGGTCTCCGTCGAGCTGACCCGGGTGGGCTGAACGTGCTCCTCCGCGTCGGCTTCGAGCTCACGTACCAGGTGCCCTTCGACGTGGCCGTGGTGGCCCTCCTGCGGCCGCACCCCTCGCGCGCCGACGACATCAGGCCCGGTGAGGGCGAGCTCACGGTGTCGCCGCTCGGTGGCCCCCTCGAGCCCCACCTCGACCTGTTCGGCAACCTCGCCGACCGCTTCCTCGCGCCCGCCGGCCAAGTGGTGCTAACGAGCGACCTGCTCGTGGAGGACACCGGGGCCGCCGACCTCGTCGTGCCGGGAGCGGGAGCGGTCCCCGTCCTCTCGCTGCCCACGGACGCCCTGACGTTCCTGCTCCCGAGCAGGTACTGCGAGGTCGAGCTGCTGGCCGACGTGGCGTGGCGGCACTTCGGCGCCGTCGAACCGGGCTGGGCCCAGGTGCAGGCCGTGTGCGACTGGGTCCACGAGCACCTGTCGTACGGCTCCGCGCACACGAGCCCGACGATGACCGCCACGGGGGCGCTGGCCGCCGGCACCGGGGTCTGCCGGGACTTCCAGCATCTCGCGATCGCCCTCTGCCGGTGCCTCAACATCCCGGCGCGCTACGTGAGCGGTTGGCTCGGCGACATCGGCATCGAGCCGGACGCCGCGCCGATGGACTTCCACGCCTGGTTCGAGGTGCACCTCGAGGGCGGCTGGTACACCTTCGACGCCCGTCACAACGTCCCCCGCATCGGCCGCGTCCCCATCGCCAAGGGTCGTGACGCCGCCGATGTCGCCTTCACCACCACCTTCGGCGATGCGCCCCTCACGTCCTTCGTGGTCTGGGCGGACGAGGTGCCGTGACGGTGCTCGCCGCCGGCGCGCTGGAACCTCGGGGGCCGGTCGCGGAGACGATCGCCGATCTGTGGTGGTTCATGTTCGCCCTCGGGCTGGCGGTGTTCGTCGTGTTCGCAGCGCTCCTCGGCGCCAGCCTCATCCGCCGCCGGCACGAGGAGGATCCGTCCACCGGGGAGCGGGCTCCCGACGCTCCCAGCCGCTGGCTCATCTGGGGCGGTGTGGTCCTGCCGCTCGTCGTCGTGACGGCCGTGTTCGGGGCCACCGTCGTCGCCATGCGCGACACCCCGACGACCGCTCCATCGGAGGCGCTCGTGGTCGAGGTGGTCGGCCACCAGTGGTGGTGGGAGGTGCGCTACCCGGAGGAGGGCGTCACCACGGCGAACGTCGTGCACGTCCCCGTGGGCCGCCCCGTCGCCTTCCGGCTCTCGTCGGCGGACGTGATCCACAGCTTCTGGGTGCCGTCGCTCGGCGGGAAGATGGACGCGCTGCCTGACGGCACGAACACCCTCGTCCTGCAAGCTGACGAGGCCGGTGAGCACCGGGGCGCCTGCGCCGAGTTCTGCGGCCTGCAGCACGCCCGGATGGACCTCCTCGTCGTGGCGGAGCCGGCGGAGGGGTTCGCGGCCTGGGTGGCGGGCCAGCGCGAGCTCGCGGCCGAGGCGACGGGAGCACTGGCCGAGCGCGGCCGGGAGCTGTTCGGCGACGCTCGGTGTGCGTCGTGCCACGTCATCCGGGGGCTCACCGAGGTGGGGGTCGAAGGTCCCGACCTGACCCACCTGGCCAGCCGGCCGACGATCGGCGCCGGGGCCGCCGGCAACACGGCGATGGAGCTGGCCGAGTGGATCGCCGACCCGCACACGGTCAAGGAGGGCGTCAAGATGCCGGCGACCGATCTCGACGAGGAGGATCGGGCCGCACTCCTCGCCTACCTGGAGGGACTCGAGTGACCGTCGCGGGTGGCACGGGGCCAGACGCCGGCACGCCCACCGTCCGCGAGCCGGAGACGAACGAGGCGCTCGACCGGCTCTGGGCCGACCCGCCCGGGTTGTGGGGCCGGCTGACCGCGGTGCAGAACGACGCCATCGGCACCCGCCTCATGCTCACGGGTTTCTTCTTCGTGCTGCTCGGCGGCAGCGTCGACTCGCTCGTGATGCGGCTCCAGCTCGCGGTCCCGGAGAACACCCTCGTCAGCGCGGAGCTCTACAACGAGCTGTTCACGAACCACGGGTCGGTGACGATGTTCCTCGTCATCCTCCCGATCTTCGAGGGCTTTGCCATCCTCCTGCTGCCCCTGCTGCTCGGGACGCGGGAGATGCCGTTCCCCCGCCTCGGCGCCTTCTCGTACTGGACCTTCCTCGGCGGTGGCCTGGTGTACTACAGCGCCACGCTGTTCCAGCTCGTCCCGAACGCCGGCTGGTTCGCCTACGTGCCCCTCAGCGGCCCCGAGTTCTCACCGGACCTGGCCATCGACTTCTGGGTGCTCGGGTTGGGGGTGGCCGAGGTCGGTGCCATCGCCGCCGGCCTCGAGATCATCATCGGCGTGCTGAAGATGCGCGCGCCGGGCATGACCCTCACCCGCATGCCGCTCTTCGCGTGGGCGATGCTCATCACGGCGTTCATGATCCTGTTCGCGTTCACGCCCCTCATCATCGGGAGCCTGCTGCTCGAGCTCGACCGGGGGTTCGGCACCCAGTTCTTCAACCCCGGACAGGGTGGCAGCTCGCTGCTCTGGCAGCACCTGTTCTGGATCTTCGGGCACCCCGAGGTCTACATCCAGTTCCTGCCGGCGGCGGGCATCGTGTCGATGATCGTGCCGGTCTTCACCAGGCACCGGACCGTCGGCTACACGTGGCTCGTCGCCGCCATGGTCGCCATCGGGTTCCTCTCGTTCGCCCTCTGGGCGCACCACATGTTCGCGACGGGGCTGCCGCCGATCGTCCTCAGCTTCTTCGCGGCGGCGAGCATGGTGATCGCGATACCGGCGGGGGTGCAGGTCTTCGCGTGGGTGGCCACCATCTGGCACGGCAGGCCGAGGTGGGACACGCCGTTCCTCTTCGTCGTGGGCTTCCTGCTCGTCTTCGTCGTCGGCGGCATCACCGGCGTCATGGTGGCCGCCGTGCCCTTCGACCTGCAGGCGCACGACTCCTACTTCGTCGTCGGGCACCTGCACTACGTGCTCATCGGCGGCGTGGCGTTCCCGATCTTCGCCGGCGTCTACTACTGGTTCCCGAAGTTCACCGGCAAGCTGCTCGACGAGCGCCTCGGGAAGCTGAACTTCTGGCTGCTGTTCGTCGGGGTGAACGTGGCGTTCTTCCCCATGCACATCGTCGGGCTCATGGGGATGCCCCGCCGCATCTACACCTACGACGACTCCCTGGGTTGGGGGATGTACAACCTGATCTCGACCATCGGCGTGCTGATCATCGTGCCCGGCATCGGCGTGTTCATCTGGAACGTCGTGCGCAGCTACCGGAAGGGGGAGCCGGCGGGCCCGAACCCGTGGGGGGCCGACACCCTCGAGTGGGCCGTGCCGTCCCCGCCTGCAGAGCACGGTTGGTCGGTGCTGCCGATCGTGCGCAGCCGCCACCCGCTGTGGGATCAGGATGTCCTGGACCGGGGCGACGAGCGCCTCGAGCACTTCGTCCACGGGCTGTCCACCTGGCCCCTGCGGTGGCGGGCGGCGGTCATCGTCGGCACGGCCGACGGCCAGCCCCAGGAGGTGTTCCGGGTCGCCGGACCGGCGATCTGGCCGATGTGCGCGGCGGCGGGGGTGGTGCTGATCTTCGTCAGCGAGCTCGCCAAGCTGCGGTGGGGCATCGCCGTCGGAGCGCTCATCGTGGTGGCGGCGGCCATCCGGTGGAACTGGCCGGAGGAGCCGCCGATGACCGTGGAGGAAGAGGACGAGTTCGAGCGCGAGCACGGGGTCCCCGTCAACGGGGCCGGCAGCGTCGTCGTCGCGTCGTGGGGCATGGGGCTCGCCATCCTCTTCGTCAGCATCGCGTTCGGCGCCCTGCTGCTGAGCTACTTCTACCTCCGACTCGAGAACCCGGTGTGGCCGCCGGCCGGGATCGCCGAACCAGCGCTCACGTGGGCCTCGGTCGCCGCCGGCCTCGTGGTGGCCAGCGGTGTCGCCGCCCAGGTGTCGCTGCGACGGGTCCGCGACGCCGACCAGCGGGGCTTCGTGACGGGCCTGGCCTCGGCGATCGGCCTGCTCGGCGCCGGTGCCGCGCTGCAGCTCTGGGACGTCGCCGCGCTCGACTTCGGTGGCACCGACCACGCCTACGGGTCGATCTTCTACACGCTGACCGGCTTCCTCGCCGTCGTCGCCACCGGCACCCTCATCATGGGCGCGATGGCGCTGTACTGGGCGGTGAAGGGCCACTACACGGTCCGCCGCCACGCCACCGTCGCCAACATCGTCCGGTTCTGGGTGGCGGCGATCCTGATCTGGGTGACCGGCTTCGGCGTCTTGCACCTCGGACCACACCTCACGTGACCGGCACCCCTCCCGACGGACCGGCGGATGGCAGCGGTGCCACGACCAGCGGCTCGGGGACCCCGGTCCCCGTCGACGTGTCGCGAGACCGGCGTGCCCGGATCAGGTGGGCGGTGCTGCTGGCCGGGCCGGTCATCGGGATCAGCCACTTCATGGTCGTGTACCTGGTGGCAGAGGCCGGCTGCACCGGCTCGGGACCCGGTCTCCGGCTCTTCGGTCCGCCCGTGCCCGACATCGTGACGCTGGCGTCGACCGCGGTGGCCGCGCTCGCCTGCGTGGTGAGCGCGACCTGGGCACACCGGCGCTGGCAGAGCAGCGGTGCCGGCGAGGGACAGGGCGCACGGGGAGATGATGGCGAGCGCCCGGCGGACGGCATCGGCACGCCCGACGCCGACGCGCCCATCGCGTTCGCCGGGTTCCTGCTGGCGTCGGTGTTCCTCGTGATGGTCCTCTTCGTCGGCGTGCCGGCCCCCCTCCTGACGTGCTGAGCGCACTCCTCGCCCACGGCGGCGAGCCCCTCCGCCCGCACGACCTGTGGGGCGCGTGGGACCTCCACCCGGCGGTCATCGTGGGTCTCCTCCTCGCCCTCTGGGCCCACGCGCGCGGCACGGCTCGCGCGCCCCGGAGGGACGGCTGGCGGTGGCGGTCGGCGTGCTTCGTCGCCGCCGTCGTCGCGGTGGCGGTGGCGGTGATCTCACCGCTCGACGCCCTGGCGGGAGCGCTGGCGTCGGCCCACATGGTGCAACACGTCCTGCTCGTCCTCGTCGCCGCCCCGCTGCTGGCGGTGAGCGCCCCGTCCGCCGCGCTGCTCCGCGGCAGCCCACCCGCCGTCCGCGAGGCAGCCGTCCGCTGGCGCCGCCGGTTCCGCCTCACCCGGCGGAACCTCAGCCCGCTGCGCCATCCCGCCGCCGTCTGGCTGCTCCACGTGGGCGCGCTCTGGTTCTGGCATGCGGCCGGGCCCTACGGCGCCGCGCTCGAGAGCGAGGCGGTCCACGTCGTCGAGCACGTCTCCTTCCTCGTCACCGCCGTGCTGTTCTGGCAGCTCGTCGTCGGATCCCGGGCGGCGGGGCGGGTGTCGAACGGCGCCGGTGTCCTCCTCGTCTTCGCGATGGGGATGCAGAGCGTGTTCCTGTCGCTCCTGCTCACCTTCGCCCGCACGCCGTGGTACCCCGCCTACCGGTCGACGACCGCCGCGTGGCACCTCGACCCTCTCGCCGACCAGCAGCTGGCGGGCGCCATCATGTGGGTCCCGGCCGGCTTCATCTACGTCGGCACGGCGCTGGC
>JBBDQT010000234.1:14103-15244 GCA_040905815.1 Acidimicrobiales bacterium
CGTAGGATCGCCGTGTGCCGGACCGCTTCTACGTGACCACGCCGATCTACTACGTGAACGACGCGCCCCACATCGGCCACGCGTACCCGACGATCACGGCTGACGCGCTGGCGCGCTGGCACCGCCTGCTCGGCGACGACGTCCACTTCCTCACCGGCACCGACGAGCACGGGCTCAAGGTGGCGCAGTCGGCGGACGCGGCCGGCGTGACGCCGCAGCAGCAGGCCGACCGCAACAGCGCCCGGTACCGGGAGACGTGGGACCTCCTCGACGTCGCCTACGACGACTTCATCCGCACCACCGAGCCCCGGCACCACGTCGCGGTGCAGGCCCTCCTGAGCGAGGCCCACGCCCGCGGCGACATCGAGCTCGACAGCTACGAGGGCCCGTACTGCGTGTCGTGCGAGGCGTACTACACCGAGGCGGAGCTGATCGAGGGCCGGTGCCCGATCCACACCTCCAAGCCGGTCACGACGCTGAAGGAGGAGAACTGGTTCTTCCGGCTGAGCCGGTACCAGGACCGCCTGCTCGAGTGGATCGAGACGAACCCGCAGGCCATCCAACCGGACACGAAGCGCAACGAGGTCCTGGGCTTCATCCGCCAGGGCCTCGACGACGTCTCCATCACCCGGACGTCGCTCGACTGGGGCGTGCCGGTGCCGTGGGCGCCGGGTCACGTCTTCTACGTCTGGTACGACGCGCTCGTCAACTACGCCACCGCCATCGGCTACGGCACCGACCAGGAGCGGTTCGACGCGTGGTGGCCCCACGTGCACCACCTCATCGGCAAGGAGATCATCCGCTTCCACTGCGTCTACTGGCCGGCGATGCTGCTCGCGGCTGGTCTCGAGCCCCCGCAGCGCATCCAGGTCCACGGCTGGCTGCTCCTCGGGGGGGAGAAGCTGTCGAAGACCGAGCACGGCCCGGCCAAGCTGACCGAGATCGCGCCGGCCCGCCTCGTCGACGACTTCGGCGTCGACGGCTACCGCTACCACTTCCTCCGCGACGTCCCCTTCGGTCCCGACGGCGAGTTCTCCTACGAGGGGATGGTGGCCCGGTTCAACGCCGACCTCGCCAACAACCTCGGCAACCTCGTGAGCCGCGTCGCCACCGTCGTCGCCAAGAAGTGCGGCGGCGTGGG
>JBBDQT010000235.1:0-2475 GCA_040905815.1 Acidimicrobiales bacterium
CGATCGGCGGCACGGCCGGGCGGGCGCCTGTGGCCACGATGAAGCGCTGCGAGCGGATCGCGGTGCCGTCCACGTCGAACAACGTCGGTGAGCGGAACACACCGCGCCCGTGGAGCACGTCGACCCCCTCTCGCCGGAGCGCCCCGTCGTCCTCGGTGGCCGCGATCGCCTCCACCGCCCGGTGCACCGCGGCCATCGCATCGTCGAACGACTCGCCGCGGGCGGCAGCGGCGAGGAGCGCCTTGGAGGGGACGCAACCCGTGAACGTGCAGTCCCCACCCAGGCGACCCTCCTGCACCAGGAGGGCTGACGCGCCACGCCGCACCGCCTCGCGAGCGGCCGAGAGCCCACCCGTCCCGCCACCCACGACGACCACGTCGTACTCGTCCCTCGTGGCGCCGCTCACGACGCTGTCCGGGTCGCGCCGTGGAGCGCGTGCTCGCCGTACTCGTGGCGCAGCAGCGCGACGGTCTTCGCCCACGGCCGGTCCGGGTCCCGCGACTCGTAGAACCCCCAGACAGCCTGTGCGAGGAGGGGACGGGGATCTCCTTGCTCATCGCGTACTCGATGCCCCACCGCTGCTCCCCGGTGTCCTCGATGAACGGCTCCACCTCGTCCATGTCGTGCTCCGAGCGCAGGGCCAGCTCCATGAGCTCGACGAGCCAGGAGCGGATGACGGAGCTGTGGTTCCAGTTGTGAAACACGTCGGCGAGATCGAGTTCGGCGTCCGCGTGCTTGAGCATCTCGACGCCTTCTCCGATGGCCTGCACCATCCCGAACTCGATCATGTTGTGGACGTTCTTGACGAAGTGCCCCGTGCCCGGGGCGCCGGTGTGCAGCGCACCCTCGGGGACAGCGAGGTCCTCGAGCAGGGGTCGCACGAGCTCGTAGGCCTCTGCGTCACCTCCCACCATGAAGCAGGCGCCGTGGCGCGCACGGGTGACCCCACCGCTCGTCCCCGCGTCGAGGAACCCGATGCCCCGCTCCCCGAGCTCGCGGTGACGGCGGACCGAATGTTCCCAGTGGGTGTTCCCCCCGTCGACGACGACATCGCCCTCCTCGAAGCGCTCACCGAGCTCTGCCACGACCTCGTCGGTGGGTTCGCCGTGGGGGACGTACACGAGGGCGACCCGCGGAGGGTCGAGCGCGTCCACGAGCGCAGCGACCGAGTTCACCACGGTCACGCCTGCCTCCTCGAGCTCGTCGGAGCCCTCGGGATCGAAACCGACCACCTCGTGGCCCTTCTCCACCGCCTGGAGCGCCAGCGCGGCCCCCATCCTCCCGAGCCCGCAGATCCCGAACCTCATCCCTCTCTCCTCCTCGTCGTCCTGCTGCTGCCGCCCCACCGGAACCCTGCCGCTACGTGAAGGCTTCCACGACCGGAACGCCGGCTCCGGCTCTATACGTCCGCCAGAAGCTCCGTCGATGGTTCGAATCGGCACCACAGCAGCCTCCGGCGTCTGTCTTGACGAGGTATGGCAAGCCATCGGTGCTCTAGGTCTCGTGCCCACGCGCCGGGGAACCGCCCGGGGCAGCAGCCGTCCGCTCGCTGGGGCCTTGGATGAGTCCTCGGGCTCGGCCCGGGGCGGCGGGCGCCCGGGCCGTGCCCCTGCGGCCGCTGAGAGGTCGGCCGCAGTTGATGTGCACGGAACCCGGGCCGACCGCGAGGAGATTCCCGGCCTTTGAGAAGAAGTCTGGAATGCGTGCACGGGTCTCCGGGTTCCTGTCCGGTCCGTGCTGTTTCCGATAGGGGGAGAACGAGATGACATCGCACAAGATCGGTCGGGGGGCGCCCATGGGGCGCCGCCAGTTCCTCGGGTTCGCCGGGTCACGCGGCGTGGCGCTTGGAGTGACCGGCATGGCCCTGCCCACCCTGCTCGCTGCCTGCAGTGACGACGACAACGGTGGTGTCGTCGGTGCCGGCGGCGACGGGACCACGACCACCAGCGAGGCCCAGGCTGCGGAGGAAGCCCGAGCGGTCGTCGGCGACGTCGTCGACTTCTCCCTGACCAGCGACGAGTGGCCGGGGGCGTTCGGGTTCGTCACGATGCGCCTTCGGGAGGGTGCGTTCGACGGCAACGACGTCTACTTCGTCCGGACCGACGCCTCCGACGAGTCCTTCGCCCAGGCCGAGGGGCTCGTCCACGTCCCGAAGCTCACCTCCCTCACCGGCGACGGCCTCTCCGGCGCGGCGTACGTCGTCGAAGACGCCTCCGACGACCAGCCCACCGTGTTCGCCACCGAACCGGGGCGGGACGACTACACCCCGGCATGGACGCTGCACCGGGTCACGTGGTCAGGCGAACCGAAGATCGTGCGCTCCGAGAAGGAGATCTTGGCCGCCGAGCGGGCCGGGGCGCTCACGATCGAGCGCACGAACATCGTCTTCAACGGGGGCATGGTCAAGTGGTCGACGGGTGAGATGGCCGTCGACGACGAGCGCACCGACTACCTCGGCAAGGGCCAGCTCCTCGA
>JBBDQT010000236.1:0-15120 GCA_040905815.1 Acidimicrobiales bacterium
GCGCGTCGCCTGCCGCTGGCGTGGGCGTTCCTGCCGCCGGCGCGTCGCCTGCCGCGGGCGCGTCGCCTGCCGCGGGCGCGTCGCCGGTCGGGGCGGGCGCTCCGTCGGCTGCGGGCGCCGCTGCGTCGCCGCGCTCCTCGTCACCGGTGCCGGCGTTCCACTCCTCGGCGCTGAGGGCGGGACCGCCCTCAGCCGCGTGCCAGACCATGTCCCCGGTCTCGAGGTCCTCACGCCACTCGCCCTCGGCCCACTCCTCGCCCTGGTAGCCGGCCTCCTCCTCCGCGAGCTGGCTCTCCGACTTGATGTCGACGCGCCACCCCGTGAGCCGGGCTGCGAGACGGGCGTTCTGTCCCTCCTTGCCGATGGCGAGGGAGAGCTGGTAGTCGGGGACGATCACCTCGGCGGTGCCGGTCTCGTGGTCGAGGCGCACCTCCTTCACCTTGGCCGGTGAGAGCGCCTTCATGACGAAGTCCTGGAGGTCGTCGGTGAAGGGGACGATGTCGATCTTCTCGCCCCGCAGCTCGTTGACGACCATGCGCACGCGGGCGCCTCGGGCGCCGACGCAGGCGCCGACCGGGTCGACGTTCTGGTCGTTGGACCACACGGCGATCTTCGTGCGGTGCCCGGGCTCGCGGGCCACGGCCTTGAGGATCACGACACCGTCGGCGATCTCGGGCACCTCGAGCTCGAAGAGGCGCTTGATGAGGCCCGGGTGGGTCCGGCTCACGACGATCTGCGGTCCCCGGGGGTTCTTGCGGACCTCGACGATGTACGCCTTGAGGCGGGTGCCGGGCTCGGGGCGCTCGTAGGGCACCTGCTCCGCCTGGGGCAGGAGCGCCTCGACCTTGCCGAGGTCGAGCAGCGTGAAGCGGCTGTCGGTCTGCTGGATGATGCCGGTGACGATGTCGCCCTCGCGGCCCGCGTACTCCTCGTACTTGAGCTCACGCTCGGCCTCGCGGACCTTCTGCATGAGGACCTGCTTGGCGGTCTGCGCGGCGATGCGACCGAAGTTCTCGGGTGTCGCGTCCCACTCGCGGGTGACGTTGCCGTCCTCGTCGAGCTCCTGGCCGAAGACGCGGAACTCGAGGTTGTCGGCGTCGATCGTGACGTAGGCCTCCTCGGCCGCTCCGGGCATGCGCTTGTAGGCGGAGACGAGGGCGTTGGCGAGGGCCTCGAGGAGCGAGTCCACCGAGATGCCCTTGTCCACGGCCAGGGCCTGAAGGGCCTCCATCATCTCGAAGTTGCCGTTGCTGGCGCTGCTCATGAGCTGGCCTTGCCTCTCTGCGTCTGGGCGGCGCCCTTGGAGCGCTTCGCCGATGCCTTCCCTGCCTTGGGCCCGCCGGGGCGGGGCTGGCCGCCCCACTCGAACACCGTGCGGACCCGCTCGACCTCGGCGTAGCCGAGCGCGCGTGGGACCGCGCCTTCGGCCTCGACGGTGAAGCTCTCGTCGTCGGCCTCGACGAGGGTGCCCTCGAAGCGCCGCTCCCCCTCCGTGCCGGGGACCGTCTTGACGCTCACGCGGGTGCCGATCGCCCGGGCGAAGTGGGCGGGGGTCCGGAGCGGGCGCTCGAGGCCGGGGCTCGAGACCTCGAGGGTCGTGGGGCCGGCGAGCGCGTCGGCCTCGTCGATGGCGTCGGAAACGACGCGGGTGGCGGCGGCCACCGCGTCGAGGTCGATGCCACCCGGACGGTCGACGAGGACCCGCAGGACCCCGCCGGTCTCCTCCACGTCGTAGAGCTCGTAGCCCTCGGCTTCGAGCAGCGGTGCCACCATGGTGGAGATCTCCTCACCTGTCACCTCTGGCACCTCCTCTCCGACGTCAAGGGTCATGTCCAACAAAGAAAAACGTGGGCTCGCGCCCACGTCGTGCCGGTCCGGAGACCGCGGTAGATCGAACGCAACAGCCCGGCGAGCATAGCGGAGGACCCGTAGGTCGAGCCCCTCGCCCGGGTCAGAGGTCGAGGGCCGGGAACACGGCGTCGGGGAAGGGGTTCTGGCGGTACGGCGGGACGTCGACGAAGCCGAGCCGGCGGTACAGGGCGCACGCGGCGACCAGCGACGCCCGACTGTCGAGGAGGAGCCGACGGTGGCCGAGGCGGCGCGCCTCGGTGATCGCCGCCTCGCCGAGCGCCCGCCCCAGCCCGGCGCCGCGCCAGGCGGGCTCGACGTACATGCGCTTCAGCTCGGCGACGCTCCTCGACACGTCGAACGGCCGGACCCCCGTGAACCCGACAGCAGCGCCGTCGGCATCGCGGGCGAGCAGCGCGGCACCAGACGGCGGACCATAGGAGCCGGCCGGGTCGGCGAGCTCGGGATCGAGCCCCTGGAACCCGATGTCGAACCCGAGCGAGTCGAGGTACGCCCTGATGAGGCGCCGGACCTCGGCCCAGTCCCCGTCGGTCGAGGCCAGCACCACCGCCCGAGACCCGTCAGACACAGAAGCTGCTCAGTGGTCGGCGACGGTCTTGCGGATGAGGTCGACCTTGACGCCGCTCGCGTTGGCGTCGTCACCCTGCTCCTCGAGCAGCGCCACCCGGTCTGCCTCGGCCGCGTCGGCGGCGCCCTCCTCCGCCCGGCCGAGGGCGCCCTCGACGCCCTCCTCCATGATGAGGTCGGCCCAGCGCACGAGGGACTCGACCATCTCGTCCTCGGGGACGACCGCCACGTTCTGGCCTCGGACGAACAAATGGCCCTTCTTCCGGCCTGCGGCGATGCCGAGGTCGGCGTCGCGGGCCTCCCCCGGCCCGTTCACGACGCAGCCCATCACCGCGATCTGGAGCGGGATCTGCCGGTCTGCGAACGCCTCCATGGCCTCCTTGGCCACCTGGATCACATCGATCTCGGCGCGACCGCAGCTCGGGCAGGCGATGAGGTCGACGTTCTTGCGCTCCCGCAGGCCCATCGCCTCGAGCAGCTGGCGCCCGGCGCGAGCCTCCTCGACAGGGTCGGCGGTGAGGCTGTAGCGGATCGTGTCGCCGATGCCCTCGGCGAGCAGGGTGGCGATCCCCGCGGTGGCCTTGACGAGGCCGGCGGGCGGCGGGCCCGCCTCGGTGACGCCGAGGTGCAACGGGTGGTCGGTGACGTCGGCGAGCTGGCGGTACGCCTCGATCATGAGCGGCACGTTGCTCGCCTTGACCGAGATCTTCACGTCGTCGAAGCCGACCTCCTCGAAGTGGGCGAGCTCGATCTGGGCGGACTCGACCATCGCCTCGGGAGTGACCTTGCCGCCGTGCTTCTCGTACAGCTTGGAGTCGAGGCTGCCGCCGTTGACGCCGATGCGGATCGGCACACCTCGGTCCCGCGCCTCGGCCGCGATGTCCTTGATCTTGGTCGGGTCGGTGATGTTGCCTGGGTTGAGCCGGAGGCACGACACGCCTGCCTCGAGGGCGGCGAAGGCCATGCGGTGGTTGTTGTGGACGTCGGCGACGATCGGGACCGGTGAGCGGGGCACGATCTGGGCGAGCCCCTCGGCCGCGTCCTGTCGGTTGCACGTGCAGCGCACGATGTCGGCGCCGGCCGCTGCGAGCGCGTAGATCTGGGCGAGGGTGCCCTCGACGTCGGCCGTCTTGGTGATCGTCATCGACTGGACGGAGATGGGGGCGTCACCGCCCACCACCACCGGGTTCGACGGGTGGGCGAGGGTGATGGCACGCGTGCGGCGGCGGGGAGCGCGGCCGGAGATGAGCTGCACGGGCCTACTGGAAGGGGTTGGCGGCGGGGTTGGCGATGTCGAGGTACAGCGCGCTCACACCGACGAGGACGAGGATGCCGATGACACCCACCGTGAGGGGCACCAGCTTCGACACGTCGGCGAAGTGGCGCCTGCCGCCGCGGCTGCGGATGCGCTCGTAGGTCGCGATCGCGACGTGCCCACCGTCGAGGGGCAGCAGCGGGACGAGGTTGAAGACCCCGACGAACACGTTGATGATGAAGAGCAGGAACACGACGGGGGCGAGGCCCACGTCGGCCGCCTGGTTCGCCACCCGCACCGCTCCCACCGGCGACAGCAGCCGGTTCGCGTCGGGATCGTCCGCTGGGTCGCCGCCCGCCAGCGCGCCGGGGTCGTCGCCGGTGGCGGTCGTGCTGAGCGTGTCGAAGTACCCGGAGATCCCGCTCGGCGAGAAGAACGCGCCCAGAGCGGACAACGACATCCAGATGGTCGACCCCGTGCGCTTCACGGCCTCGACGCTGCCCTCGATCGGGTTCAGCGGGACGAGGTCGTAGCGGGGACCGACTCCGAGGAACCCGACCTGGTCGCCGGTCGTCGGGTGCTCGCTCGCGAGGACCGCCTGGAGCTGCACGGTCTGGCCCTCGCGGGCGACGGTGAGGTCCACCCGCTCGCCCGGGCGCTCCCTGAGGTGGGCCGAGAGGTCGGGGAAGCTGGAGAAGCGCTCGCCGTCGACGGTCACGACCCGGTCGCCGGGCTGGAGGCCGGCCCGGTCGGCAGGGCTGGCGGTCGTGACGGCGCCGACCGCCCACCGGTCGCTGTCGAGAGGTGCCGGCTCGCCGCTGAACACGAGCAGGCCGAACATCAGGGCGATCGCCATCAAGAAGTGCATCGTCGAGCCCGCCAGGGCCACCGACATCCGACGGGGGAACGACTTCTGCCGGTACGTCCGGTCCTCGTCCTCGGGCGGGACGTCCTCGAGGTTGCTCATGCCGATGATGCGGACGTACGCACCCGCGGGGATGGCCTTGAGGCCGTACTCGGTCTCGCCGCGCTGGAAGGACCACAGGCGCGGGCCGAAGCCGATGAAGAACTCGGTGACCTTCATCCCTGACCACTTGGCAGTCAGGTAGTGACCCAGCTCGTGCATGAAGATCATGAAGATCAACGCCGCGATCACAGCAAGTGTGGTGAACGAGCCCAGCACGCCGATGGCGAGGGTCCCGGCGACCACCATGGCGAGGCGCATCGGGCTCGATCCCGAGCCTCGTTCCTCGGGTGGTGCCGGACGGCGCTCCTCGCCGCTCCCCTGCTCGCTCGACTTTTCCCCGACGGTGTCAATCACGATCCCGCTCTCCTCTCGATGACGCCGCGGGCCAGCTCACGCGCCCGGTGGTCGATCTCGATGACGACGCCGACGTCGTCCATCACCGTCCCATCATGGCGGTCCAGGCACTCCTTCAACACGTCGGGTATCGACGTCCAGGAGAGCCGTCCTGCCAGGAAGGCCTCGACGGCGACCTCGTTGGCGGCGTTCAGCCACGCCGGGGCGGACCCGCCGACCTGCCCGGCGGCGAAGGCGAGGTCGAGGCACGGGAACGCCTCGCGGTCGGGGGCCTCGAAGTCCAAGCTGCCGACCTCGGCCCAGTCGACCAACCCGACGGGCACCGTGGAGCGGTCGGGGTACGCGAGGGCGTAGGCGATCGGCAGGCGCATGTCGGGCATGGACATCTGGGCGATCGTGGCGCCGTCGCTGAACGTGACCATCGAGTGCACGACCGATTGGGGGTGGACGACCACGTCGATGGCGGCGTAGGGCGTGCCGTACAGCTCGTGGGCCTCGATGACCTCGAGCCCCTTGTTCATCAGCGTCGAGGAGTCCACCGTGACCTTCGGACCCATCTTCCAGGTCGGATGGGCGAGAGCGTCCTCGACCGTGACCGCAGCGAGATCGGCCCGGGACCGCCCCCGGAACGGCCCGCCGCTGGCGGTGAGGACGAGTGCGGCCACCTCCCGGTCATTGCCGGCCCGAAGGCACTGGTGGAGGGCGCAGTGCTCCGAGTCGACCGGCAGGATCTCCGCGCCTGGCGTGTCCCGCACCCGTGCCACGAGCGGCCCCGCCGCGATCAGGGACTCCTTGTTGGCGAGCGCCAGCCGGCGCCCGGCGGCGAGCGTGGCGAGGGTGACCGGGAGCCCGGCGAAGCCCACCACGCCGTTCACCACGACGTCGGCGCTCTCGCACAGGCTGGCGAAGGCCGAATCGGCGCCCTCCCCGCCCACCCGCACCTCGCACCACGGCAGCCGGCGGGTGAGCTCCGCCCCAGCGGCCTCGTCGGCGACGGCCACGACCTTCGGCCGGTGCTCCTCGGCCTGGGCGACGAGGAGGTCGAGGTTGGCGCCGCCCGCACCGAGGGCGACAACGTCGTAGCGCCCGGGCTCGGCCCGGACGACCTCGAGGGTCTGGGTGCCGATCGAGCCGGTCGATCCGACGACGGCGACCGCGGTCACGGGCTCAGGCGATCTCGAGCAGGCGTGCGAGGTAGTAGGCGGCGGGGAGCACGAAGAGCAGGGAGTCGAACCGGTCGATCAGGCCACCGTGGCCGGGGAGCATCGAGCCCATGTCCTTGATCTCGAGGTCGCGCTTCACCATCGACTCGACGAGGTCGCCGACCGGTGCGAGCACCGCCACGAGCAGGCCCAGCGCGACGGCGGACCCGCCCTTCGCCTGCCACGGGTGGAGCCCGATGAGGTCGAGCACCACGTAGCTGGCGACGACGGCGGCGACGGCGCCGCCGATCGCGCCCTCGACGGTCTTGTTCGGGCTGATGTCGGCGGCGAGCAACGTCCGCCCGAACCGGCGCCCCGCGAACAGGGCACCGACGTCGTTCGCCACCACGACGACCACGGTGCCGAGCAGGATGCCGGTGCCGTTCGGCAGCCGGAGCATCAAGGCGGCGAACGAGCCGAAGAGCCCGACGTAGGTCACGACGAGGATCGTCAGGCCGGCGTTGGTGGTCGGCGCGATGCGGGTGACCCCGACGAGGTACCAGAGGAGCGTGAACACCACGGTGAGGGAGATGACGAGAGGAAGGGCGATCTCGCCCTTCCAGTAGGCGCTCAGCACCGTCGCCGCCGTGGCCACGAGGCCGAGCAGCGTGGCGGGCTGGTACGCCGCCTTCTGGAGCGCGCCGAACAGCTCGGCGGCGCAGAAGGTGACGATGAGCGCGACCAGGGCGACACCGAAGGCGGGCCCGAGCGTCATGGTCACGATGGCGGCGACGCCGAGGCCGACGCCCACCCCGACGGCGGTCGGCAGGTCCCGCTCCGTGAGCTCCTGATCACCCGGACGTCCACCGGTGCTCGGCGCGGGACGCCGCGGGCGGGGGCGCTGCCGGTGCTCCGGCGCCCGTTGGTCGGCTGCCAGGGGGCGCCGGCGGGCGCCGACGGGCTCGGGCTCGGCATCGAACCACTCGTCCTCGGGGTCGGGGGCCGCCGCCGCCGGCTCGGAGATGTCGTTGATGTCCTCGAACGCGAAGAAGTCGTCTGGCGCAGGGCGATCACGGTCATCGAGCGCCCCGATGCGTGTCTCCTCGTCGTGGACGAGACCGCCGCGTCCCTCGTCGTGGTCGTCCCAGCCGCCCGGGGCGGCGTCGCGCCAGCGCGGACCCGCACCCAGACCGGACCAGGCGTCGACGTCCTCCCCGGCGCCGACCGTGCCGCCGGTGTCGTCGTCGGGGAGGATGCGGGGCACCTCACCCGTGGGCGGATCGGTCCAGTGCGGCAGGGCAGGCGACGGCGAGCCGCTCACCCGGGGGCGCACGACGCCGCCGGCATCGTCGGCAGCGCCCAGCGGGAACCGAAGGGTGGGACGGGGTCCCTCGGGCGGGGACTCGGGTCGGTCGCCGTAGCGGGGCATCCCCTCGGCACGCCGCGACGGCGCACCGCTGCCGCGCTCGACCGCCTCAGCCGCCTCTTCGGCACCGATGATCCGCACGCCCTCGGTGGGGGGCACGTCGTCGGTCGCGGCGTCGTCGTCGTCCTCGTCGGGTCGGTCCCATGGCGGTCGCTCGTCCATCAGTCCTCCGGTGTGCGTCGGGGCGCGCCGCTGCTGCGACGTCGCCTATCTCAGACCTCGGTCAGCTCTTGCTCCTTGTGCTCCAGCGCGACCTCGAGGTCGGCGATCTGCGTCGCGGTGAGCTTCTCGAGATCCTTCTCGGCGCGCTCGAGATCGTCAGCTCCCATCTCGCCCTCCTTCTCCGACGCCTCCAGCTGCTGGCGAGCAGCACGACGGAGGTTGCGGATGGCGATCCGGCCGTCCTCGGCCATGGACCGCACCATCTTCACGTACTCCTTGCGCCGCTCGGCGGTGAGCGGCGGGAAGCTCAACCGCAGCACGTTGCCGTCGCTGCTCGGGTTGAGCCCGAGGTCCGAGGTGCGGATCGCCTTCTCGATTGCCCCCACGGAGCCCTTGTCGTAGGGCTGGATGACGAGCGTGCGGGCCTCGGGCACGCTGAACCCGGCGAGCTGCTGCAGCGGGACCTCGGAGCCGTAGTAGTCGACGACCAGCTTTTCGACGAAGGCGGGGCTCGCACGCCCGGTGCGGATGGTCGAGAACTCCTCGCGGCTGTGGCTCACAGCCTTGCCCATCTTTTCGACCGTCTCGGCGAGGATGTCTTCGATCACCCGACCAGCGTACCGACGCCGCCCTCCCCCATGAGGACACGCCGCAGGTTGCCCGGTGTGAGGACGTCGAACACCACGATCGGCAGGCCGTTGTCCATGCAGAACGTGATGGCGGTCGCGTCCATCACCTGCAGGCCGCGGTTGAGCACGTCCATGTAGGAGACGGTGTCGAGCTTGGTCGCTGTGGGGTCGATCTTTGGGTCGGCGGTGAAGACGCCGTCGACGCCGCCATGGGTCCCCTTCAGCACGACCTCGGCGTCGATCTCGACGGCGCGCAGGGCGGCAGGGGTGTCGGTCGTGAAGAACGGGTCTCCGATGCCGCCGGCGAGGATGACGACCCTCCCCTTCTCCAGGTGGCGCATGGCGCGGCGGCGGATGTAGGGCTCGGCGAGCTGCGCCATGTGCACCGCGGACTGCACCCGGGTGTTCTGGTCGAGGCGCTCCAGGGCGTCTTGGAGGGCGAGGGCGTTGATGACGGTGCCGAGCATGCCCATCGAGTCGGACTGGGCCCGGTCCATCCCCACGGCTGCACCGGTGGCGCCTCGCCAGATGTTGCCGCCACCGACCACCACGGCGACGTCGATGCCGAGCTCACGGCGGACCTCGACGATCTCCGAGGCGATGCGGGTGACGACGTCACCGTCGATCGAGTACCCGCTGGCTTGGGCGAACGCCTCTCCGGAGAGCTTCAGCACCACCCGCTTCCACCGGGGGGAGCCAACGAACGGGTCGCCGTCGCCGTCGGTCACGACGCTCAGGCGCCGATCTCGACCTGGGCGAAGCGCACGACGGACGCGCCGCCGAGAAGCTGCTGGATCGACTGCTTGTCGTCCTTCGGGTACGCCTGCTCGAGCAGGACGCCCTTCGGGGAGCCGGGCTTGCCGACCTCCTTGAAGAACCCGGTGAGCTTGCCGCCCACGATCTTCTCCATGGCCGCCTCCGGCTTGCCCTCGTTCCGGGTCTGGGTCTCGAGGACCGCCCGTTGCTCGGCGACAACCTCGGCCGGGACGTCCTCGCGGCTGAGGTAGGCAGGGCGGTTGAAGGCGATGCTGACGGCGACCTCGTGGGCGAGCTCGGCGTCGCCGCCGGCGAGCTCGACGACCACGCCGTTCACGCCGCGCTCGGCCTGGAGGTGCAGGTAGGTGTCGAGCACGTTGCCGGGCGCCGCCTCGAAGCGCACCACGGTGCCGACGTCGATGTTCTCCTTGAGCTTGATCTTCAGCTCGTCGAGCCGGTCCGAGAGCTCGGCGACCGCTCCCTCACCGCGGGCCGCCACGGCATCGGCGAGCGCCTGGGCGGTGGCGGTGAACTCGGGGCTCTTGGCGACGAAGTCGGTCTCGGACCGGAGCTGGACGAGGGCGGCGACGCCGTCGGTGGTCGCCACCGCGACGCAGCCCTGGCTGTTCTCCCGGTCGGCCCGCTCGGCCGACTTGGCGAGGCCCCGCTCGAGCAGCCACCTCCCAGCCGCCTCGAAGTCGCCGTCGGTCGCCACGAGGGCGTTCTTGGCGTCCATCATGCCGACGCCGGTGGCGTCACGGAGCTGCTTGACGTCCTTGGCGGTTATCGCTGCCATCGGTTCGTTCCCTCTGTTCGTCTCGAGATCGCGGTGGCGGACCGGGCCGGTGGAGGCGCGGCCCGGCGATCAGTCGATCGTGTCGGTCTTGCCTGGGGCGTCGTCGGTCTGGCCCGGGGGCACCGCGTCTGAGCCCTGCTCGGCTGCGTCGGCGCCGTCGACGTTGGCGACGTCGGCGGTGACCTCAGGCTCCGTGCGGTCCGGCGGCGTCACGACGGCTCCGGCCTCGGCCGCGGGGGAGGCGCCACCGCCGTGCGAGCCGACCGGCGACGTCTCGGCAGACCCGGGCTGGGCCCCGGGGAAGCGCTGCGCCACGTCGGCATCGTTGTCGCCGGCGGGCACCGAGCCCGGGGCGACCTCGACGGCGTCCGACGGCGGGGCGTGCACCTCTGGGGTGGGTTCACCACCGGGCTCCTGGCCTGCGGGTGGGCTCGACTGCTCGGGCACCGCCTCGTCGATGATCTGCTCGGCGGCGGCGGGCGTGGGCGCCGCGGCGGCGAGGCGGGCGCCGCGCTCGGCGGCCTGGCGGGCGGCCTCGTTGCGGGCCTCCGCCTGCTGGCGGGCGCGGTCAGCCTCCTGCTCGGCGGTGAGGGCGGCCGGCCTGGGCTTGGCCGTGCCCCGGCGCTCCGCGATGTAACGGCCCTCCTTGACGGCGTCGCTGATGATCCGGCACATGAGCGTGCCGGAGCGGATGGCGTCGTCGTTGCCGGGGATGACGAAGTCGATGATGTCGGGGTTGCAGTTCGTGTCGACGACGGCGACGATCGGGATCTTCAGCTTGTTCGCCTCGGTGACCCCGATGTGCTCCTTCTTGGTGTCGATGATGAACACCGCGTCGGGGAGCTTCGCCATGTCACGGATGCCGCCGAGGTTGCGCTCGAGCTTCTCGAGCTCCCGGGACTTCATGAGGGCTTCCTTCTTCGGCATGGCGTCGAAGTCGCCGACGGCGCGCATGCGCTGGTACTCGGTCATCTTCTTCACGCGGGTGCTCATGGTGGAGAAGTTCGTGAGCATGCCGCCAAGCCAGCGCTCGTTGATGAAGGGCATGCCGCAACCGGCCGCAGCCTCGGCCACAGGGTCCTGGGCCTGCTTCTTCGTGCCGATGAAGAGCATGTCGCCTCCGTCGGCGACGAGGTCGCGGACGAAGCTGTAGGCGGTCTCGATGCGCTGCAGGGTCTGCTGCAGGTCGATGATGTAGATGCCGTTGCGCTCGCCGTAGATGAACCGCTTCATCCGCGGGTCCCAGCGCCGGGTCTGGTGGCCGAAGTGGACACCGGCCTCGAGCAGCTGTCGCATGGTGACGACGGGGGCCATGGGTTGCTCCTTGTGCACGGTTTGGTGGCTCCCGCGCCGCGCGCCCGAAGGCGACCGTGGGTGGACGGAGGAGGTGTCGGTCAGCCGGCGGCGGGGTGCCACCGGACCAGCGGACGAGCATAGCGGCCCGCCCCGCGACCCTCCCAGCCCGACCTCAGCCACCCACCGCGGCGAGCACGCCGGCGACGGCGACGGCGACGTCGTCGACGAGGCGAACGGTGGGCCCGGCGAGGCCCCCGGCACCGTGCTCGACGGCGGCGATGGCGGCGGCCGTGGCGGTGCCCGCGGCGAGCACCGCGGTTGTCGTGCACGTGGGGCCGGCACCCGTGAGCACCAGGGCCAGCTCGCGTGCCGCCTCGGAAGAGCCGGGGAGCTCGGCGTGGCCGGTCAGCCCGCCCACGGGTACGAGCACGTTCGTTGCGCCGGCGAGGGTGCTCGACAGCGCCGGCACGACGAGGTCGCCGGAGGCGGCGATGGACGTGACGGCGACCTCGGGGCCGGGCGGGCGGCGCGCGAGCGACTCGAGGAGGGACGAGCCCTCCGCGAGCTGGGCGACGGCCGGGGCGGCTGGCTCCACCCCTCCCCCGGTGGCGCCCGTCACCCCGTCCGCGAGCACGCTGTCGCCGTCGACGAGGCCGAGCTGGCGCGCCAACGTGGCGAGCGGGGCGCCCCGGTGGGGGGAGCCGAGGGTGACGAGGCGCTCCACCGGGAGGCCGGCCACCGGCTCGGCGAGCGCCGCCCGGGCGACGATGCCGCCCTGGGAGTGTGCGACGACGTCGACCGCGACCCCGGGGTGGGCGTCGGCGATGCCAGCGAGGAGCGAGCGCAGCCGCTCTCCCGCCTCCCGGAGGTCGCCCATCGAATCCGCAGGCCCGTACCCGGCGGTGGGGACGCCGGTGAGCGAGCCGACCCCGGGCACACGGCCACCGGCGTAGGAGAACTGCACGCGGTCGGCGTCGTCGTAGCCGAGGGCGGCGGTGTCGACGTCGAGCACCTCGGCGGCGGCGCCGCTCGAGCCGTAGCCGGCGACGAGCACCACGATGCGGCGCTCCGGAGGTCGAGGCGGCGGCGGAGCGGCCGCGGGGGTGCAGCCCTCCTGGTCGTCAGCGAGCTCGCGGAAGCCCCGGCGAGCCTCGGCGAGCGCCCGGGCGACCAGCACCGGACCGACGAGGCGCCGCCGTGCCGTCGCCACCGCGGCGCCGGCGCTCCGATCGGCGAGCCAAGCCGCGACCGCCCCTGCCGCGTCCGCCAGCGCACCGGAGCGTGCGAGCGTCTTCTGCAACCATCGCCGCTCGGTCGCCACCGGCTTCGGCGCCCGGTCCTCGATGGGGATGAGGTGGATCTCGACGGGCCCGCCCCGCAGGAGGAGCGCCGGGTCGACGTAGCGCTCCCCCGCCCGCGCTCCGAAGTGGACAGACGCGCCGCTCGTCCCGACGACCTCTCCCCGACCGACGACCTGGCCGCGCCTGACGGCGACGGCGGCGAGGAACGAGTAGCTCGTGCGGAGGCCGTCGGGGTGCAGGACGACGACGTGGAGGCCGCCGCCGACCTGGCCGGCGAAGGTGACCTCACCGGGCGCGGCCGCCCGCACCTCGGTACCGGGGGCGGTCTCGTAGTCGAGGCCACGGTTGCCGGCGGCGTACGGGCTCGCCGGCTCCCGGAACGGGTCGCTGACGGGAGCTTCGACCGGCGGGGCGTACGGGGCGGTCGCCTCGGCGGCCACGGGCGGCACGGCCGTGCCGAGGCACGCCACGACGAGCAGGACGGCCGCGGCCCGCTGGCGGCGGCCGGGCCCGGGATGCGGGCGGCGCATGGGCTCCCCCTCGGAGCGCGGAGCACAACGTGAGGGGAAGCGACGTCAGGGGCAGGGATGGTGGTGCGCCGGCGGGAGGCCGCCGGTGCCGAACGCTACCGCCGGCGAGGGACCCGGGGAAGGGCCTTCTGGTGGAGGCTCAGGCCGGCTCGCGCTCGGAGGCGAGGATCTTGGATCGGAGGTGGATGACGGCCTTGGTGTGGATCTGGCAGACCCGGCTCTCGGTGACCCCGAGGACCTCGCCGATCTCCGCGAGCGTCATGCCCTCGTAGTAGTAGAGGGTCAAGACGATCTTCTCCCGCTCGGGCATGCGGGTGATGGCCTGGGCGAGGATCTGGCGCATCTCCTCCACCTCATAGGCCTGCACGGGACCCTCGCCGCTGTCCGCCACAGTGTCGCCGAGCGTGAGGGACTCGCCCCGCTCACCGCCGACCGAGAGCATCTCGTCGAGGGCCACGAGGCCGATGAAGCTGATCTGGCTCAGTGCGCTCTGGAGCTGGGGCTCTGTCATGTCGAGCTCCTCGGCGAGCTCGGCGTCAGAGGGGCTGCGGTGGTGGATGGACTCGAGCTTGGCGTAGGCCTTCTCGATGGCACGGGCCTTGGACCGCACCGAGCGCGGCACCCAGTCGATCGAGCGGAGCTCGTCGAGGATCGCACCCTTGATGCGGGCGATCGCGTACGTCTCGAACTTGTAGCCGCGCTCGAGGTCGAACTTCTCGATGGCGTCGATGAGGCCGAAGATGCCGTAGCTGACGAGGTCGGACTGCTCGACGTTCTGGGGGAGGCCCACCGCGACGCGGCCAGCGACGTACTTCACGAGCGGCGAGTAGTGGAGGATCAACCGGTCACGGTCCGGTGCGGCGCCGGACGCCTTGTAGGCGCCCCAGAGCCTGTCGACCTCAGCTTGCTCCTCGAGCTCCATCAGCGATCCTCGGTCGTCGGCCTGGCGCGAGGGTGGGTGGCCTCGTGCACGGAGCGCAGCCGCTCCTTGCTCACGTGAGTGTAGTGCTGGGTCGTCGAAAGGTCGGCGTGGCCGAGCAGCTCCTGCACCGCCCTCAGGTCCGCACCACCGTCGAGGAGATGGGTCGCGTAGGTGTGGCGGAGAGCGTGCGGGTGGGTCGGCGCCACCGCTCGGTGGTCGATGATCCGCCGCACGTCCCGAGGCCCGAGGCGCCTCCCGAGCCGGTTCACGAACAGCGCGTCTGGCGGCGTCCGCCCGTCGGCGAGCTCGCCACGACCACGGTCGCACCAGCCGCGGACGGCCTCGGCGGCGGGACCGCTGATCGGCACCTGGCGCTGCTTGGAGCCCTTGCCCCAGACCGTGACGAGGCGGCGGTCGAGGTCGACGTCGCCCGGCGTGAGGCCGCACAGCTCCGCGACGCGCAGACCGCTGCCGTAGAGCAGCTCGAGGACGGCGTCGTCACGGAGGCGGACCGCGGCAGGGTCGGCGTCGACCGCGGCCGGCGGCTCGTCGAGCAGCCCGGTGAGCTCGTCTGCCCGCAGCACCCGGGGCAGGCGCCCGCCGCCGGAGGGAGCGGAGAGCCCTGCCGCGGGATCGGCCGGCAGCCGTCCGGTGCGGGCCGCCCAGGCGAAGTACCGGCGGATGGACGAGGCCTTGCGGGCCACGGTGCGCTTGGCGTACCGGCGGATGGCGAGAAACGCCATGTACCGGCGCAACACGAGGCGGTCGACCGTCTCGGGGCCGTCGATGCCCGACCTGGCGGCCCACTCGACGAACGCGTCGAGGTCGCTCCGGTAGGCGGTGACGGTGGTCGGTGCCGCGGAGGTGAGCGACCTCGTGAAGGTGTCCAGCTCCCAACCCACGGAGGAACGGTAACGGCGGACCGCCGGCGTGGCGCGCCATCGCTGGCCTGGCACCCCGGCCGACGCCCGTGCGCGGGCGGGTCGAGGTCGCTTCCCAGATGGCCGAGGGCCGTGCCGGTCATCGCCGTGCGGGGGCGAGGCGGGTGTACCAGGCGCCGGTGCGGGCGACGAGCTCCAGGCGCTCGAGCTCAGCGAGGTGGAGGGCCACGGGGCCGAGCGGGACGTCGAGGCGGTCGGCGACCTGCT
>JBBDQT010000237.1:0-7796 GCA_040905815.1 Acidimicrobiales bacterium
GCCTCGACCCGGCGACCGGCCGGGCCGAGGCGACCCTCGACATCGAGCTCGAGAACGCATCACCGTCGTCAGGGCTGCCCGCCTACGTCATCGGTCCGTACCTGCCGATGTCACGCCCCACCGAGGCGGGTGACAACCGGCTGTTCCTGTCGATCTACACGCGGTGGGAGATGACGGGCGCCACCCTCGGCAGCGAGCCGTTGCTTCTGGAGTCAGCCGAGGAGCTCGACCGCCGGGTGTACTCCGCGCTCCTCGACATCCCCGCCGGCACCACCGCCGAGGTCCGCGTCACCCTCCGAGGCCGCTACGCCGGCGCCCCCGGCTACCAGCTCGACGTCCTGCGCCAGCCCACGGTTCGCCCCGACGAGATGACGATGAGCGTCACGCTGGAGGGTGGCGCACGGATCACCGAGACGACCGGAGGTCTCGAGCCATCGGGCCGCGCAGCGACCGCAGCGTTCCCCGTCGACCAAGCCCGCCGCCTCCAGCTGGCCTACGAGGGTTGACGTGGTCGGCGCTAGCGGGGTCTGCCACCGGGGCCGGTTCCGACAAAGTTGCATCAACACTGCCCTGATCGCCTAAAGCACCCAACCCGGACAGTCGAGAACCGGTCGTGCTCACTCGGCGGCCTGATTACGTTCCTGTCCACCTCGCCCTCGCTGGCCACGACATGGCGATGGGGTCCACGACCGATGCTCGCCGGCAGACCGACCCGCGGCGCTTGCAGCTGGCCGGCAAGCGGGGCATGGACATCACGCTGTCGGCGATCGCCCTCCTGGTCCTGCTCCCCGTCATCGTGGTCCTCGCTCTCGTCGTGCGGCTCGGCTCCCCCGGCCCAGTCCTCTTCCGCCAGCGCCGGGCCGGTCTCGACGGGCGCGAGTTCACGATGCTGAAGTTCCGGTCGATGGTGGACGGCGCCGACAAGCTGCGGGGCCTGCTCGAGGAGGCCAACGAGGCCGACGGGCTGCTGTTCAAGGTGGCCGACGACCCCCGGATCACCGGCATCGGCTCCTGGTTGCGCCGCTACAGCCTCGACGAGGTCCCCCAGCTGTTCAACGTGCTGCGCGGCGAGATGAGCCTGGTCGGGCCCCGCCCGGCGCTGCCCTCCGAGGTGGCCGCCTACGATACCCGCACCGCGGGGCGGCTGAAGGCCAAGCCCGGCCTCACCGGCCCCTGGCAGGTCTCTGACCGTCACCTCTCGTCGTTCGAGGACTACGTGCGCCTCGACCTCGACTACGTCGACGGCTGGTCCCTCGCCGGTGACCTCGACCTCATGGTCCGCACCATCCCCGCCGTCCTCCTCTCGACGGGCGCCTGACCCAACGGGCCCTCGGTACGGTGGCCCCATGCCCGGCACCAACCGACTCGCCCGCGAGACCAGCCCCTACCTGCGCCAGCACGCCGACAACCCGGTCGACTGGTTCCCGTGGGGCGAGGACGCGTTCGCTGCCGCCCGGGAGCGGGACGTGCCGATCCTGTTGTCGGTCGGCTACTCCGCCTGCCACTGGTGCCACGTGATGGCCCACGAGAGCTTCGAGGACGAGGGCACGGCGGCGGTCATGAACGACCTGTTCGTCAACGTGAAGGTCGACCGGGAGGAGCGACCCGACGTCGACTCCATCTACATGGAGGCGGTCCAGTCCCTCACGGGGCACGGCGGCTGGCCGATGACCGTCTTCCTCGCCCCCGACGGCAAGCCGTTCTTCGGCGGGACGTACTTCCCCGCCGAGAGCCGCCACGGCCTGCCCGCATTCGTCGACCTCTGCCGTGCCGTGGCCGCCGCCTGGACCGAACGGCGCGACGAGATCCTCGGCGAGGCGGAGCAGCTCACCAGCGCCCTGCAACAAAGGGCGATCGCAGGTTCGGGCGGCAACCTCCCGGGGCGGGAGGCCCTCGCCACCGTCCCGGCGACCGTGACCGCTGACTTCGACGGCGAGTGGGGCGGGTTCGGGAAGGCGCCGAAGTTCCCCCAGGCCATGACGCTCGACCTGCTCCTGCGTCTCCACGTCCGTGGCGCGGGCACGCAGGGAGAGGGCACGCAGGACGCCGACCCGCTCGGAATGGTGACGACGTCCCTCGACGCCATGGCGTCGGGCGGCATCTACGACCACGTCGGCGGCGGGTTCGCCCGCTACTCCGTCGACGCGTTCTGGATGGTCCCCCACTTCGAGAAGATGCTCTACGACCAGGCGCTGCTCGCCCGCGCCTACCTCCACGCATGGCAGGTGACCGGGGAGGACCGGTACCGCCAGGTGCTCGACGAGACGATCGGCTACGTCCTGCGGGACCTCCGTCACCCCGACGGAGGCCTGTACTCGGCGGAGGACGCCGACTCCGAGGGCGAGGAGGGCAAGTTCTACGTCTGGAAGGCCGCTGAGATCCGCGACGTGCTCGGAGACGACCGCGAGGCGGCCGAGGGCGCCATCGGCTGGTACGGCGTCACCCCGTCCGGCAACTTCGAGGGCTCCAACATCCTCCACCGCCCGGTCCGGGGCGATCTCGCCCGGCCACCGGCGGTCGAGCGGGCGCGGGCGGCACTGTTCGAGGCTCGGGAGCGGCGGGTCCGGCCCGGCCTCGACGACAAGGTCCTCACCGAGTGGAACGGGCTGTTCCTCTCCGTCCTCGCCGAAGCGGCCGCCGCGACCGGAGACGAGCTCTGGCGGGCGGCGGCCGTCGCCTGCGGCGAGCACCTCCTGACGCACCTGCGCCGAGACGACGGCCGCTGGCTGCGGGCCTGGCAGGAGGAGGCGGGCGCCCGCCACCTCGCCTACGCAGCCGACCACGCCGCCCTCGTCGACGCCTTCACCCGCCTCGGCGAGCTCACCGGAGAGGCGCGCTGGACCGAGGTGGCGACGACGACGGCTCACGCCCTCCTCGACCTGTTCTGGGACGAGGAGACCGGCGGGCTGTTCACCACTGGCCACGACGCCGAGGCGCTCATCGCCCGCCAGCAGGACCTCCTCGACAACGCCACGCCTGCCGCCAACAGCAACGCCGCCCTCGCCCTCGCTCGCCTCGCCGCGCTGACCGGCGAGGACCGCTTCGACGGCGCCGCCCGGGCCATCCTCTCCCGCCTCGCCGGTCCCGTCCTCCAGCACCCCACCGCGTTCGCCAACCTGCTCGCCGCTGCCGACGTCATCGCCGGCGCATCGACGGAGGTCGTCGTCACCGGCGACCGGTCTGACCTCGTCGAGGCCGTGCAGCGCCGCTGGCTCCCGGGGGCCGTCCTCGCCTGGGGCGAGCGCACCGCCTCCCCCCTCTGGGAGGGCCGCCCGGACGGCTTCGCCTACGTGTGCGAGGGCTACGCCTGCCGCCGACCCGTCGAGACCGTCGAGGACCTGCTCGCCCAGCTCCCCTGAGCCGCCACGCCCTCCACGTGGGAGGGTGGCGGCGTGGAGCTCTCCGAGGTCCTGCGCCGGCGGCGGATGGTGCGGGCGTTCCGGCCCGAACCCGTCGCCCCCGACGTGCTGGAACGGGTGCTCGCCGCCGCCGCTCGAGGGCCGTCCGCCGGCCACGCCCAGGGGCTCGACCTGCTCGTGCTCGAGGGGGACGCGCAGACGAGCCGGTACTGGGACCTGACGCTCCCCGAGCCGGCCGAGCGCGCCGCGTTCCGGTGGCAGGGGCTGTTCGAGGCGCCGGTCCTGGTCATCCCGGTCGTTGATCCGGCGGCGTACGCCACCCGCTACGCGGAGCCGGACAAGGCCGCGGCCGGGCTCGACTCGGTCGACGCCTGGCCGGTGCCCTACTGGTGGGTCGACGGGGGGGCGGCGGTCGAGAACCTGCTCCTGGCCGCGGTCGACGAGGGTCTCGGGGCCCTGCTCTTCGGTGTGTTCGACCACGAGCGCGCCGTGCTCGACGCATTCGGCGTGCCGGACGGCCGCCGCGCCCTCGGCACCGTCGCCCTCGGCCGCCCCTCCCCCGACGACCCCGGCCGCTCCTCGTCCCGCCCCCGCCGCCCGCTCGGCGAGATCGTCCACCGAGGCCACTGGTGACCCCGCGAAGGGCACCTGGCGTCGTGCACTCAGATGCCCGGCGCTACGCCGCCGGCGTGCGGTGCCTGCGCCCGTTCAGAAGGCCCATGATCTCCTTGCCCCTCGCCCTCACAGCCTGCTCGCCTACGCCAGGGCGGCGAGGTCTTCGGCCATGGCCCAGCCGAAGGCGACGAGACTGTCGCCCTGGGCGGCGTCGACGTCGGCGAAGAGGGCGGCGACCTCGGAGTCGATGGAATCGGGCTTGAGCGTCTCGTGGTCGAGCACGCACGGCGGGATGCCGGCGCCGCCGGCGATGAAGGTGCGGTCCTCGTAGGAGCCGTCGACGCCGAAGCGCTTGGCCAGGCGGCGGCCCCACGCCCGCTCCTCGCCCGTTGCCTTGTGACCGGGGCGGGGGACGATGTCGTCGAGCTTGAGCACCGTGCGGAACGCCTCGAAGCCGGAGGGCCCGATGAAGCGGGTGCCGATGATGACGTCCTCGTCCGGGAAGGCGAGCACCGCCCGGCGGAACTGGGCGCCGAGGATGGCACGGAGCGCCTCGTTGCGCTTGGTGGTGCGCTTCACCGACGCGATGCCGAGGAGCACGCTCGGGGTGCCGCCGATGCGCTCGAGGGTGCAGAACGAGAAGCCCTGCAGCGCGTTGCCGTTGCGGGCGATGGTGACGAGGACCCACTCCTCGCGCTGCTTCGACAGGAGGCCGATGTCGTAGCTCGCCGGGCCGTCAGCGCAGATGTCCCCCATCTCAGCCAGCTCTGCGTCGCTGAGCGACGTGCAGTCCTTGGTCTCGGTCTCGATGGCCATCCTTATCCCATCCCCGCTCTCTTCGACTCTCTGCGACGCGCCGTTGCCGCCCTCTAGTCCACAGGGTCAGGGCCGCGGAGCGCAACTCGGGGTGGCAGCCACGTCCGACCGCCACGTCCTCGTCACGCCGCCGCCGAGCCCACGACGGCGTTCGCGCCGAGCAGCACCTTGAGCTCGCCGAGCAGGCCTCGCCCGGTGTCGACGTTGCAGGCGGGGGGCAACCGCAGGACCAGCGAGCCGATGTGCAGGAACACCGGCGAGTCGCCCGGGTGCTCGGCGAGCAAACCCTTCAACCGATCGACCATGGCCTCGTCGAGCACGCTCGGCGGCACGTTGATCCGGAGGGGGACGCCGCCGTCGTGCACGAGCTCGACGGGCGTGATCTCCATGGCGATGAGCTTGGGGATGTCCTCGCGGTTGTCGAGGCGGCCCCGCACGCACACCACGGCGTCGTCGACGAGCTTGTGGCCGTGCTCGGCCATCGACTTCGGGAACACCATGACCTCGATGGCGGCGCCGAGGTCCTCGAGCACGAAGATGGCCATGAGGTCGCCCTTCTTCGTGTACTTGCGCTGCAGGCTGGTGACGACCCCGCCCACCACCCGCATCGACGGGCCGGTCCACCCGTCAGGACCGGCAGGGGCGCCCGCCGACCCGCCGTCGCGCAGCTCCATGATCGTGCAGTCGGCGTGGCGGGCGAGGAGGTGCTCGGCCCCCATGAGCGGGTGGTCGGAGACGTACAGCCCGAGCATCTCCTTCTCGTACGCGAGCCGTTGCATCTTCTCGAACTTCAGGTCGGGGATCTCGACCCGCTCGTCGAAGGCGGAAGGACCGTCGTCGGAGGACTCACCGAAGAGGCTCATGACGCCGGCGTCGCGCTCGCGGCGACGGGTGACCGCCTGGTCGACGATCTGCTCGAAGACCGTGAGCAGGCCCTTGCGCTCGTGGCCGAGGCTGTCGAAGGCGCCCGCCTTGATGAGCGACTCGATGGCGCGCTTGTTGAGCACCGAGGTCTCGACGCGGTCGCAGAAGTCGTGGAAGTCGAGGAACGGCCCGCTCTGGCGCTCCTCGAGGATGAGGCGCACGAGCCCCTCCCCCACGTTGCGCACCGCGGCCAGCCCGAACGGGATCAGGCCCGTCGTGGCGCCGCCGCCCGTCTCGGTCGATCGTGACTGCTCGTAGCGGGCGGTGAAGTTGAGCTCCGACAGGTTGACGTCGGGGACGAGGACCTGGATGCCCATCTGCCGGCACTCCGACAGGTACACCGCCGAGCGGTCCTGGTCGTCCTTCACCGATCCGAGCAGGCACGCCAGGTACTCGACGGGGTGGTGAGCCTTCAGGTACGCGGTCTGGAACGAGACGAGCCCGTAGCCGTAGGAGTGGCTCTTGTTGAACGCGTAGTCGGCGAACGGCTCCATGATGTCGAACCACGCGGTGCCGAGCTCTTCGTCGTACCCCTGCGCCACGCAGCCGGCGACGAACTTCTCGCGCTCCTTGGCGATGAGGGCCCGGTCCTTCTTCCCGCACGCCTTGCGGAGGTTGTCGGCGCTCGCGAGGTCGTAGCCGGCGAAGGCTTGCGCCAGCCTCATGAGCTGCTCCTGGTAGATGCACAGCCCCCACGTGTCGCCGAGGATCTCCTCCGCGTCGGGGTGGAGGTGGGCGACGGGCTTGCGGCCGTTCTTGCGGTCGGCGTAGTCGTTGTGCATGTTGGCGGCCATCGGGCCGGGCCGGTAGAGGGCGACGAGGGCGGCGACGTCGTCGAAGCTCGTGGGGGCGAGGCTGCGCATGAGGGCCCGCATGGGGGCGCCCTCCAGCTGGAACACCCCCATCGAGTCGCCCCGGCGGAGGAGGGCGAGCGTCTCCTCGTCGTCGAGGGGGATGGCGTCGATGTCGAGCTTCGTCCCGTGCACCCGCTCGATCAGCGCCACGGTGTCGGTGATGACGTCGAGGTTGCGCAGGCCGAGGAAGTCCATCTTCAACAGGCCGAGGTCCTCGACGCCGTGCATCTCGTACTGGGTGACGACCGGGGCGTCCTCTGGGTCCTTGCCGGCCTCGGGCTTGCGCTGGATGGGGACGTAGTCGGTGAGCGGCTGGTCGGTGATGACCACGGCGGCGGCGTGGATGCCGTCCTGGCGGCGCAGGCCCTCGAGCCCCTTGGCGACATCGATCACCCGGCGGGCGTCGGGGTCGGACTGGTACATCTCCCGCAGCTCGCCTGCCGCCGCGTACCCGCCGGCGAACTTGGGGTCGAGGTCGAGGCAGGCCCGCAGCGGCGTGTCGCGGCCCATCACGAGCGGGGGCATCGCCTTGGCCACCTTGTCGCCCACCGCGTAGGGGTAGCCGAGCACCCGGGCGCCGTCGCGCACGGCGGCCCGGGCCTTGATCGTGCCGAACGTGACGATCTGGGCGACGTGGTCGCGGCCGTAGCGCTCGGCGGCGTAGCGGATCATCTCGTCCCGGTACCGGGAGTCGAAGTCCATGTCGATGTCGGGCATGGAGATGCGGGACGGGTTCAGGAACCGCTCGAACAGCAGGTCGTAGCGGATCGGGTCGAGGTCGGTGATGCGCAGGCAGTAGGCGACCGCGCATCCCGCGGCGCTGCCACGGCCGGGGCCGACCCGGATGTCGTTGCGCCGGGCGTGGGCGATGAGGTCCCAGACGATGAGGAAGTAGGAGCTGAACCCCATCTGGGAGATGACGCCGAGCTCGTAGTCGAGCCGTTCGGTGACCTCGGGCGCGAGGTCGGCCCCCCAGCGCTCGTGGGCGCCCTGGTAGGTGAGGTGGCGGAGGTAGGCGGCGTCGGGTGTCTCGGCCTCGGGGAGCGAGGTGAGGAACGCCGGCGGGATGGGGAACGCCGGCAGCTTCGGCTTGCCGAACTCGATCGTGACGTTCGCCCGCTCGGCGATCCAGAGCGTGTTGTCGCACGCCTCGGGGACGTCCTGGAACAGCTGGCGCATCTCCTCGGACGACTTCAGGTAGTGCTCGTCGCCGGTGAACTTGAACCGG
>JBBDQT010000237.1:7896-12105 GCA_040905815.1 Acidimicrobiales bacterium
GCGCATCTCCTCGGACGACTTCAGGTAGTGCTCGTCGCCGGTGAACTTGAACCGGTTCGGGTCGTCGATGGTGCTGCCGGTCTGGACGCACAGCAGCGCGTCGTGGGCCTCGGCGTCGCTGCGGTGCACGTAGTGGCTGTCGTTCGTGGCAAGCAGCGGCGCGCCGATGCGCTTGGCGATCTGGAGCAGCTGGGGGTTGGTCTGGCGCTGCTCGGGCAGGCCGTGGTCCTGCAGCTCGACGAAGAGGGAGTCCCGCCCGAAGATGTCCTGGAGGCGCGACGCCTTCTCGGTGGCGCCCTTCACGTCGCCCTGCAGGAGGGCCTGGAGGACGACGCCGCCGAGGCACCCGGTGGTGGCGATGATGCCCTCGTGGAGCTCCTCGAGCAGCTCCCAGTCGACCCGGGGCTTGTAGAAGTACCCCTCCATGTACGCCCGGGACGACAGCTTCAACAGGTTGCGGTAGCCCAGGTCGGTCTCGGCCAGGGCGGTCAGGTGGTAGTAGAGCTTCTGGCCGCCCTCGCTGTCGCCGCCGCCGTCGTCGAGGCGGCCCCGGCGCCGCGGTCGCTCGTGGCGGCTCTCGGCCGCCTGGTAGAGCTCGCTGCCGATGACGGGCGTGACGCCCTGCTTGCGGCACTCGGCGTAGAAGTCGAGGACGCCGTACATGTTGCCGTGGTCGGTGATGCCGAGGGCGGGCTGGCCGTCCGCCGCGGCGGCGGCCACCACGTCGCCCACCCGGGCGGCCCCGTCGAGCATCGAGAACTCGGTGTGCTGGTGCAGGTGGGTGAAGCTGCGGCCCACGTCGTCGTCCCTCCGGCGCTGCTGTCCAACGTCCACAACCCGGTCCACAGGGCCTGTGGACGAGAATCACACGGCTGTGATTCCGCCGAGGGTAGCGCGCCCGCCAGGGGCGGGAGGGCCTTACAGGTAGAGGCCCTACAGGTACGTGCCGGGGCGCTCGGCGCCGTCGGGAGCGCCGGGCGAGCGGGGCCCGTGCTGGCTCGGGGCGGCGCCGGGCGGGAGCCCCCGCTGCTGGACGAGCTGCTCGATCTGCTGGCGGGCGGCCATCTGCTGGGCGAAGAGCGTCGCTTGGATGCCGTGGAAGAGGCCCTCGAGCCACCCCACGAGCTGGGCCTGGGCGATCCGGAGCTCGGCGTCGGAGGGGAACTCCGCCTCGAAGGGCACCGCGAGGCGGCACAGCTCGTCCCTGAGGTCGTCGGAGAGGCCATCGGCGAGCTCCTGCACGGACGTCTCGTAGATCTCCTTGAGCCTGCCCCGGGACGCCTCGTCGAGCGGTGCGTGGCGGACCTCCTCGAGCAGCTGCTTGATCATCGAGCCGATGCGCATGACCTTCGCCGGCTGCTCGACGGACTCCCCGTCCCGCTCCCCGTCGTCGGCCACCACCTCGCCGGAGACGACCTCGGCGGGCGAGCCGGGCTCGGCGTCGGGCCCCGCGGCGGTCTCGTCGGCGGTCGTGGTCTGCTGGTCGTCGGTCATCTCCCGATCTTGCCCGATGCGTCGGGTGCTACGCCCCCGCCCGGGTCAGATCGCGAGCAGCGGGACGCGCATCTCCGCCGACGTCAGGGATCCGTGGCGGGACTGGAGCCGGTACGGGCCGGTGTCGGCCGGGTCCTCGAAGGCGACGTCGTCTCGCGCCGCGAGGACCACGTCGCCGAAGCGGGCGGCGGCGGCGTCGGAGACCTTGGGCCCGAACCACTCCTCAGCGACGACCTCCTCCCGGGTCCTCACCCAGGCCCGGGCGCCGTGGCACTCGCGGGTGACCATGGCGAGGTCCTCGGCGGCGCCCGGTCGGGCATGGAGCCAACGGAAGCGCCCCTCGCCGGAGAGCAGCTCGACGTGGTCCATGACCTCGTCGTAGATCGGCACGATGGCGTCGCCCACCTGGACCTGCCCGTGATCGGAGGTGACGACGAGGGAGGCGTCGGGGGGCAGCACGGACGCGAGGTCGGCGACGAGGCGGTCGGCGGCCACCAGCTCGGCGTCGTAGTGGTCGGCCAGCCCGTACTCGTGGGCGACCTTGTCGACGCCGTCGTAGTAGGCGTAGACGAACGGCTCGCCCGCCCGGAGCAGGTCGCGGACCTCGGTGACGAGGGTGGAGACGACCCGGTAGCCGTAGTGGCGCACGCCGGCGAGGTGGGCGCTGGTGAACCCCGTGCCGGCGAACTCGGCGCGGGTGACGACGGGAGGGTGGCGGCCGAGGAACGGCAGGCGGGCCTGGATGTCGTCGGGGGGGATGATGGTGCGGGCGTCCCCGGCCGGCGTCCGCCAGCGCAAGACGTTCAACACGTCGCCCCGCACGTTGATCCGGTAGCCGACGACCCCGTGGTCACCAGGGGGGCACCCGAGGGCGAGGCTCGAGAGCGCCGTCGCGGTCGTCGAGGGCGCGACGGTCGAGATCGGCCCGCCCTCCATCGAGGCGAGCGTCGGGACGAGGGCTCGCCGTTCCTCGAGCTGGTCCCAGCCGAGGCCGTCGAGGAGGAGCAGCACGACCTGGGGCGCACCCACCGCGGGGGTCGGCAGCCACGAGGGCGTGGGGATCCGGTGTTCCAGCAGCGCAGGCGCGACGTTCGACAGGCAGGCGCCGTCGTAGTCGGGGATGAGCGGGTCCATGACGCCTCGTTTCCTCGCGCGGCTCTCTCCACGCTCCGACCTGCCATCGGCACGTCGAACCGCGAGTCCAGCAGGTACCCGGGCGCCGTGCACATCAGCCCCTACGATGGACGAGGTGAAGGTCTCGACGCGAGGTGACTACGCCGGTCGGGCGCTGCTGTCCCTCGCCCTCCACACCGAGCACGAGGGACCCACGTCGGTGCGCGACATCGCCGAGCGGACCGGCCTCCCCCAGCCCTACCTCGAGCAGATCCTGCTCGCCCTGAAGGGCGCCGGCCTCGTGCGCTCCAAGCGTGGTGTCGGGGGGGGGTACGTGCTCGCCCGCCCACCGTCGCAGATCACCCTCGGCGAGATCGTCTCCGCCGTCGAGGGCCCCATCGCTGCCGGCGACTTCGGCCAGCCCCACGAGGACGGCGCCTGCGACCACGAGGGCCAGTGCGTCCTGCTCACGGTGTGGGCCGACGTCGGTGACCACATGCGCCGCCACCTCGACGGCTACACCCTCGCCGACTGCGTGACCCGTGCCCGGGGCACGGCCACGACGGCGAGCGCCGCCTCCGCCCCGGCGGGCACGTCGGCGGCCGGCTCGTCCTCGACCGGCTAGGCGGCCGGCTCGTCCTCGACCGGTCAGTCCTCGACCGGCACGAGACCGTCGAGCACGGTGGTGAGGTCGGGGGGCAACGGCGAGTCGAACGTGACCCGCTCCCCCGTCGCCGGGTGGTCGAACGCGAGCTGGCGGGCGTGGAGGAACGGGCGCCCCGTGCGCAGGGGCTCGCGCACGCCGCCGTACCGGGCGTCACCGACGACCGGATGGCCCACCGCCGCGAGGTGCACCCGTATCTGGTGGGTGCGCCCCGTCTCGAGGGTGCACTGGAGGAGGTCCACGGCGACGGGCTCGGCGAAGCGCCGCTCCACCTGGTAGCCGGTGCGCGCGCCCTTGCCGCGGGTCGTCACCGCCATCCGCGTGGGATCTCGCTTCGAGCGCCCGATCGGCGCGTCGACGACGCCCCGGGGGCTGTCGAGGTGCCCCCACGTGAGCGCGAGGTAACGGCGGGTCACCTGGCGGCTCGCGAGCTGTGCGACGAGGGACGCTCGCGCCTCCTCGGTCCGGGCGACCACGAGGAGGCCCGAGGTGCCCCGATCGAGGCGGTGGACGATGCCGGGACGGGACGTCTCCCCGACGGAGGCGACCTCGGGGTAGCGGGCGACGATCCCCTGGGCGAGGGTGTCGACCGGGTTGCCGGCGCCGGGGTGGACGACGAGGTCCTGCGGCTTGTCGACCACGAGTACGTGCTCGTCGGCGTGGACGACCTCGAACGAGACGTCCTCGCCCCCGCCCTCGAGCGGGACCACCGCGCCGGCCTCGGGCACGTCGACCTCGACGGTGTCACCGGATGCCACCTTCACCGAGCGGGACGCCACGAGCGCACCTCGGAGGCGGACGGCGCCCTCCGCGACGAGGACGCTGACCTCCGATCGGGGCAGGCCGGTCAGCAGCGCCACCACCCGGTCGACCCGCTCGCCGTCGAGGGCGTCCGGCACCACCTCGCTCCTGATCACGCCGGCGGCTCGTCCTCGGAC
>JBBDQT010000237.1:12205-15037 GCA_040905815.1 Acidimicrobiales bacterium
GCGACCGACGGTGATGGCGAGCAGCACCGCGCCGACGGTGATGGCGACGTCGGCGACGTTGAAGACGGGCCACCACTGGAGGTCGACGAAGTCGACGACGGCACCGCCGAGGAAGCCGTCGCCGTCCCGCAGGGCCCGGTCCACCAGGTTGCCGACGGCTCCTCCGACCACGAGGCCGAGCGCCGCCAGGGCCGCTCCCCCCTCCACCTCCCGCCCGGCGCGGACGAGGAGCACCACCACGACCACGCCGACGACGGCGAGCACGGGGCCGAGGCCCGACGCCAGGCTGAACGCGCTCCCGGTGTTGAACACGAGGCGCAGGCGCAGCGAGCCGACGAGGTCGATGGTGCGGTCGTCGAGGGCTCGCAGCGCCCACGTCTTGGTGACCTGGTCGAGCGCGACGACGGTTGCGGCGATGGCGAGGAGGGCCGGCCAGCTCGACCGCGGGGGCGACCGGACCGGACGGACGGACGGCTCGATCACCCGGCCAACCCTACGGGTGCCCGTCGCGGTCCTGTCAGCGACGGGCGAAGCCCATGCTCTTGCAGCTCACGTCGAGCGCCGCCCACGGGAGCGCCTTCAGCCGCTCCTTGGGGATCGGCTGGCCGCACCGCTCGCACAGGCCGTACGTGCCCTTGTCCATCTTGGCGAGGGCGGTGTCGATCTCTTGGACCTGCTGGAGGGCCTGGGCGGACAGGGCCAGGTCGCGCTCGCGCTCGACGTTCATGGTGTCGCCCTGTCCCGACTCCTCGTCGAACTGGACGTCGCCCGGGTCGCGCTCCTCGGCGAGCTGCTCGGCCTCGGCGCGCAGGCCCGCCGCCTGGCGGGTGTGGAGGTCGCGCTCCTCGAGCAGCAGCTCGCGCTGAGACTCGAGGAACTTGTCGGCGGTGGAGCCGGCTGCGGCCTTCTTCCCGGCCGGGGCCTTGGCCGCGGCCTTCTTCGGCGCTGCCTTGGCGGCGGCTGCCTTCGGCGCAGGTTCGGCCTTGGTGGCCTGCTTCTTGGACGGCGTCTTCTTGGCGTCGCTCGACTTGGTCGCTCTGGGCATGGGCGCGGCCCTCCGTCGGTGAAAATGGCGACGGACGATACCACCGCCCGGGCAGGACCGACGACCGGGGGACGGGGGCGGGCACGACCGGGCGGGGGGCCCGCCTGGCGGGTTGCTCCCTGCCAATACGCTGGGACGATGCCCTTCGGTGCCGTGGAGCCCCTCGACCTCGTCGCCCTCGAGGCGCGCGTGCTCGCCCGCTGGGCCAAGGAGGACGTCGTGGGAGAGGTCCGCCGGCTGCGGGAGGACGGCGAGCCCTGGATCTTCTACGAGGGCCCCCCGACCGCGAACGGCCGCCCCGGCGTTCACCACGTGTGGGCCCGCGTGTTCAAGGACCTCTACCCCCGGTTCCAGACGATGCGTGGCCACCGGGTGCCCCGCAAGGGCGGGTGGGACTGCCATGGCCTCCCGGTCGAGGTCGAGGTCGAGAAGGAGCTCGGGCTCACCTCGAAGTCGGAGATCGAGGCGTACGGCGTCGCCGCCTTCAACGACCGGTGCCGGGCGTCGGTGCAGCGCTACGTCGGCGACTTCACGTCGCTCACGGAGCGCGCCGGCGTCTGGATCGACACCGAAGACGCCTACTGGACCCTCGACAACACCTACATCGAGTCGGTGTGGTGGCTCGTCCGCCAGCTCTGGGACAAGGGCCTGCTCTACGAGGGGCACCGGGTGTCGCCGTACTGCCCGCGCTGCGGCACGACGCTCTCCAGCCACGAGATGGGCCAGCCGGGCGTCTACCGGGACGTGACGGACCCCTCCGCCTACGTCCGGTTCCCCCTCCGGGAGGGCTCGGCTCCGGGTGGAGGCGACGCGGACCTCGTGGTCTGGACCACCACGCCCTGGACCCTCGTCTCCAACGTGGCAGCCGCCGTGGGCGCCGACATCGACTACGTCCGGCTGCGACCGTCCGCCGGCGGACGCGACGTCGTGCTCGCCGCGGCGACCGCCGCCCGGGTGGTGCCGGGCGAGGAGGGCAGCGACGTCCCCGCCGGCGAAGTGGTGTGGCGCGGCCCGGGCTCGGAGCTCGTCGGATGCCGCTACGACCGGCCCTTCACCACCGTTCCCTACCGGTCCGGGGACGGCGATGCCGCCGAGCGGGTCGTGGCCGCCGACTTCGTGAGCACCGACGACGGGTCCGGGGTCGTCCACCTCGCCCCCGCGTTCGGCGAGGAGGATGCAGCCGTCGGCCGCGCCGAGGGCCTCCCCGTGCTCAACCCGGTCGGCGCCGACGGCGCCTTCACCGACGCGGCCGGCCCGTTCGCCGGCCTCGGCGTCAAGGCCGCCGACGAGGCGATCCTCGCCGACCTGGACCGTCGCGACCTGCTCGTGCGGTCCGAGCCGTACCTCCACAGCTACCCGCACTGCTGGCGCTGCGCGACCCCCCTCCTGTACTGGGCGAAGACCTCCTGGTTCGCACAGACCGCGGAGCGCCGGGACCAGCTCATGGCCCAGAACGAGTCGATCGGCTGGCACCCGGAGCACATCAAGGACGGCCGCTTCGGCAAGTGGCTGGAGCACAACGTCGACTGGGCGCTCTCCCGCGACCGGTACTGGGGCACGCCGCTGCCGATGTGGCGATGCGAGCACGACCACGACACGTGCATCGGCTCCGTAGCGGAGCTTTCCGAGCACGCCGGCCGGGACCTCTCCGAGCTCGACCTCCACCGCCCCTACGTCGACGAGATCGCGTTCCCCTGCCCCCACGACGGCTGCGACGCCGATGCTCGGCGGCTGCCGCCCGTGCTCGACGCGTGGTTCGACTCGGGGTCGATGCCCTCTGCGCAGCA
>JBBDQT010000238.1:0-2446 GCA_040905815.1 Acidimicrobiales bacterium
GAGCCCGGGAGGCGGTGCGGGATCTGCCGGGCGGCGAGCGCGGCGGCGATCACGTCGAGCTGGCCGCGGGTGCGCACGAGCACGGCCATCGACGACCATGCACGAGCGCCCCGCCATCGTGCCTCCTGGAGCCGGTGGGCGATGGCGTCGGCCTCGGCCACCTCGTCGACGTGGGCCGTCACGGTGGGGGCCGGCCAGCGGGCGCCGTCGCCGTGGTCGGCGGCGGGCGCGGTCGGCGAGCGCAGGATCGAGGCCGCCGCTGCCACGATCGGGGCCGTGCAGCGGTGGTTCGTGCTGAGGCGGTGGACAGCTTCGGAGGGCAGCGACGCCACGAGGTCGAGGAGGAGCGTCGGTTCCGCGCCGTTCCAGCCGTAGATCGCCTGGTCGGGGTCGCCGACCACGAACAGGTCCGGCTCTGCGCCGAGGACGAGGGTGAGGAGGCGGAGCTGGGCGGGGTTGAGGTCCTGGGCCTCGTCGACGAACACGTGTCGGTGCCACCACGTGCGGGCGGCGGCGAAGGCCGGCTCGTCGGCGAGGAGCCGGGCGGGCACGACGATGAAGTCGTCGACGTCGAGGATGCGCCGGTGGCGCTTCTCCTCCTCGTAGGCACGCCAGGCGGCGGCGACCTGGCCGGTGTCCACCGCTCGACCAGCGGTGTCCTCGTAGGCGTCGGGGTCGAGGAGGCGGGCCTTGGCCCACTCGATCTCTGTCCCCAGGACGGTGGTGCTCAGGTCGGGGAGCCCGGCGGTGGTGCGAGCGGCGTCGAGAAGGGAGCGCCGGTCGCGGGTGACGTCCCACGGGTGCTCGCCGCGATCCAGCCACCAGCGCTGGAGGAGGGCGCCGCCGAACGCGTGGAACGTGTGGACGGCGGGGGCGCCCTCGGTGCCTGGCCGGTGACCTGTCAGTGCGCCGAGGCGTTGGCGGAGCTCCCCTGTGGCCTTGCGGGTGAAGGACAGGGCGAGGACTTGGCGACTCTCGGCGCTGCCGTCTGCGATGCGCCGGGCGATGCGTCGGGTGAGGACCCGCGTCTTGCCCGAACCGGCGCCCGCGAGGACGACGGTCACGGGCGCGTCGGCGAGCACGGCGGCGGCCTGGTCGGGGTCGAGTCCCTCCACCAGTCCTGCCGGAGCCCCGTGAGGGGCGTGCGCTGCGCTCATGGACATCACGAGGACCGTACCGAGGGGGTGCGACAGCGACGCGGACCCCGCAGGGGCGTGTCAGGCGGTCGTGGGCGCGTCGGCGTCCGAGGCGCGCCGCTGGCTGGCGCCGGCGCGGGCTCGCCGGCCGCCGTCGCCGGCCTGGGGTCCGTACCAGTCGAGGCACAGCAGCGTCGCGTCGTCCTGCAGGTTCCCGCCGGTCTCCTCGAGCACCGCCCGGGCGAACGCGTGCACCACCTCGCGTGGGTGGAGGTCGGTCATCTCCTGCAGCGCTTCCGCTACGTCGAGCGTGGTGGCGTTGCGCTCCAGGATGCCGTCGGTGAGCAGGATCAAGCGGTCACCGGGGTGCAGGGTCACCGCCTGTTCGGTGTAGCCCGACCCGGGCATCATCCCGAAGGGCAGATCGGCAGAGAGGTCGACCACGGACACGACGCCGTCGCGGACGAGGTGAGGGGTCGGGTGACCGGCATTGACGGCGGTGACCTCGCCCGACGAGAGCATGACCCGCAGGAGCAGCGCCGACACGAAGTCCTCCTCACCCGCGTGCTCCTGGATCGCCTCACTGGCAGCGACGGCCTGCTCTGCCACGCTCGCCTGGGACCGCCGACTGTTGCGCAGGCTGCTGACCGCGAGCGTCGCGAGCTGGGCGGCGTGGACCGTGTGCCCCTTGGCGTCGCTGATCGACAGGTGGAGGAGATCCCGCTCGACGCAGTAGTCGAAGGTGTCACCACCCACCTCGCTCGCCGGCTCGAGCCAGCCCGCCACCGTGAACTCCGCCGCCTCGCACGTGAAGGCCTCGGGCAGGAGGCGCCGCTGGATCTCGGCGGCGAGCGAGAAGGGCAGGTTGCGCTGCCCACGCTCGAACAGGTCGGTGTGCCGGCGGTTGGCGATCACCACGTACGACAGCGCGTGGGCGGCAGCGGTGACGAACCGGACGAGGTCGTCACCGGGCGGTGACGGAAGCGAGAGCTCGAGGATGCCGATGGCTTCGCCGCGGTCGGTCACCGGGGCGTGGAGCCGCATGGTGCCGTCCTCCTCCACGATGCGCAACTGCTGCGACCGCAGCGCCTGGGCCTGCACCGAGCCGGCCAGCGGCAGGCGCTCGAGCTCCTCGTCGCCGGCGGCCACGATGCCGTCGCCGGCAACGGGGAGCCGGATGAGCGTGTCACCGCTGAAGTCGGCGATCAGGAAGCTGACCTCGTGGGCCCCGGTCACCCGCGCCAGCTCGCTCGCCACCACCTCCACCGCTTGGACCGGGGACGCGGCCTCCACCAGGCCGAGCAGCGCGC
>JBBDQT010000239.1:0-1696 GCA_040905815.1 Acidimicrobiales bacterium
CCTGCTGGGCGAGCACGTCGAGCGGGTTGCGGGGGTAGCGGGTCTCCTCGATCAGACCCTTGCGCATCCGGTCGACCACGACGGCCGCCTCGACGAGGTCGCCCCGGTGCTTCGGGAAGATCTTCCCCCGGCTCGTGTCGCCCACGTTGTGGCCCGCCCGGCCGATGCGCTGGAGCCCCCGCGCCACCGATCCCGGCGACTCGACCTGCACGACGAGGTCGATCGCCCCCATGTCGATGCCGAGCTCGAGGGAGCTGGTGGCGACGAGCGCCTTGAGCACACCGGATTTGAGCTGGTCCTCGATGTGGAGCCGTTGCGCCCGGCTGAGCGAGCCGTGGTGCGCCTTGACCAGGTCGCCGCCGTGGCCGATCGCGCCCATGGCGTCGGACGTCGGAGGGCCGACCTCCTCGCCCGCGTCCTCCGCCTCGGCAAGCTCGTTGAGCCGGGCCGCCAGCCGCTCCGCCAGCCGTCGCGCGTTCACGAAGATCAGCGTCGAGCGGTGGGATCGGATCAGCTCGAGCAGCTTGGGGTGGACCGACGGCCAGATGCTCGAGCGGACCGGTGCGCCCGGGCCCGGGCCGCTCGCGCCCGAGGTGCTCGGCGGCTCGTCGAGGATCTCCCCCAGGCGGCTCATGTCGGCCACGGGGACCACGACCTCGACCTCCATCGGCTTGAGCTGCCCGGCATCGACGATGGTCACGGGCCGCGGGACGCCGCGGCCCGACGTGCCGCCCAGGAACCGCCCGATCTCCTCGAGCGGACGCTGGGTCGCCGACAGGCCGATGCGCTGCGGGGCGGACCGGTCGCCGCCGACGACGAGGTGCTCGAGGCGCTCGAGCGTGAGCGCCAGGTGCGAGCCCCGCTTGGTCGCGGCGAGGGCATGGATCTCGTCGATGATGACCCAGCGGACGCCCGACAGCGTGGAGCGGGCCTGCGACGTGAGCATGAGGAAGAGCGACTCGGGCGTCGTGATGAGCACGTCCGGCGGATGGCGGACCAGCCTGCGCCGCTCGTCGGCGGGCGTGTCGCCGCTGCGCACCCCCACGGTGGGCAACGTGACGTCGAGGCCGAGTCGCTCGGCTGCGAGGCTGATGCCGGCGAGCGGCGCCCGCAGGTTGCGCTCGACGTCGACGGCAAGGGCGCGGAGGGGCGAGATGTAGAGCAGCCGGGTGCGCAGGTCGCGCTGGTCGGGCACCGGCTCGGCCGCGAGCTGGTCGAGGCTCCAGAGGAACGCTGCGAGCGTCTTCCCCGAACCGGTCGGGGCGAGGATCAGCGTGTGGTCACCGGCGGCGATGGCCGGCCAGCCCCGCTCCTGGGCCGGTGTGGGCGCCGGGAAGGAGCTGGTGAACCACGCGCGGGTGGCGGGGGTGAACCGCTCGAGCACCACCCGCCGAGGCTACCGGCGGGCCGCGACCGCGGACCCGGGTCAGGCGTCGACGAGGCGGCCCTCGGCGTCGGCCTTGCGGAGGCTCAGAGCCCCGGTGCCCCGGAGCGCCTGCACGACCTCGTCGACCCGCTCCGGCTGCCCGGCGTGCACGGCGAGGCGGGACTCGCCCGTGCCGGCCGAGTGCTGCGCCCCGAAGGACTCGCCCCAGGCCTCGCTCACGGGGAGGCCCGTCGCGCCGCCGTAGAAGAAGCCGAGCTGCCAGCCCGCGGCGCCGAGGGCGATGGCGCCACCGATGGCGAGCGGCAGGGG
>JBBDQT010000239.1:1796-12292 GCA_040905815.1 Acidimicrobiales bacterium
GCGTTCGAGGAGTACTGCGAGGCGATCTTCGAGCTCCGTGAGGACGACATGGATGTGATCCAGGCCCGCATCGCCGACCGCCTGCACGTCTCGCGACCGGCGGTCTCGGAGATGATCAAGCGGATGGCGGCCGAGGGCATCCTCACCATCGACGGCGGCATCCACCTCACCGAGGCCGGCACCCGGTTGGCGGAGCGGGTCGTGCGCCGCCACCGCCTGGCGGAGCGCTTCCTCACCGACATCCTCGGGCTCAGCTGGGCGGAGGCCCACACCGAGGCCGGGCGCTGGGAGCACGTGCTCACCGACAGCGTCGAGGCGGCGATGAACCGCGTCCTCGGTGACCCCACGACCTGCCCGCACGGCAACCCCATCCCGGGCTCCAGCTACGAGGTCCCCGACACCGTCGTGCTGTCCGAGGTCCCCGTCGGCACGACGTTCGAGGTCACCCGCATCCCCGAGGAGCTCGAGTTCACCGAGGGCCTGCTCGATTTCCTCGAGGACGCGTCCCTCCTCCCCGGCACCCGGGGCGTCGTGACCGCCGCGTCGCCGGACGGGACCGTGACGGTCCACATCGACGACCGCCACATCGGCATCGGCACGTTCGCGAGCAGCCGCATCCTGGTGCTGGCGGAGACACCGGCCGACGCGCTGCTCGCCTGAGGGTTCGCGGTCCCACGTCGCCGCCGTGGGCCTCGGCGCCCACACCTAGGCTCGCTTCACCCATGGACGACACCACACCTGCCGTTACGGCGTCGATCCTCGTCGACGGGGTCACCAAGTGCTTCGACGGGGCACCCGTCCTGCGGGAGGTCTCCCTGCGGGTCGCACCTGGCTCGGTGGTGGCGCTCCTGGGACCGAGCGGGTGCGGCAAGACGACGCTGCTGCGCACCATCGCCGGCCTCGAGGTCCCTGACGCCGGCACGGTCTCCGTCGCCGGCCGCGTGCTCACCTCGCCGACGACGCTGGTGCCGCCCGAGCGGCGCCACGTCGGCATGGTGTTCCAGGACTGGGCGCTGTTCCCGCACCTGAGCGTGGCGGCGAACATCGGCTACGGCCTCGACCGTGCCGGGCGACGCTCCGGTCGCGTCGAGGAGGCGCTCGCCCTCGTCGGGTTGTCCGGCCTGGGCGACCGCTCCCCCGGGACCCTCTCGGGCGGTCAACAGCAACGGGTCGCCCTCGCCCGGGCGCTGGCGCCCCGGCCCGCCGTGCTGCTGCTCGACGAGCCGTTCTCCAACCTGGACGCCTCGCTCCGGGTCGAGGTGAGGACCGAGGTGCACCGGCTGCTCTCCGAGCTCGCCGTCACCACCGTGTTCGTCACCCACGACCAGGAGGAGGCCTTCGTGCTCGGGGACGAGGTGGCGGTGATGCGCGACGGCGTGATCGAGCAGCAGGCGCCGCCCGCCGAGCTGTACGCCCGACCGGTGAACCCGTGGGTGGCGCGCTTCGTCGGTGCTGCCAACATCGTGGCCGGCCGGGTCAGGGGCGGCGTGGCGTCGACGCCGCTCGGCTCGGTGCCGGTCGCCACCCTCGACAGTGGCGACGAGGGCGTCGTCGAGGTGCTGGTGCGGCCGGAGGCGGTCGCGGTCGAGGCCGGCGGGTCGGCCACGGTCACGCTGGTGGAGTTCTACGGCCACGACACCGTCTACGAGCTGCGGCTCCCGGCGGGCGAGCTCGTGCGCGCCCGGGTCGGGTCCGTCCCGCACTTCGCCACCGGCGACCGGGTGACCGCCAGCTATGCCGGACTTCGCTCGACCGCATGGCCCGGCGCCGGCGGCACGGCAGAGACCGGCGTGGCGATCCCCGTCCACCGCCCCACTCCCGTGCGCGAGCCCTGAACGCCACCGTCGCCGTCCTCGGCGCCGGCCCGGCCGGGCTCACCGCAGCGTGGCGGGCCGCGCTCGCCGGCCACCGGGTGGTCGTCCTCGAGCGCGCTGGCGTCCCCGGGGGCATGGCGAGCAGCTTCGAGGTCGGCGGACAGCGGGTGGACCACGGCAGCCACCGCCTCCACCCGGCGACGGACGCCGTCGTCCTCGACGCCATCGCCGAGCTGCTCGGCGGGAGCTTGCAGTGGCGGCCTCGCCACGGCAGGATCCGCCTCGAGGGGCAGTGGATCCACTTCCCGCTCCGCCTGGACGACCTCGTCCGACACCTGCCCCGCCGGTTCGCGGTCGCCGCGGCCCGAGACGCGGCGCTCGCCCCGCTCCGCCGACCGCGGGAGGACTCCTACGCCGAAGTGGTCCGTGCCGGGCTCGGCCCGACCATGCTCGACCGCTTCTACGGTCCGTACGCCAAGAAGATGTGGGGCGTCGACCCCGAGGCGCTCAGCGGCGAGCAGGCGCGCCGGCGCATCGCCGCGAGGTCACCGTCGGCCATCGCCGCCAAGGTGCTCGGCCAGGGCGGTGCGGCCGCACGGGACGGGTTCTGGTACCCGGCGGGCGGTTTCGGGGCGATCGTCGAGGCCCTCGGGGCCGCCGCCACAGGTGCGGGTGCCGACCTCCGTTGCGGTGCCGAGGTCACCGGCGTGATCCTCGACGGCGCCAGCGGCCGGGTCCGTCTCGCAGACGGCAGCACCGTCCACGCCGACCACGTGTGGTCGACGCTGTCGATGACCGCGCTCCCGCGTCTGGTGGCGTCACCCCGGCCGCCGGCGGTGGACCACGCCGCCACCGCCCTCAAGCTGCGCTCGCTGGTCCTCGTCTACCTGGTGGTCGACCAGCCCCTCTGGTCCGAGTACGACGCCCACTACCTCCCTGGGCTCGAGACGCCGGTGACACGCATCTCCGAGCCGAAGCGCTACCGCGACAGCGCCGCCGACCCGGACGGGCGCACCGTCCTCTGCGCCGAGATCCCCTGCGACGCCGGCGACGACGTCTGGTCCGCCGACGAGGCGATGCTCGGGGCGTTGGTCGTGACCGCGATCGCCTCCCAGGGGTTGCCGCCGGTGGTCCCGGTCGAGGTCGTGGTGCGACGTGTGGCGAACGCGTACCCGATCTACCGGCGAGGGTACGAGCGGCCGTTTGCCGCCCTCGACCGGTGGGCCGGGAGCCTGCCGGGCCTCGTGACCCTCGGCCGCGGCGGCTTGCACGCCCATGACAACACCCACCACGCCATGGCCATGGGGTGGGCGGCCGCCGGCTCGCTGCGCGCTGACGGGTCGTGGGACGACGCTGGCTGGGCAGCGGCGAGGGGCCGCTTCGCGGCGCACGTCGTCGAGGACTGACGGCGACCGGGCCCGCCACCCCCACAGGTGGCGGGCCCGGTCTCGCCGGGGGGGATCAGTCGTCTTCGCGCTGCTCGTCGTCGACGGCGAGTGCCTCGAGGACCTCCGGCCGGTGGAGGGCCTCCTGGCCCGCTTCACTCGACCCGTCGCCGGCGAACGCCGCTGTGATGGTGGCGTCGGCTTCGGGTGACGCCGCCGCCACCCGGGGCTGGATGCCGGCGTAGAACGCCGCCCCCTCGGCGAGGCCCACCTCGTCGTCGGCGTCGAGGTACTTGTGGGTCGCCAGGTAGAAGATGTAGGCAAGGGCGTCGTCGACCTCCGCCGCGGCCTCGGCGAACGCATCGCCATCCCCGTCGAGCGACGCCTGCTGCGCGGCGGCGAGGGCGGTGACGACCGGCTCTCGCACCTCGCCCTCGCGCTCGAAGTCGGCGGCCCGCTTGTCGGCCGTGGCGGCGAGACCGTTCCCCTCGGCGGTGAAGAACGCCCACGCCTCGTCCACGTTGTGGGGAGCGCCGGACGCCGGGTCGGTGTCGTCGTCGGCCAGCTTTGCCTGCGCCGCTGCCAGCTCGTCGACGACCTTGCGCTGGAGGAGGACGGAGATCCCCTTGTCGACGTGCTGGGCCCGCACGCCGTCTGACGACCCGACGAGCTCGCCCGTCCCGGCGATGGCGGCTTCGATGCGGTCCGCGACGTCAGGTGCACCCACGAGCGTGGCGAGGGTTCGGTTCGTGCCGTCCCCCTTCACCGACGCGCCGCCCCCCTCGTACACCTCGCCCACGGCGTCCCAGTCGACGGGCGCACCTTCCTTGGCGGCGGCGAGCAGGTCCTTGATCGCGGCGATGTCGCCCCCGATCGCTGCGTGGGCGTCCACGTCGGACACCGGCTCGTAGTCGCCGTCGCCCGCCGAGGCCTCGTGGTCGTCGCCTTCGTCGCCCTCGACGGCGGCCACGCTGGCGCTGGCGCTGGCGCTCCCGCTCGCGTTGTCGTCGGCCCCGTCGTCATCGCCGCAACCGGCGAGGACGGCGGCCAAGAGCACGGTGAACAGGGCAGTGGCGGTCCGATGGCGCATGGCGCTCCTTCTCAGCAAAGAGACCTGACGATCAGGCGTGAGGTATGCCTAACAGATGCGGGCACCGACCTCAAGCGGACGGCGTGACTCATGCCAGCGCCACTGCTGTGCGAGGCCGTGGGCCAGCTCCACGGTGGGCGCCCACCCGAGGAGGCGCCAGGCACGCGCGGTGTCAGCGCCGGTCCGGGCGACGTCGCCCGCCTCGGCGGCGCTGCGACGGACGTCGATGCGGCGGCCGGTGACCGCCTCGACGTGGCTGATGACGACGTCCATGGCGATCGGTTGCCCGCCGGCCACGTTGACCACGGTGCCGGGAGCGGTGGGGACGTCGAGGGCGGCGAGGTTCGCGACGACGACATCGGCGACGGCTGTGAGGTCACGAACCTGGCCGCCGTCGCCGAACAGCTGGAACGGGGCGCCGGTGCGGGCCGCCTCGAACAGGCGGTGCAGCGCCATGTCGGGACGCTGGCGCGGTCCGTAGACCGTGAAGTAGCGGAGGGCGATGGTGGGGACGCCGTGGTTCGCGGCGTAGGCGGCGCAGAGGTGCTCCGCCGCCAGCTTCGTCACGCCGTAGGGGCTGTGGGGGGCGGTCGGTGCGGCCTCGCTGCACCTGACGAGCGAGGTGTCCCCGTACACCGAGGAGCTCGAAGCGTGGACGACGCGCTGCACGGACACCCGGGTGGCGGCGTCGAGCAGCCGCTGGGTCACCAGCACGTTGCTGGCGAGGTGGTCGGCGAAGCGGTCATGCCACGAGGTGCGCACGCCGGGCAGCGCAGCGAGGTGGACGACCGCATCGACCTCGGCGAGCAAGACCTCGAGTGCGGCGGTGCGCAGGTCGAGGTGGTGCAGGGTGAAGCGGGACCCGGCGATGAGGGACGCAACGTCCCGCCGCTGGCGGGCACCGGTCGGACCCTCGAGCCCGTAGTCGACGCCGACGACCTCGTCTCCCCGGGCGACGAGGGCCTCCGCGGTGTGGCTGCCGATGAACCCGGCGACGCCGGTGACGAGGACCCGCATCAGGCGGCCCGGGGCCCCGGCGAAGGGGCGTGCACACCGCGTCGAACCGCGGCGCCCTCTCGCTCGCCGTTGAGCTCGCGCCACACCGCCGGCACCACCTGACGGAGGTAGCGTCCCAGGCGCACGAAGGACTCGCCCGAGCTGCGGAACCGGTAGGTGATGGGCACCTCGGCGTAGCGGAAGCCCTTGGCGAGCAGGTCGAGGGTGAGGATCTGCGCGTAGTTGAAGTCGTGGATGACCTCGGCTGCGGTCGCCGCCGGCAACGACAGCGCCCGGTAGCCGCTCTGGCCGTCGGTGATCGGGGCCCGGGCGACGAAGGCGAGGACCTTCGTGAGCACCAGGTTGCCGAGGCGGCGGTGCGGGAGCATGCGCTGGATGTCGCCGGCGAAGCGGCTGCCGACGACGTAGTCCGCCTCCCCGGCGAGTATCGGTGCGACGAGGCGCTCCAGCTCGGCCGAGTCGTACTCCTCGTCCGCGTCACAGAAGGCCACCGCAGCCGCGCCGCGCGCGACGCCCTCGGCCAAGCCCCGCCGCACGCCGGCACCGAGCCCCAGACCGCCGATCGCGACGACGCTGGCCCCCGCGGCGGTGGCGACCCGGGCGGTGCCGTCGGTGGAGCCGTCGTCGACCACGAGGACCTCGACGGGGTGGCCGCCGACGGCCCCGGGAGCGCGGCCGATGACGGCACCGACGCGAGGCGCCTCGTCGCGGGCGGGAAGGAACAGGAGGACGGGTGCCTCCGGCGGCGCGGGCACGGCGCCTTCCGGCCTGACCTCGGGAGCACCGAGGCGGAGCCGGCCACCTGCGTACCTCGTCGCGCGGCGGACCGGTGCCGACAGGTGATCCAGGGGTGTCCGGCGACCCCGTCTTGTTAGGCGTCCTTTGCACATGGTGATCGAGGACGTTACCTTCCGCCCATGGTGCGCCGTCCAACCCGATCCCTCGCCGCGCTGGTCGCTGTCGCCGTGCTCTCCACGACCATGCTGTCCTGCGGCGGCGGCGACGACGAGCTCGTCATCTACTCGGGCCGCGCCAAGAACCTCGTGAGCCCGCTCCTCGAGCGGTTCAGCGAGGAGACGGGGATCGCCATCGCGGTCAAGTACGCCGACACCGCCGAGCTGGCGCTGCTCATCGAGCAGGAAGGTGACCAGCCGGAGGCCGACGTCTTCCTCTCCCAGAGTCCTGGCGCCCTCGGCTACCTCGCCGGCGTCGATCGCCTGGCCGCGCTGCCCGGGACGGTGCTGGAGGACGTGGACGAGCGCTTCCGGAGCAGCGAGGGTCTCTGGGTGGGCACCTCCGGCCGGGTCCGCACCCTCGTCTACAACACGGACCTGGTGGACGACACCGACCTGCCGGGCTCGGTCTTCGAGCTCACCGAGCCCCGCTACGCCGGCCAGCTCGGCGTGGCCCCGACCAACGGGTCGTTCCAGGACTTCGTCACGGTGATGCGGGCGTCGACGGGCGACGACGAGACGCTGGCCTGGCTCGAGGGCCTCGTCGCCAACGGGAGCCGGACCTACGCCAACAACACCGCGATCCTGCAGGCGGTGAGCCGGGGGGAGGTGCCCTTCGGCCTCGTGAACCACTACTACAACGAGCGCCAGCTGGCCGAGGACCCGTCCTCACCCACCGAGAACCACTTCTTCGAGGGCGACCTCGGCAGCATCGTGTTGACCACCGGCGTGGGCGTGGTGGCCGGCACCGACCGCGCCGAGGAAGCAGAGCGCTTCGTGCGCTTCCTGCTGAGCGAGGAGGCGCAGCGCTTCTTCAGCCAGGAGACGTTCGAGTACCCCCTCGCCAACGACGTCGAGCCGGTGGCCGACCTCGTGCCGCTGGGCACGATCGACGTGCCACGCGTCGACCTCAACGAGCTGGGAGGCGGGCTCCAGCGCACGCAGGAGCTGATCGAGTCGAGCGGCCTCGAGCGAAGCTGACCGTGGAGGGCGACCCAGTGCGAGCGACAGGCGCCGAAGCCGCCGTCGCCGGGGCGGCCCCGATCGCGCCGACCCCCCGGCGCCGGCGGAGGGCGGGGCGGCCGCCTGCCGCGCTCGTCGTGGTCAGCCTCGCCGTGGGCGCCCTCTTCGCCGCGCCGCTGGCCTACCTCGTGTACCGCAACGCCGTGCTCGGGGCCGACCTGCCGCGCCTCCTCACCTCGAGGGCGACGCTCGACCCGCTCGGGCGGACGCTCGTGCTGGCCACCTCGGTGACCGCCGCAGCGGCCGTGCTCGGCACCGCCCTGGCGTGGCTCGTCACCCGCGCCGACCTGCCCGGCAGCCGGGTGTGGCGCCTGCTCACGCCGCTGCCGCTCGTCATCCCATCGTTCGTCGGCGCCGCCGCGCTGGTCGCCGGCTTCGCCCCCGGTGGCCTCCTCGATGCACTCGTCGTCCGGCTCGGTGTCGAGCGACTGCCCAGGGTCGAGGGCTTCCTGGCGGCGTTCGTGGTGCTGACGCTGCTCAGCTACCCGTTCGTCTTGCTCCCGGTTGCCTCCCGGTTGGCGTCACTCCCCCCGTCCTTGGAGGAGAGCGCCCGGCTGCTGGGGCGTCGTCCCCGCAACATCTTCCGCACCGTGGTGCTCCCCCAGGCGACAGGCTCCACCTGGGCGGGCGCGCTGCTCGTCTTCCTCTACGTGCTGTCGGACTTCGGAGCGGTCTCGATCGTCCGCTACGACACGCTGACCCGGTCCATCTACGCCGGGCGGCTCTTCAACCAACCGCAGTCCATCGCCCTCAGCCTGATCCTGGGCGTGCTGGCGGTGGCGGTCGTGGTCGCCGAACGCATCTTCAGCCGGCGGCGGAGGGTGATCACGGGCGCGGCCGCCCGCCCGGCGCTCCGGGTCCCTCTCGGCTCGTGGAAGGGCCCGGCGCTGGCCCTCGTCGGCGGCACCGTGGGCCTCGGCCTCGTGGCTCCGGTCGCGGTGCTCGGGTTCTGGGCGGTGCGTGGCCTCGTCAACGCCGAGGGCGCGGTGAGCGCCGTGGCCGCCGACCCCGGCCGGCTCGTGGAGCCGGCGCTGAACACCTCGGTCGTGGGCGTGGTGACCGCCGTCGTGGCGGTGGCCGTCGTCCTACCCGTCGCCATGCTCACCGCCCGGCACCGGCAGCGGCTCGCCGACCTCTCCAACGCCATGGTCGTCGGGGGCTTCGCGCTGCCCGGCCTCGTCATCGCCCTCGCGCTGGCGTTCTGGGTCCGGAAGGTGCCCGGTGCGCTCGTGCTCTACCAGAGCTTCCCGCTCCTCGTGACGGCCTACGTCGTCCACTTCGGCGCCCAGGGCCTCCGCGCCGCCGACGTCGCGCTGGCCAGCGTGCCGCGCCACCTCGAGGAGGCCGCCCAGGTGCTCGGCGCCGGACGCTGGCGGCGCTTGGCCACGGTGGAGCTGCCGCTGATGCGGCCGGGTCTGCTCGCCGGCGCCGGGCTGGTGCTGCTCTCCACCATGAAGGAGCTGCCGGCCACGCTGCTGCTAGCCCCGATCGGCTTCGAGACCCTCGCGACCCGCATCTGGCAGGCGAACGCCGAGGGGTTCCTCGCCGAGACCGGGCTCACCTCGCTGGTGCTCCTCGCCCTTTCGGGGGGCCTGACCTGGGCGCTCGTGATCCGCCGTGCCGACCGCCTCTCCTGAGGTGCCCGCCGTCACGCCGGCGGCCCGGCGCCAGCCCCTCGGCCCCGTCCTCACTGCGGTGTTCTCGGGGACCGCCGCCTGGTGTGCCCTCGGCGCTGGGGTGCCGGCCACCTTCGGCGCCCACGTCGCGGTCGACGAGCCGCAGTACCTCCTCTCCGCCACGAGCCTGGCCGAGGACCTGGACCTCGACATCGGCGACGAGCTCGCCGATGAGCGCTGGCGCAGCTACCACCGTGCCGAGCTCCCCGAGCAGACCGAGCTGCTCGAAGACGGGCGCCGGATCAGCCCCCACGACCCCCTGCTGCCCGCGTACCTGGCGCTGCCGGTCGCGGTCGGCGGCTGGGTCGGGGCCAAGCTGGCGCTGGCCGTCGTGGCGGGCGCCCTTGCCGCCGTCCTCACCTGGACGGCGGTGCGCCGCCTCGGCGTCGGCGTGGGCCTGGCGGTCACCACCGTGCTGACCTTCAGCCTGGCCCCGCCGCTCGCCGTCTACGGCACGCAGATCTACCCCGAGCTCGCCGGAGCACTGGCGATCTCCATCGGGTTCGCCGCCGCGACCGGTCGCCTCTGTCGCCGAGACGTCGCAGTGGCAGGCGTGGCGATCTCGGCCCTGCCGTGGCTGTCGGTGAAGTACGCGCCGGCGGCAGGTGCGCTCACCATCGCCCTGCTGTGGCGCCTCTGGACCCTCGGCCACCGGCGGCAGCTCGTCGCGCTCCTCGGTGGGTTGACGATCTCAGCGGCGGTCTTCGCCGTGGGCCACCTGGCGATCTACGGCGCGCTCACGCCCTATGCCACCGGCGACCACTTCGGTGGTGATCAGCTGGCGGTGGCCGGCACCGCCCCGAACCCGGCCGGGCGAAGCCGTCGGCTCATCGGGCTCCTCGTCGACCGGGACTTCGGCCTCGTCGCGTGGCAGCCGTCGTGGCTGCTCGGCGTGGTGGGCCTCGGCACCCTCGCCCGCCGACGCCCGACCTGGTGGCCGGCGGTCGCGCTGCCCCTCGCCGCTGGTTGGCTGACCGCCACCTTCGTCGCCCTGACCATGCACGGCTTCTGGTGGCCGGGCCGCCAGACCGTGGTCGTCCTCCCCCTCCTGGTGCTGACGGTGGCGTGGGCGGCAGGCGAGCTGGGCCGCCTCGCACCGACGCTGCTCAAGGTCGGTCTCGCATGGGGCGCGCTCACCTTCGGCTGGCTGGTCGCCGACGGCACCGCCGGACGCACGACGTGGGTGGTGGCCTTCGAGGAATCGACCAACCCGCTGGTGCGGACCATCAGGCAGGCGCTGCCGGACCTCCGGTCGCTCGGTACTGTCGACCAGGCTCTGTTCCTGGCATGGATCGTCGTCGTCGTCGCCCTCGTCGTCATCGGCTGGGGTGGGGCACGCGGTCGGTCTCACCGCCAGCCCGGCAGCGACGGCACGGCTCTCCTCTCACCCCCAGCACCGACCCATGACCCTGGAAGGGACACGACATGAAGCTTCGCAACCCCCACCTGCTCGCCCCGCTGTTCCCGCTCGCCCTGCTCACCGCGGCGTGCGGGGAGGACGACGGCGCCAACGTCAGGGACATCACCGACCCGTCCGA
>JBBDQT010000239.1:12392-14961 GCA_040905815.1 Acidimicrobiales bacterium
CGGCGTGCGGGGAGGACGACGGCGCCAACGTCAGGGACATCACCGACCCGTCCGACTGCCCGTCCAGCGGCTCCGCGTCGGCCAGCGGCTCGGCGGTCGGTTCGGGTTCCGGGAGTGCCCACGAGACGGGCTCCGCGGCTTCGGGCAGCGCGAGCGCCAGTGCCAGTGCCAGTGCCAGCGGTCATGCCGAGTGCCCTGACGGCAGCGGCTCCGGATCCGGGAGCGGGAGCGGGAGCGGGAGCGGCTCCTCGGGCGGGAAGGACCACGAGGCCCCCAGTACGACGGGGGGCTGAACCGGGCGCGTCGCTCAGATGCCGGCACACCCGGCGCCGTGCACCTCGCCGAGGGCCTCGGGCAGCGACTCGGCGTGGACGAGGGTGAGACGTCGCGTCGACCGGGTCAGAGCGACGTAGAGCGACCGGAGGCCCTGGGGCTCCTCGCTCACGATGCGGGCCGGCTCGACGACGATGACCGAGTCGAGCTCGAGGCCCTTGACGAGACGGACGGGCACCACCGTCACCTGGGTCATCAGCCCGGACCGCTCGGCTTCGCCGTGCGCCACCGACGCCTCCCGCAACGCCTCGGCGACGGGGCCGACGAGGGAGTCCGGCCCGACGATGGCGACGTTCCCCTCCCCGACCGCGTCCCGCTCGGTGGCAGCGAGGGCGGCGACCTCCGCCGGCAGCGCGGCGGCCTCGACCTCGATGACCTCCGCCGGGCTGTCGCCCTCCCTGACCGAGTCAGGCGGCCGGAGCCCGGGGAACGCGACGGCGAGCACCCGGTTCGCGAGGGTGAGGATCGACGCCGGCGTGCGGTAGCCGATGCTCAGCTCCCGGACACGTGCCGGCTTGCGGGTGGGCAGGTGCTCGAGCACCGCGTCCCAGTCCGGCGGCGCCCACGGCCCGGTGGCCTGCGCGATGTCGCCCACCACCGTCATGGACCCGCCCAGCGAGCGCCGGCTCAGCATGCGCAGCTGCATCGGGGACAGGTCCTGCGCCTCGTCCACCACGATGTGGCCGTAGGTCCGCACCGCCTCGTCTTCATCCGAGCGCGGGAACGGGCCGAGGAGCGAGCGGGCCTCGTCGAGCAACGGCACGTCGCTGCCGGTCCACCGCAGCTCGTCGCGCTCGCCCCGCTCGCGGAACAACGCCGCCCGCTCCGGCTCTGAGAGGCGGTCGCGGCTCGCGATGCGGAGCAGGGCCCGGGACCCGAACAGGTCGCGCAGGAGGTCTCCGGGCGTGAGCACCGGCCACATCCGCTCGAGCGCCTCACGGATGGCGGGATCGGAGCGGAGCCGCGCGCGCACGATGTGGGGCTCGAGCTCGGTCCGTGCGCTGGCGGCGAGCTCCTCGAACAGGGCCTGCTCGACGACCTTGCGCCCCACGTTGTGGGTGCGGGCCCGTCGCCGGGCAGAGCGCACGATGCGCTCGCTGGCCGCCGCGGTGCACCGCAGCGTCACGAGCCCGAAGCCGATGGCGAGGTCCTCGCGCAGAGGCCGCTCACGGTCCCGGACCGCTTTGGCGAGGATGTCGACCATGCGGAGGTCACCCTTGACCCTCCCGGCCAGCGGGTCCTCCCGAGCGTCGCTCACGTCCTCGGCGACGAGGTCAGCGAGGACCGCGAGCTCGACGCCGGCCTCACCGAGGGACGGCAGCACCCGCTCGATGTAGCGGAGGTACAGGCGGTTCGGGCCGACGACGAGGACGCCCTGCCCCTCGAGCGGGAAGCGGTGGGTGTACAGCAGGTACGCCGCCCGGTGGAGCGCGACGACGGTCTTGCCGGTGCCCGGACCGCCCTGGACGATCAGGACGCCGGCCAGCTCGGAGCGGATGATGTCGTCCTGCTCGGACTGGATGGTGGCGACGATGTCACCGAGGAAGCCGGAGCGGCGCCGGTCGAGGGCGGCGAGCAGCGCGCCCTGGCCGACGATGCCGGCGGCCACGCCGTCGCCCACCTCGCCCGTGCCGTCGAGGCCGGTGCCGAAGACCTCGTCCTCGATCCCGAGCAGGTGACGGCCCTTCGTCGCGAAGTGGCGGCGGCGGGAGAGCCCCATCGGGCTGCGGCCGGTGGCCCGGTAGAACGGCTCGGCGACCGGCGCCCGCCAGTCGACCACGACGGGCTCCTGGCGCTCGTCGGCCACGGCGATCCGGCCGATGTAGAACGCCTCGTCGGCCTGGTCGTCGTCGCCGGGTGCGTCGGCGTCGCCCCTGCGGTCGATCCGGCCGAACACGAGCGCGACGTCGCCGAGCCGCAGCTGGGCGAGCCGGTCACGGATCGTGGCCTCCACGACCTCGCTCTCGAGGCGGGCCTGGTGGGTTCCACCCGGCCCGACCGAGGAGAGCTTGCGAAGGTTCATCGCCCGCTCCCGCGCCGCGTCCAGGCAGGCGTAGGCGTGGTCGATGTACGCCTGCTCGAGCTCCAGCTCCGGATGTCCGGCCATGCCACCTCTCGCCGCCCCGACGCGCTGGACCGGCTCCGGGGAGTCAGCCATGGTACGCGCCCCGCCGACCTGGCGTTGGTCGATGCGCCTCGATCCGCCGGGGCCGTGCTCCGGGACACATCGCCGGCG
>JBBDQT010000240.1:0-2422 GCA_040905815.1 Acidimicrobiales bacterium
TGGCAGCCCCAACGGGATTCGAACCCGTGTCGCCACCTTGAGAGGGTGGTGTCCTAGGCCTCTAGACGATGGGGCCGTGCTGCCGTGCGGCCCGCAACTCTACACCGGTCGCCGGTGGACGCCGATCCAGAGACGGCAGGTCACGATCCGGGGACGTCGCCGCCCGGTGGGCGGGCGCAACCGTGTCGAGGGACCTGTGGCTGGGTGTCGCAGCTCGGGGGGGAGGACTCGAACCTCCAACTTCCTGCTCCAGAGGCAGGCGTTCTGCCAATTGAACTACCCCCGAAGGGCTCGCGCAGGTTACCCGCTGCCAGGACCGGTCCGCACACGCCCGACCCGGTCGTCGAGGTCGACGAGGCGCCCGAAGCCGATGATCCGCCCGACCCCGACGATCAGCGTCTCCCGGCCGAGGTTGCCGATCTGCGCGGGCAACCCCTCCGGCGAGCGGCTGGCCGGCGACGCCCGGCCGTTGAGGCCGACCTCGTCGGCGATCTCCTCGGTGCGCAGGGCGTGGTACGGGCTGGAGACGAGCACGACGTCCACCAGGCCCTCCCGCCGGAGGAACCTGGCGGCAGCGGCGAGGCTCTGCCATGAGTTCTCCCCCTGGACCTCGCGCCGGATGGCCGCGTCGGGGACGCCGCTGGCGATCAGGTACTCGGCGCCGGCGGTGGCCTCGGTGAACCGGTCACCTGGCTGGTTCCCACCCGTCACCACGATGATGTCCGCCACGCCGTCGGCCCTCAGGTGGATGGCGTGATCGAGGCGGGACCGCAGGACCGGCGACGGCTCCCCGTTGTACTGCGCGGCGCCGAGGACGACGATGGCGTCGGAGGGCGCGGCCCGGTCGCCGTTCGAGGCCTGCCACACCTGGAAGAACGTCACGCCGAGGTACGCGGCCGCGACCACACCGGTGACGAGGAGCACCCGGACCGCCAGCCTGATGGCCCGGCCCATCAGCGGCGGGTCACAGGCGGGCGCGGGCCGCCCGGAGGCGGGCGAGGGCGCGCTCGCGGCCGAGGACGACGAGCGACTCGAACAGCGGCGGTCCGACGCTGCGGCCGGTCACCGCGACCCGCACGGGCGCCTGGGTCCGCTTCTTGTTGAGGCCGAGCCGCTCACCGATCTCGAACAACGAGTCCTTGAGCGGCTCCCGCTCGTCGGGGACGTGCTCCCAGGGCACCTCGGCCCACGATGCGATGACCTCGTCGAGCAGCTTGGTGATGCCCTCGGGCTTGACCGCCTTCTCCCAGTCACCGTCGTCGATCGTGACCTCGTCGACGAGCAGGAAGTCGATCATCGCCGGGATCTCGGACAGGAGCGCCACGCGCTCCTGCACGAGCGGGGCCATCGCCGCGAAGACGTCCGGATCGTACAGGTCGGCCGACCACGGCGCGAACGGGCCGGTGAGCCACGGCTGTGCCCGCTCGGTGAACGCCTCGACGGAGAGGGCCCGGATCGTGTCGCCGTTGAACGCCCGCAGCTTCGCGACGTCGAAGAACCCGGGGCTCTTGCCGACGTCCTCCAGGCGGAACTCCTGGACCATCTCGTCGAGCGTGAGGCGCTCACGCCCATCGCTCGGCGACCACCCGAGCAGCGCCAGGTAGTTCAGCATGACCTCCGACAGGTAGCCCTCGTCTCGGTAGAGCTCGAGGGCGACCGGGTCGCGGCGCTTGGAGAGCTTCTGGCGCTTCTCGTTGACGATGACAGGCAGGTGTGCGAACACCGGCACGGCGCCGCCGCCGAGCGCCTGCCAGAGCAGGAGGTACTTCGGTGTGGTGGGGAGGTGCTCCTCGCCTCGGATGACGTGGGTGATCGCCATGTCGATGTCGTCGACCACGTTGGCGAGGACGAACATCACCTTCCCGGTCGAGCGCACGACGACGAAGTCCTCGATCGTGCTGTTGGGGAACGATGGCTCGCCCCGCACCACATCCGGGACGACCGTCTCCCCTTGATCGGGTGTGCGGAACCGCAGGGCGACGTCGGGACCGGCCTCCTTGCCAAGGTCACGGCAGTGCCCGTCGTAGCCGGGCGGGCCGCCCCGCTCCTTCGCCCGGGCGTCGACCTCCTCGCGGGTGCAGTCACACCAGTACGTGAGACCGCTGGCGACCAGCTTCTCGGCGGCCGCCGCGTGGAGCTCGACGCGCTCCGACTGGCGGTAGCGCTCGTCCCAGTCGAGGCCGATCCACCGCAACGACTCGTCGATGGCGGTGACCCACTCCTCCCGGTCCCGCGCCTCGTCCGTATCCTCGATGCGGAGCACGAAGGTGCCACCGGCGTGGCGAGCGAGGAGCCAGTTGTAGAGCGCGGCACGGGCGGAGCCGACATGGAGGAAGCCGGTCGGCGAGGGGGCGAAGCGGACCCGTACGGACACCCGGCGAGCGTACCGGAGCACGCCAGCGGATTATCGCTGGTGAACGAG
>JBBDQT010000241.1:0-2421 GCA_040905815.1 Acidimicrobiales bacterium
CGGTCGACCCCCGCTCCCCCGTCGACTGCTTCGGGCCCGAGGCGAGCGAGGCAGCCAAGGCGCTCCTCCCCGAGGGGACCCAGGTGCGCCTCGTGCGCGACGTCGAGGCCCGGGACCGCTACGGCCGCCTCCTCGCCTACGTGTACAGGGAGGCCGACGGGACGTTCGTGAACCTCGTCCTCGCCGAGCAGGGCTTCGCCGACGTCGCGACCTTCCCACCGAACGTCGCCCACACCGAGGAGCTCGTGGCGGCGGTCGCCGTGGCGCGGGACGAGCGCCGGGGCCTCTGGGGCGCGTGCCCTCCCGCGAACGGCTGACATCGACCGGCGCGGCGCTACCGTTGCCGGCGTGACGACCCTCGCCGAGCGCCTCGGGCACCCTCCCGACGCCCGCTTGCTGATCGTCAACTGCGACGACCTCGGATCGACCCACGCCGCCAACGTCGGGGTCTACGAGTGCCTGCGGGAGGGGATCGCCACCAGCGCGACCTTGATGATCCCGTGCCCGTGGGCCCGCGAGGCTGCCGCCCAGTACCGGGGAGAAGACGTCGGCGTCCACCTGACCCTCAACAGCGAATGGGACCTGTACCGGTGGGGACCCATAACCCACTCGCCCTCGCTCCTCGACGGCGACGGCGGCTTCCCCCGCACGCTCGAAGAGGTGTTCGACCACGCCGACCTCGACGAGGTCCGACGGGAGTGCCGCACCCAGATCGAGCGGGCCATCCTCTGGGGCTTCGACGTCAGCCACCTCGACTCGCACATGGGTCCGCTGCAGCTCCGCCCCGAGTTCTTCGACATCTACCTCGAGCTGGCGGTCGACTTCGGGCTGCCCCTGCGGTTGAGCGGGGCGAGCAGCGAGCGGTCGATCGGCTTTCCCTTCCGCCGCCTCGCCACCGAGGAGGGCGTCGTGTTCCCCGACCACCTCGTGGTCGGGGCGAGCGTCGGCACCCGCAAGCCGCTGGCGCGGCTGCTCGCGTCGCTGCGGCCCGGCGTCACCGAGATCCTCGCCCACCCCGCGATCGACAGCGCCGAGCTTCGGGCGGCGTCGCCGGACTGGGACCGCCGGGTGGACGACCACTCGCTGCTGTGCCGCGACCCGGCCGTCGTCGAGGCGGCCGCCAGGGCCGGGGTCACCTTCATCGGCTTCCGGGAGCTGCGCGAGCTTCAGCGCTCGGGCCGGTGAAGCGCCGGGCCGGCACCGGCGCCACCCTCGCCGCCGCCCTCGGGCTGCTCCTGGGCGGGTGCTCCGACGGGAACGGGGCCGCCCCCGGGCCCGGAGACCTCGACGACCCACCGGTCGACGGTGCGACGGTTCGCGTCGTCGACCTCGCCTACGAGCCCGACGAGGTGGTCGTGCGACCGGGTGAGGCCGTGGCCTTCACCAACGATGGGGACGTCGCCCACACCGTCACCGGGGATGACGGCGAGTTCGACAGCGGCGAGCAGCTCCCCGGTGAGACGTTCCGCTTCCTGACCGACGACGACACGCCGGCGGCGATCTCGTACCACTGCGAGATCCACCCCGACGAGATGAAGGGCCGCATCGTGGTCGACCGCTCGGAACCCGACGACACCTGAGCTGAGAGCGGCCGGCTAGAACTCGGTCTCGTCCCGGAGCTTCTCCTGGATCTGCTTGTACTCAGGCTTGTTGGTCAAGGGCAGGAGCCCCATCATCTTCGCCATGTTGCCGGTGACCTTCACCCTGCCCTGCATGAACGCCGCGCTGGCGTCGAGCTCACCCTTCAAGATCTTGACGGCGTCGTCGTAGGTGTTCGTGAGCGTCACCTCGGCATCCTCGGGGTCCTCTCCCATGTTCTGCTCGAGCGTCTTGCCGTCCTCGATGACGGTGTAGTACTTCACCTCCCCCTCAGGCGCGCCGGTGATCACCTGCTGCATGCGGACGCTCGCGCCCGGTGTCTCGGGGAAGTCCTGCGCCAGCTCCTTGGCTCGGTCCATCCACTCCTGGGTCAGGTACTTCGGCATGTTCGTTCTTCCCCTTCGATGCGGGCGACCCGGTTTCGGGCCGCTGTCGAGGCGAGAGAGTAGTCAGCGGTCGACGCGGTCGCTGATGCCCGCGAACACGTCGTCCTCCGGCGGCTCGGCGTCGACGATCGAGCGGGCGAGCACGTACTCGTCGAAGGGATGCACGAGACGCATCTCCTCCGGCGGGAGCCCGAACCAGAAGCGCGACTCGGGGTCGATCTGGGTCCGGTGGGCGAGCAGCGCGCGGCCCCGCACGTCGATGTGGTCGCTGATGTCGACCCGGGTTGTGATCCGGTCGTCCTGGGCGGGCCGGTCGAGCCACTCCTGGGAGTACGGCGACTCGAGACCCAGCTCCAGGAACTTCTCGTGCATGGCCACGATCCGGGCCCTGGACCAGACCGTGTAGTACAGCTTCCGGGGCTGCCACGGCTCACCG
>JBBDQT010000242.1:0-2415 GCA_040905815.1 Acidimicrobiales bacterium
TCCCGACGTGGCAGAAGGCGACCATGGTGGCCGAGGTCGTCGGCCCCGCCCCCGTCGCGCGCGCCGCCGCGGCCATCGGGCGGCGAGGACCTCGTCGCCGCCGGTGACCCGACGGCCGCGCCCGGGCAGGGGCAAGATGGCGCCCGTCCGCCGGGGGCGCGCCCCGGGACCCTGCTGGAGGTCCGCACGATGATCCACATGAGCCCGCTGCCGGAGATCGAGATCCCGGACGTCGCGGTCACGGCCCACGTGCTCCGGCGTGCCGACGAGCTGGCAGACCGGGCGGCCTTCATCGACGGCGGCACCCGCCAGACCGTCACCTTCGGCGAGCTCGCCGACCAGATCCACCGCTTCGCCGGCGGCCTCGCCGCCCGGGGGATGGGTGTCGGGAGCACGCTCGCCATCCTGGCGCCGAACGTCCCCGCCTACGCCGTCGTCTTCCACGGCGCGGCCGTGAGCGGGGCGACGATCACCACGCTCAACCCGACCTACACGGCCGACGAGATCCGCCACCAGCTCCAGGACTCGGGCGCCACCATCCTCGTCACCGTGCCCGCGGTGCTCGACGTGGCCAAGGCCGCCATCGAGGAGACCTCGGTCGGTGAGCTCGTGGTCATCGGGGGCACCGACGGCGCGACCCCGCTGTCCGATCTGCTCGCCGACCCCATCGAGCAGGTGGCGGTGGACGTCACCGACCAGGTCGTCGTGCTGCCGTACTCGTCGGGCACCACCGGGCTGCCCAAGGGGGTGATGCTGACCCACCGCAACCTCGTGGCGAACCTCGCCCAGATCGAGGCGGTGATGACCTTGGACGAGGGCGAGATCGGGCTCGCCGCCCTGCCGTTCTTCCACATCTACGGCATGCAGGTGCTCATGAACGGGCTGCTGGCACAGGGGTGCACCGTCGTGACGATGGCCCGCTTCGACTTCGCCCAGGCGCTCGAGCTGATCGAGGACCTGAAGATCACCCGCTTCTTCGCCGTGCCCCCGATGGTCCTCGGCCTCGCCAAGCACCCGCTCGTCGAGCAGCACGACCTGTCGAGTGTGCGGTCGGTCATGTCGGGGGCGGCACCGCTCGGCGCCGACCTCGCGGAGGAGGCCGCCCGCCGCGTCGGCTGCCCGGTCTTCCAGGGCTACGGCATGACCGAGCTGTCGCCCGTGACCCACGTGAGCCTGCCCGACGACATCAGGCCCGGGTCGGTCGGCATCACGGTCCCCGGGACCGAGTGCCGGCTCGTCGGCCCCGACGGGGACGACGCGCCCGAAGGCAGGGAGGGAGAGCTGCTCGTGCGCGGCCCCCAGGTCATGGCGGGGTACCTGAACAACGCGGCAGCCACCGCCGACACGATCGACGACGACGGCTGGCTCCACACCGGCGACGTCGGCCGCTTCGACGAGCACGGCCACCTCTACGTCGTCGACCGGGTGAAGGAGCTCATCAAGTTCAAGGGCTTCCAGGTGCCGCCGGCCGAGCTCGAGGCGCTGCTCATCACCCACCCGGCCGTCGCCGACGTGGCGGTGGTCGGCGTGCCCGACGAGGAGGCGGGCGAGCTCCCCAAGGCGTTCGTCGTGAAGGCCCCGGGGGCCGAGGTCACCGAAGCGGAGCTGCAGGAGTTCGTGGGAGGACGGGTGGCGACCTACAAGCGGGTGCGCGCCGTCGAGTTCATCGACGAGATCCCCAAGTCGGCGTCGGGCAAGATCCTCCGCCGGTTCCTCCGGGACCGCATCGCCTGAACACCCTCGCCGGTAGCGTCACACGCGTGTCGAGGACCGGGATGCGACGGCGGGCGGCGCTCCGGTACGGCGCCGTCGCGTTCGTCGTGATGGCGCTCGCCCAGATCGCCGTGCCGTTGACGGAGGACCGCTCGACGCTGACCACGGTCGTGGTCGTGGCGTTCGCGGTGACGACGACCGCGCTGGCTGCTGCCGTTTGGGGCTGGAGGCGATCGCTCGCCACCGCGGCGGTGATCGTCGTGTTGACGACGGTGCTCGAGTGGGTCGGCACCACCACCGGCCTTCCGTTCGGCGACTACCGGTACACGGGCGTGCTGCAGCCGACGGTCGCCGGCGTGCCGCTGGCGGTGACGCTTGCATGGCTTGCCATGTCGGTCCCGGCCCGGGAGGTCGCCGCGCGGCTCTCCTCGACGGCGTGGCAGCGGGTGCTCATCGGCGCGGTCGCCCTCACCGCGTGGGACGTGATGCTGGACCCGCAGATGGTCGAGGACGGCTACTGGGTCTGGGAGGGCGGGGGACCGTGGCGCGACGTCCCGCTGTCCAACTACGCCGGCTGGCTCGTCGCATCCGCCGGGATCATGGGCCTCCTCGAGCTCCTGTTGCCCGCGCAGCGGCGGAGCAGGCCCCTGCTCGGCCTCTACAGCTGGTGGGCGGTCATGCAGACGCTCGGCTTCCTCGTCT
>JBBDQT010000243.1:0-2400 GCA_040905815.1 Acidimicrobiales bacterium
CGGTGAGCACCCGCCGCCTCATCCTCGCCGCGCTCCTCTGCGGGCTCGCCATCCTCGTGGCGTTCACCGTCCAGGTGGTGCTGCTCACCCGATGATCGCTCCCGCGGACGAGCGCACGACGAGCACGCGGGCCGCCGTCGTGCGGTTGCTCCGACCGCGCCAATGGGTGAAGGGCGTCCTCGTCCTCGCCGCACCGGCGGCCGCCGGGGTCCTCCACGAGCCCGGCGTGCTCGCCGAGACGGCGCTCGCGTTCGTGGCGTTCTCCCTCGCGGCGTCGGGCACGTACTGCCTCAACGACGCCTCCGACGTCGAGTCGGATCGGGCCCATCCAACCAAGCGGTTCCGGCCGGTGGCGGAGGGTTCGGTCTCGGTCGCGGCGGCGAGGCTCCTCGGCATCGGGCTGCTCGTCGGCTCGGTGGCGGTGGCCGCCGTGGCGGGTGGCTGGCGGCTGCCACTCGTGATCCTCGGCTACGTCGCGCTCACGACCTCGTACACGGTCTGGCTCAAGCACATCGCGGTCGTGGACCTCGCGGCCGTCGCTGCCGGGTTCGTCCTCCGGGCGATCGCCGGCGCCGTCGCCACCGACGTGGAGGTCTCCGACTGGTTCCTGATCGTGGCGTCGTTCGGCTCGCTCTTCATGGTCGCGGGCAAAAGGTCGGCGGAGCTCGGGGAGGAAGGAGAGGTGTCGTCGCACCGCCGCGTGCTGAGCATGTACTCGGCCGCGTACCTCACGTACGTCCGTTCCGTGGCGTCGGGCGTGACGCTGCTCGCGTACACCCTCTTCGCCTTCGAGAAGGCGGACTTGTCGGCGGCGGCGATCCCGTGGTTCGAGCTGTCGATCGTCCCCTTCGGCCTGGCGATCCTGCGCTACGCGCAGCGCCTCGACCAGGGAGCCGGAGGAGCACCAGAGGACGTGGTGCTGCGCGACCGGGCCCTGCAGGTCCTCGGGCTGTGCTGGGCCGTCCTGGCCGCCATCGGGGTCTACACCACGTGAGGGACGGCCGCCGGAGCACCCAGCTCCTTTCGGGGTGGGGCCGGACGGCGGCGACGGCGGCGACCGTCGTTGCACCCGCCACGGGTGACGAGGCCCGGCGGTTCCTCCGCCAGGGTGATCACGTCATCCCCCGCGGTCTGGGCCGCAGCTACGGGGACACGGCCCAGAGCGCGGGTGGCACGGTGCTCGATTGCACGCGGCTCGACGGGATCCGGTCGATCGACGTGGAGGCGGCGCGCATCACCGTCGGCGCCGGTACGAGCCTCGACGTGCTCATGCGGACCCTCGTGCCGCTCGGCCTCTTCGTGCCCGTGACGCCGGGGACCCGGCACGTGACCGTGGGTGGCGCCGTCGCCAGCGACATCCACGGGAAGAACCACCACCACGACGGCAGCTTCTGCAGCTACGTCGAGACGATGGTGCTCGAGCTCGCGGACGGACGCCGGCTCGAGGTCGCCCCCGACGACGCCGCGTTCTGGGCGACCGCCGGCGGCCTCGGTCTCACCGGCGTGGTGAGCGAGGCCACCGTTCGCATGCGGCCGGTCACGACGTCGAGCATGGTCGTGGACACGTGGCGGGCCCGGGACCTCGAGGAGTGCATGGCCGACCTCGAGGCGAGCGACACTGGGCACCGCTACTCCGTGGCCTGGATCGACTGCCTGGCGCGTGGGGCACGGCTCGGCCGGTCGGTCATCACCTGCGGCGACCACGCCGGCGTCGAGGACCTCCCGGCACGCCGTCGGGCCACGGCCCTCAGCTTCGATCCCCAAAGCCTGCTCGCAGCGCCGCCCTCCGTGCCCCCCGGGTTGATGAACCGGCTGACCATCGGCGCCTTCAACGAGGTGTGGTTCCGGAAGGCTCCCCGCCGTCGCCAGCGCGGCCTGCTCTCGATGTCGTCCTTCTTCCACCCGCTCGACGGGGTGCGGGGCTGGAACCGGCTGTACGGTCCCCGCGGGTTCCTGCAGCACCAGTGCGTCGTCCCCTTCGGCCAAGAGGCGGCGCTGAGGACGATCATCGAGCGCCTCTCCGCCTCCGGCTGTGCGTCGTTCCTGGCCGTGCTGAAGCGGTTCGGGCCAGGCAACCCCGGCCCGCTCTCGTTCCCGATGCCGGGCTGGACGCTCGCGCTCGACCTCCCGATCGGGCCGCCGGCGCTCGGGCCGATGCTCGACGAGATCGACGAGCTCGTCGTCGCCGCAGGCGGCCGGGTGTACCTCGCGAAGGACGCCCGGCTCAAGCCTGAGCTCGTCCCCGCCATGTACCCGCGCCTCGACGAGTGGCGGGAGGTCCAGCGGTCGCTCGACCCGGAGGGCCGCCTCCGCTCCGACCAGTCCCGCCGGCTCCAGCTCCTCCCCTGAGCAGCCTATGACGACGAAGTCAAGAGGGAGCTTCCCGGATGTCGGGGCGCG
>JBBDQT010000244.1:0-2387 GCA_040905815.1 Acidimicrobiales bacterium
CGGGGCACGCCGATGGAGGAGGCGCCCGTCGTGTTCGAGGGCGAGGAGGGCGACGTCTCGGTCAGCGCGCGCGTCGCCACCCTGCCCGGCTTCCGGCACCACCTGTTCCACCGCGCCCTCGACTTCTACACGTCGCGCACGTGGATCCTCCGCGGCGGCGAGCTCGTCGAGATCGACGTGCCGACCCACGCCGATGCCGACGTCCGGGAGCGGTGGCTCGTCATCCGGCCGCGCACCGAGTGGACGGTGGGAGGCACCACCCATCCTGGAGGGAGCCTGCTCGCCTCCGACCTCGACGGCTACCTCGCCGGTGAGCGTGCGCTCCACGTGGTGTTCGAGCCCACCGAGACCGCAGCGCTCGCCGGCTGGAGCTGGACCCGCGACCACCTCCTCGTCTCGCTGCTCGAGGACGTGCGGGACCGGCTCGACGTCGTCACGCCGGCGAGGGGGTGGGAGCGGCGACCCTTCACCGGCCAACCGCAGCTGTGGACGGTCGAGGCCGGTGCGCTCGAGCCCGACGACAACGACGACTGCCTGGTGGAGGGCCGGGACTTCATCACGCCGTCCACGCTGTTCGTCACCGCTGTCGACGGCGAACCCGAGCTCTTACGCCAGGCGCCCCGGCGCTTCGACGCCGCCGGCCTCGCCGTCGGCCAGCACTTCGTCAAGAGCCTCGACGGCACCCGCATCCCGTACTTCGTGGTCGGGCCCGAGGGTGGGCACGGGTCGCCGGCGCCGACGCTCCTCGGGGGCTATGGCGGCTTCGAGGTGGCGCGCCAGCCCGAGTACGCCGGCGTCCTCGGCCGTTCGTGGCTGGCGTCGGGCGGCACCTACGTCCTCGCCAACATCCGGGGCGGCGGCGAGTACGGGCCCCGTTGGCACCAGGCCGGGCTCCGCGAGCACCGCCATCGGGTCTACGAGGACTTCGAGGCCGTCGCCGCCGACCTGATCGAGCGCGGGATCACGACCCCGGCGCAGCTGGGCTGCTCGGGCGGGTCCAACGGCGGCCTGCTCGTCGGCAACATGTACGTCCGCAGCCCGCAGCTGTGGGGCGCCATCGTGTGCCAGGTGCCGCTGCTCGACATGCGCCGCTACCACCGGCTGCTGGCGGGCGCCTCGTGGATGGCAGAGTACGGCGACCCCGACGTGGCCGACGACTGGTCGTTCATGCAGACGTTCTCGCCGTACCACCTAGTGGAGGCAGACGGCGCCTACCCGCCCCTGCTCCTGACGACATCGACACGTGACGACCGCGTCCACCCCGGCCACGCCCGCAAGATGGCCGCCCGCCTCGTCGAGCTGGGCCACGACGTCACCTACTGGGAGAACATCGAAGGCGGCCACGGAGGCGCCGCCGACGCCTCCCAGCAGGCGGTGATGTCCGCCCTCGCCTACACGTTCCTCCAGCGCCACCTCATGTGAGTGACCTGACGCCCATCACGACGGCCCCGGTCAGCACCCGGTTGCTGCCTGGAGTGCTCGGCACGCCTCGGCCATCCGGCCAGCGGAGAGCGTCGCCACCCTCCGCCGGAAGGTGTCCCGGGGGATGGTGTGGATGTTGTCGAAGTTGATGACGCTGTCGGTCGGCACCCCATCGGCCTTCGTCAGGGCGAGCTCCGAGACGAGCCCTCTGCGGGTCCGGGTCAGAGAGGCGACCACGATCGATCCGATGCGATCGGCCACGGGATCGCGGGTGAGGACGAGCACCGGGCGGTCGCCGCCGGGGATCGCGGCGAACCAGATCTCACCCCGTTGCATCTGCCCAGTCCGACCAGTCCTCGGCAGGACCCCAGTCGGCGCTGTCTGCCAGCGCGCGCTCGCCGGCGTCGAGCGGCGCGGCTGCCCAGCGGTCCGCGTCGCCCTCGGCCGCCAGACGATCCAGGTGGCGGCGCAGCGCGTCGCGCAGCAGCTCCGAACGGTCGATCCCGAGCAGCTCCGCCAAGCGCCGCACCTCCGTCGCGTCACGATCATCGACTCGGAAGCTGAGCATCGTCATACACCAAGCGTACTGCGTCTTACGCTGTCCACCGCCCCGTGCGGGGGCGCGCGACCATGGATCCCGCCTCTCGACACGCGTCGAACAGGTGTTCGATAGGGTGGCGCCATGGGCTGGCGCAACCCCCCCATCCCGTGGTCGGAGCTCGAGCAGCGCCTGTCCGATGGGCGCCCGAGGGTGGCGCCCAGCGGCGCCGACGGGGGTGACAGCCCGGCGTGGTCGGCGGCCCGCCAGGCCTACGAGGCGCCTCCGGAGCTGCGCTTCCCGGCGCCGAGCGCCGCCGGGCCGACCTCGCCCTACGCCGAGCTGCACTGCCACTCCAACTTCAGCTTCCTCGACGGCGCCTCCCACCCCGAGGAGCTCGTCGAGGAGGCGGCCCGCCTGGGCCTCG
>JBBDQT010000245.1:0-14532 GCA_040905815.1 Acidimicrobiales bacterium
CTACATCGACGAGATCGACAAGATCGCCCGCAAGAGCGAGAACCCGTCGATCACCAGGGACGTGTCGGGCGAGGGCGTCCAGCAGGCGCTGCTGAAGATCCTCGAGGGCACGACCGCATCTGTGCCGCCCCAGGGCGGGCGCAAGCACCCCCACCAGGAGTTCATCCAGATCGACACCACGAACATCCTGTTCGTGTGCGGGGGCGCCTTCGCCGGCATCGAGAAGATCATCGAGGGCCGCACCGGCAAGAAGGGCGTCGGCTTCGCGGCCGACATCCGTCCTGCCGACGAGAAGGAGCTCGGAGCGATCCTCACCAAGGTGCTCCCCGAGGACCTCCTCAAGTTCGGCCTGATCCCGGAGTTCATCGGCCGCCTGCCCGTGATCGGCGCCGTGTCGAGCCTCGACCGTGAAGCGCTCGTGAACATCCTCGTCGAGCCGAAGAACGCGCTGATCAAGCAGTACCAGAAGTTCTTCGAGTTCGAAGACGTCGAGCTTGAGTTCAGCGACGACGCCCTCGACGCGGTGGCGGAGCAGGCCATGTTGCGGGGCACGGGCGCCCGAGGTCTGCGGGCGATCCTCGAGGAGGTGCTGCTCAACGTCATGTACGACCTGCCGAGCCGCACCGACATCGGCAAGTGCGTGATCGACCGCAAGGTCGTGCTCGACAAGGTGAACCCGACGCTCGTGCCACGAGGTGAGTCGCCTCGGGCGCAGCGCCCCCGGCGCGCCGCCTCGTAGCATCACCGGTTGCGCCTCCCCCGGCGGGGGGTAGGCGCCTGACCACCACCGCTCCGGTGCGCCCGTGGCGCGCACCGTGGCCCGACGAACCGGGAGAGAGACCGATGCGCAAGCTCTGGAAGGGTGTGCTGCTCGGCGGCGCCGTCGGCGCCGGCGTGCGCCTCGCCCAGGATCTCCGCAGCGACGAGGCCGACGACGACCTCGGCGCCAGGGTGGGCAAGGCCGCCGCCGAGGCGGCGCTCGTCGGTGGGGCCGTCGGCTGGTGCCTCGACCGCCGCGACCGCAAGCGCCTCGCCGCCCTCGCATCCGGTCCCTCGCTCGGCGCCGTGCTCGCGCAGGCGGGGGAGCGGGCCGAGGACGTGCGCGTCGTCGCCGACCACGCCGTTCGCAGGCTGCAGGCGGCGGCGGAGGCCGCCCGACCGGTCCTGCACGACGCGGCCGAGACCGCCCGCGATCGGGTCTCCCACGCCGCTGAGACCGCCAGGCCCCACGTGGTGTCCGCCACCGAGATCGCGCGGGCGCGCGCCACCCTCGCGGCCGCCGCTGCCCGCCCCCACGTGGTGTCCGCCTCCGAGGCCGCCCGAGCCCGCGCCCACCTGGCTGCCGACGCTGCCCGACCACACGTGATGGCCGCCTCTGACGCCGCGCGCCCGCACGTCAACGCCGCCATGGAGGTCGCCGCCGGTCGCGCCGCTCTGGCGGCCGAAGCGGCGCGGCCCAAGGTCGACCAGGCACGGGTCGCACTCGGCGATCTCGCCGAGGCGGGCCGCCAGCGCGCCAGCGCCTGACGTTGCCGTCGCCCGCCGATCCGGACATCGTCTCCACCCCTCCCCTTCCCGGAGCGTGGGACCGGGCGCAGGCGGTCATGTGGCTCGAGAGCCACGTCAACATGGAGGCGCAGGCGCCCAACCGCGTGACGGAGCCCTCGCTCGACGCCATGCGCCAGCTGAGCGCGCTGCTCGGCGACCCTCAGGAGGCGTCGCCGGTGATCCACATCACCGGCACGAACGGCAAGGGCTCCACGGCGCGCATCGCCTCGGCGCTGCTCGCCACCCACGACCTCGGCGTCGGCCTTTACACGAGCCCGGACCTCGAGCGGCTCAACGAGCGGATCGCCAGGAACGACCACCCGATCGACGACGAGGCGCTGACCGAGGCGCTCACCGCCGTGGCCGCCGTCGAGGAGATGAGCGGGATCCGGCCGAGCCGCTTCGACATCCTCACCCTCGCCGCTCTGCGGTGGTTCGCCGACGTGGCCGTCGACATCTCGGTGCTCGAGGTGGGGATGGCGGGACGGTGGGACTCGACGAACATCGCCGACGCAGCCGTCGCGGTGATCACCAACGTCTCGCTCGACCACACCGAGGTCCTCGGTCCCAGCCGTGAGCACATCGCCAGGGAGAAGGCCGGGATCATCAAGGACGGGTCGATCCTCGTCCTCGGCGAGACGGACCCCGACCTCCTCCCCATCTTCGAGGAGGCCGACCCGAGCGAGCTGCTCCTGGCGGGTCGCGACTTCGAGGTGCTCGAGAACGACATCGCGGTGGGTGGCCGCCTCCTCGCGTTCCGCACACCGATGGCCGTCTACGACGAGGTGTTCCTCCCCCTCCACGGCGCCCACCAGGGCGAGAACGCGGCGGTCGCCATGGTCGCGGTCGAGGCGTTCTTCGGCCGGCCCACCGACCCCGAGGTGCTCCAGCGGGCGTTCGAGTCGGTCACCGTCCCGGGCCGCTTCGAGGTCGTCGGCCGCCAGCCGCTCGTCATCCTCGACGGCGCCCACAACGCAGCCGGCGCCCACGCCGCGGCCATCACCCTCGACGACTTCGACGTGCCCGGCTCTCGGTTGCTGGTGGTGGGCATGAGCCAGGGACGGGATCCGGTCGAGATGCTCGAGGTGCTCGCCGAGGGCGAGGTCGCCCTGGTCGTCGCCTGCGCCGCCGACTACCCGAGGGCCATGCCCGCCGCCGAGGTCGCCGAGGCGGCCGGGGAGGTCGGCGTCGACGTCGTGGTCGCCAAGGACGTCGGCGACGCGCTCGACAAGGCGGGGGAGGCGGCCGGGACCGACGACCTCATCCTCGTCACGGGCTCGCTGTACGTCGTGGGCGAGGCCAGGCGCAGGCTCGGCGTCTCCCACCGGTCCGGCCGCTGAGGGCGCGCTGCTCGCGCCTGGATCGGATTCGTCGGTATCCAGCGACGACCCGTAGCATTGCGATCTCATGTCAAAGAGCCGCACCTTCGTCATCTGCAAGCCCGACGCCGTCGAGCGGGGCCTGTCCGGTGAGATCCTCGCCCGCCTCGAGCGCAAGGGCCTCCGCCTCGTGGCGGCCGAGCTGCGGTCGATCGACGAGGTCACCGCCAAGACCCACTACGGCGAGCACGACGGCAAGCCGTTCTTCGCCGACCTCGTCGCGTTCATCACCCGCTCGGAGGCGTTGCTCGTCGTCCTCGAGGGGCCGGAGGGCACCTGGCAGATCGTGCGCACCCTCATGGGCGCCACGAACCCGAAGGAGGCGGCCCCCGGCACCATCCGTGGCGACCTCGGGACCCTGCTCACCGAGAACCTGGTGCACGGATCCGACTCGGCCGAGGCGGCCGAGCGCGAGATCGCGCTGTTCTTCCCCGACCTGGCTGGTGGCGACGCCGACCCAGTCTGATGGCCGCGGACGGCGGCCGCCGGCTCGACCACGAGCGGTCGCGCTTGTGGGCTGAGAGGTCCACACCTAGCCTTTATCGATCGCCCTCCCCTGCTCGGAGGCCTGCCCGCATGACCGACAGCATGTTCAGGGATCTGATGGGCCGCGACATGGCCGTCGACCTCGGCACCGCCAACACGCTCGTCTACGTCCGCGGGCGCGGCATCGTCCTCAACGAGCCGTCGGTCGTGGCGGTCAACGTCAAAGACGGCCGGCCGCTCGCCGTCGGAGCCGAGGCCAAGCGGATGATCGGCCGCACGCCCGCCCACATCCAGGCCATCCGGCCGTTGAAGGACGGCGTCATCGCCGACTTCGAGATCTGCGAGAAGATGCTCCGGTACTTCATCCACAAGGTGCACCAGCGGCGGTGGGTGAAGCCCCGCATGGTGATCTGCGTCCCGTCGGGCATCACTGGCGTGGAGCAGCGGGCGGTGCAGGAGGCGGCTGAGTACGCCGGGGCGCGCAAGCCCGCCTACATCATCGAGGAGCCCATGGCGGCGGCGATCGGCGCCGGCCTGCCCGTGCAGGAGCCCACCGGCAACATGATCGTCGACATCGGCGGCGGCACCACCGAGGTCGCGGTCATCTCCCTCGGGGGCATCGTGGCCAGCCAGTCCGTGCGCGTCGCCGGCGACGAGCTCGACGAGGCGATCATGCAGTTCATAAAGAAGGAGTACAGCCTCGCCCTCGGCGAGCGCACCGCGGAGGAGGTCAAGATGACCCTCGGCTCGGCCTGGCCGCTCGAAGAGGAGCTGACCGCGGAGATCCGTGGTCGGGATCTCGTCACCGGCCTGCCGAAGACGATCCTCACCTCGACCGAGGAGATCCGGGAGGCGATCGAGGAGCCGGTGTCCGCGATCGTCGATGCGGTCAAGGTGACCCTCGACAAGACCCCTCCCGAGCTCGCGGCCGACATCATGGAGGGCGGCATCGTCCTCGCCGGTGGCGGCGCCCTGCTCCTCGGCCTCCCCGAGCGGCTCGAGGCCGAGACGGGGATGCCGATCCGGCTCGCACCGAACCCGCTGCACGCGGTGGCGATCGGGTCGGGGCAGTCACTCGAGGAGTTCGAGGCGCTGAAGGGCGTCCTCTTCTCGTCCAACGCTCACTGACCCGGGCCTGCCCGTGGCGTTGTCCCGGCGGTCCGGCCGCTCCCGTCTCACCTTGATCCTGCTCGTGCTCACCTCCGTCACGGTCATCACCCTCGACTTCCGCGGCCCCGGCGGCGTGATCGGCGCTGTCCGCAGCGGCGCCGCCGACGTTCTGTCGCCGGTGCGCGGCGCCGCCGACACCGTCTTCGGGCCGGTGAGCGACGCCTTCTCGGGCATCACCGGCTACGGCGCCCTCGAGGACGAGAACGACGTGCTGTGGCGCCGGATCGAAGAGCTCGAGGGTGATCGCCTGCGCGCCGAGGACGCCGAGGCAGAGCTGAAGGCGCTCCTCCGGGTGAACCGCCTGGACCGCTTCACCGACCTGCCCTCGGTGTCCGCCCGGGTCGTCGGATCGCCGATCTCGAACTTCGAGCAGACCATCCAGCTCGACCGGGGCAGCGACCACGGCATCGGCGAGGACATGCCGGTCGTGACCGGCACCGGCCTCATCGGTCGGGTGGTCGACGTGTCGGGCACCCGCTCGATCGTCCGGTTGATCACCGACCCGAGCTCGTCGGTCGGCGTGCGGCTCTCCCGCTCCGGTGTCCTGGGCGTGCTCGAGGGGGTGGGGCCGGACCGGCTGCTCGACCTCGGCCTCGTCGACCTCGAGACCGACGTCCGTGAGCGGGAGCTGCTCGTCACGAGCGGCGTGGACGACAGCTTCTTCCCGGGCGGCATCCCGGTGGGGCGGGTCCGGCGCGCCACGAGCACCGAAGGTGAGCTGCAGCAGGACATCGCCGTGGCGCCCGTGGTCGACCTCGGCCGGTTGCGCTTCGTGAAGGTCATCCAGACGGGGTCGCCATGACCCTCGCCGCCCGGCTCCCACCCCTGTTCGTCCTCGCCGTGATGCTCCACACGGCGGTGCTGCCCCAGTTCCGTGTCGCGGGCGTCGCGCCGGACCTGCTCCTGCTCCTCGGCATCGCCGCCGGGATCGCCGCCGGACCCGACCGCGGCGCCATCGTCGGCTTCACCGCCGGGCTGCTCGCCGACTGCTTCCTGCAGACGCCGTTCGGGCTCTCGGCGCTCACCTACAGCCTCGTCGGCTACGCGGTCGGCATGTTCCAGACCACGATCCTGCACGCCGCGCTCTGGATCCCCGTCACCACCGCTGTGGTGGCGAGCGCGCTCGGCGTCGTCCTCTTCGCGGTGACCGGCGCGGTGGTTGGTCAGGCGCACCTGCTGAGCAACAGGCTCGTGACCGTGGTCCTCGTCGTGTCGCTCGTCAACGGGCTCCTCTTCCTCTTCGTCGCCAGGCCGGTCCGCTGGGCGACCACCGCCGACCTCGCGCCAGGGTTGGTCCTGCGGTGACCGCCGACAACCCCCGCCTCCGGCTCGGCATCCTCGCCATCGTCGTCTGCTCGCTCTTCGCTGCCCTCTTCGCCCGCATGTGGTACCTCCAGGTGCTCTCCGCCGACGAGTTCCGCCTCGTCGCCCAGCAGAACGCCGTGCGCACCATCATCGAGCCCGCGCCCCGCGGGCGCATCCTCGACCGCAACGGCGTGGTGCTCGTCGAGAACCGGCCGTCGAACGTCGTCGCCGTCGACAGGCTGCAGCTGACCGTCGCCGAGCGCGAGCAGCTGCTCACCCGCCTCTCGCCGCTGCTCGGCGTGCCCGTGGAGGAGCTGACCGAAGCGATGGGGAGCCGCTCGGCCAGTGCGATCACCCCGGTCACCGTCGCCGAGGACGTGCCGGACGAGGTGATGATCCGCCTGCGCGAGCGCCAGGACGAGTTCCCCGGCGTCGTGGCCCGCCGCATCGCGCAGCGCACGTTCCCGCAGGGGACCCTTGCCGCCCACCTCCTCGGCTACATCGGCGAGATCAGCGCGGAGAAGCTCGAGGAGCTCGAGGAGCTCGAAGCGGAGGGAGAGGAGGTCCCCCAGCACCGGGCGGGCGACTTCATCGGCAAGGCGGGCATCGAGCTTGCCTTCGACGAGGAACTCCGGGGCGAGGACGGCGTCGTGTCCGTCGAGGTCGACGCTGCGAGCAAGCCGATCCGCGTCGTCGACACCGTGCCGCCGACGCCGGGCTCCGACGTCGTGCTCTCGATCGACGTGGAGGTCCAGCGCGTCGCCGAGCAGGCGCTCGTCCAAGGGCTCGAGTCGGCCAGGGGGCGGCGCTTCACCGACGACGACTCGAAGCTCGTGGCTGATGCCGGCTCGGTGGTCGTCCTCGACGCCAAGGAGGGGTCCGTCACCGCCCTCGCCTCGTACCCCACGTTCGACCCCGCGATCTTCACCGGCGGGCTGAGCCAGGCGGAGTTCGCCGCCCTCAACGACGAGGGCGCCGGGATCCCCCAGCTGAACCGGGCGATCCAGGGCCTCTACGCCCCCGGCTCCACCTGGAAGCTCGTCACCGCCAGCGCCGCCCTGCGCAACGGCCTCATCACCCCCCAGACCACGATCGAGGACCGCGGGGTCTACCGGATCCCGAACTGTCGCGGTCCCTGTGACCGCCAGAACGCCGGTCGGATCTCCTACGGTCTGGTCGATGTGCGCCGCGCGCTCGCCGTCTCGAGCGACGTGTTCTTCTACGGGCTCGGCAACGACTTCTGGGCCCGCCAGGAGGAGCTGGGCGAGACGGCGATCCAGGACATGGCCGCCGAGCTCGGGCTCGGCGTGCGCTCAGGGGTCGGTATCCCCGGCGAGCGGGAGGGCCGGGTGCCGACGCCGGCGTCGCGTGCTTCCCTGCACGAGGAGAACCCCACCGCGTACCCCGAGGGCGACTGGTTCGCCGGCAGCAACGTCAACCTCGCCATCGGCCAGGGCGAGATCTCCGTCACGCCGATCCAGATCGCCAACGCCTACGCCACGTTCGCCAACGGCGGGACCCGCTTCGAACCGAACCTCGCGCTCCGGATCCAACGGCCGGACGGCACCCACGTGCGCGACGTGGAGCCGCGCGTCGGCGGAACCATCCCCATCGCCCCCGCGATCCGTGACGTCGTGCTCGGCGGCCTGCGGGACTCCCTCGTGGTGCCCAAGGGCACCGCGGTCGCCGCCTTCGCCGGCTTCCCGCTCGATCAGTACCCGGTGGCGGGCAAGACGGGGACGGCGCAGGCGCCGCCCAAGCAGGACACGGCCCTCTTCGCCGCGGTGGCGCCGCTCGGCGATCCTCGACACGCAGTGGCCGTCGTGATGGAGCAGGCCGGCTTCGGCTCGACATCAGCGGCCCCGGTGGCCCGGGCCATCTTCGGCCAGCTGTCGGGGCTGGAGCAGCCTGGTCCCGTCGAGACGGTGAGCGGGGGGCGGGGCTGATGGCGGTGGGGAGCGTGCCGAGCCTTCGCCGCGACGCCGCCGCGCCGTGGCGTCATCTCGACGGGATCCTCGTGGCCGCCGCCATCTCGGTGGCCCTGCTCGGGTGCCTGATGGTCTTCAGCGCCACCCGGTTCGGACTGGAGCAGCAGGGCCTCGATCCCTTCACCTCGCTCAAGCGCCAGGCGTTGTTCGTCGTGGTGGGGCTCGTGGTGATGGCCGCGGTCGCCGCGGTCGACTACCGGCGCCTGCATGACCTCGCACCGGTCCTCTACCTGGGCAGCGTGGGTCTGCTCGTGCTCGTCATCTCGCCGCTCGGGACCGAGGTGAAGGGCTCCCAGTCCTGGTTCGCGTTCGGTTCGTTCCAGCTGCAGCCCGCGGAGCTCGCCAAGCTGGGGAGCATCATCGCGCTGGCCGCGTACTGCGCCGACCACCGCGGCGACCTCGACGGGCGTCGTCTGTTCACGGCCCTCGGCATCGCCGCCGTGCCGATGGCGCTGATCATGCTCCAGCCGGACCTCGGCAGCACGCTCGTCTTCGTGGCGGTGGTCATGGGCATGCTGCTCGTCGCCGGCGCCCGGCCCCGCCACATCGCCGCCCTCACCCTCGTCGGGACGATCGGCCTGATCGGCGTCCTCCGGATGGATCTGCTCGAGACCTACCAGAAGGACCGCCTCACCGCCTTCGCGACCGGGGGCAGCACCGACCGCCAAGGCGCCGCCTTCCAGCTCGCCCAGGCCAAGACGACCGTCGCCGCCGGCGGTCTCGCCGGTTCCGGCATCTTCGCTGGCACCCAGACCAAGCTCGGCTTCGTGCCGGAGCAGCAGACCGACTTCATCTTCACGGTGGTGGGGGAGGAGCTCGGGTTCCTCGGGTCGGCGACGCTCCTCCTGCTCTACGGCGTGATCGTGTGGCGGCTCTGGCGGACGGGCCTGCTGGCCCGGGACGGGTTCGGGATGCTCGTCTGCGTCGGCGTGCTCGCCATGCTCGTCTTCCACGTGTTCCAGAACATGGGGATGTCGATGGGGATCATGCCGATCACGGGCATCCCCCTCCCTCTCATGTCCTACGGCGGATCCGCCACGATCACGATCTTCGCCGCCCTCGGCCTCGCGTTGAACGTGCACATGCGTCGATTCACGTAGCAGCGCCGACCGCGGACGACCCGACCTTTGGGGTGCGGGGCGGTAGGGTCGAGGTGATCATGACCTCGCGCCGACACACCAGCTCTGTGGTGCTCGTGCTCTGCGCTGCCATCCAGGTGGTGTGCGCCACCACCGTTCTCATCTCCCGCCACCTCGCTCCCGCGGGCCCGATCGGGCGCCAGCGCCGCGCCGACCGCTTGCCCGACGATCTGGCGCCCCGGCGCCCGCTGCCGGCAGGGGCACCCACCTCTGCCCAGCGGTGCGACGCGGTGCCGCCGCGCCCTCGTGCGCGCGCCTGCAGAAGGGACCACCGCCATGTCCGACCCCTCACCCCGGGTCCCGTCCCCCGACGAGACGCCCCACCCGCCTCCCGAGTCGCCTGCTCCCTCCCGTCCCCGTCCCACTGAGGCGGTCGGTCCGATCCCGGGCGACGGGTCCGGTGATTTCGGCGACGGCACCCCGCGACCTCGCCGGCGGGGGTCCCGCGGTGGCCGCAACCGAGGGCGCGGCAGCGGTGCAGGCCGCCAACCCGACGGCGAGGGTGGTGACGAGCAAGGCGCTGGCGCCGCGACACCGCTGCCCGGCGGTGACCGGGCCCCCGACGAGCTGCCCGAGCGACTGACCGAGAACCAGCCGAGCGCCGAGGCGGCAGCCCGTGCCCTCGTGCCCCGCAGGCCGCGGATCGGCGACACGATCCCCGCTCCGACCGCGCGTCGAGCACCCGGCGGCGCTCGCTCGCCTGCCGTTGACGGCGGCGACGAAGATGTTCCGGGGGGAAGGCGCCGTCGCGGCGGCCGGGGCCGGGGCGGCGGCGGGAGCACCGGGAGCGGCAGCGGCCGGGACCGCGAGGAGCGAGGTGGTGGACGCAGCAGGGCCGGCGGGCGCCGTGCGGCTGCCACCATCACCGACGAGGAGCTGCTCGAGCGCCGCAAGGGCCAGGAGCGCAACGGCCGTCCAGTCGGCCGGTACCTCATGGCGGTCCACGTGCAGCCGGCTGCGACCCAGATCGCGGTGCTCGAGGGCCGCTCGCTCATCGAGCACTACGTGTCGCGCCCGCAGGACGACGCCACGCTGATCCACGGCAACATCTACCTCGGCAGGGTGCAGAACGTGCTGCCAGGCATGGAGGCCGCCTTCGTCGACGTCGGGACCCCGAAGAACGCGGTGCTCTACCGCGGCGACGTCCAGTTCGACCCGGAGGACGTGGAGGAGGGCGGCGACGCCCGCATCGAGCAGATCCTGAAGGCTCGCCAGTCGATCGTCTGCCAGGTGACGAAGAACCCGATCGGCGCCAAGGGGGCCCGCCTCACCCAGGAGGTCTCCTTGCCCGGCCGGTTCGTGGTGCTGATCCCCAACAGCGCGACCTACGGCATCTCCAAGCGCCTCGCCGACGACGAGCGAAAGCGCCTTCGCTCCATCCTCGACGAGGTCAAGCCGGCGCACCACGGCATCATCGTGCGCACCGCGGCCGAGGGCGCCACGAGCGACGAGCTCCAGCGCGATGTCACCCGGCTCCTCCAGCAGTGGGAGGCGATCGAGGCGAAGGCAGCGCGCTCGAGCGCTCCCGCTCTGCTCTACAAGGAGCCGGACATGGCGGTCCGCGTCATCCGCGAGGAGTTCAACACGAGCTACCGGGGAGTCGTCATCGACGATCCCGGCCTGTTCGAGGAGGTCCGCGACTACGTGGCGTCCATCACGCCCGAGCTCGCCGACCGCGTCGAGCTGTTCGAACCCGAAGCGGACGGGCTCCCCATCTTCGAGCGCCACCACGTGCACGAGCAGCTCCACAAGGCGCTCGACCGCAAGGTGTGGCTGCCGTCTGGTGGCTCGCTCATCATCGAGCGCACCGAGGCGCTCACCGTCATCGACGTCAACACGGGCCGCAACGTCGGCAAGACGAACCTCGAGGAGACCGTCTACCGGAACAACCTCGAGGCCGCCGAGGAGGTCGCCCGCCAGCTCCGCCTGCGCGACATCGGCGGGATCATCGTCATCGACTTCATCGACATGGAGATCAAGAAGAACCGCGAGGACGTGATCCGCGCGTTCCGCGAGGCGCTCGGGCGGGACAAGACCCGGACCCAGGTCTTTGACATCTCCGAGCTCGGATTGGTCGAGATGACCCGCAAGCGCATCGGCGAGGGGCTGATCGAGTCCCTCTCCGGCGTGTGCCCGTCCTGCGAGGGCCGGGGCATCACGTTCGAGGCCGACCTCCTCGGCGGCTAACCCCGCGGCTCGTCCGCGATCCGCACCACGACGTCGTCCGGAGCGGGTCCGAAGGCGAGCTCCACCAGCTGGTCGGCCACCCAGGCGGGGCTGTTGAAGCTCCCGGTGCGGTGCAGCTCGTGGAACCGCCCGACCTCGGGGAAGTCCTCCGGGGAGCTCGCCCGGATCCGGGCCTGCATGTCGGTGTCGACCACGCCGGGGGCGACGGCGAGCACCCTCGTGCCCGACGACGACTCCTCGGCCGCCACGACCCGCGTGAGCATGTCGACCGCGGCCTTCGAGGCGCAGTAGGCCGCCCACCCCTGGTACGGCGACCGGGCCGCACCCGAGGTGATGTTGACCAGGGCGCCGCCCCCGCCCACCTCTCGTCGGTGGCGAACGTAGGCGATGGTCCCGTTGGAGACACCGGCCACGTTGATCGCCACGTTCGTCGCCACCGCGTCCGGGTCGGCGTCGCGGAGGGGCGCGACCGGGTCGAGCACGCCGGCGTTGTTCACCCACAGGTCGATCGGACCGAGCGCCTCGGCCACGTCGTCGGTGAAGGCGACGACGGCGGCAGCATCGGTGATGTCGACGGACTGGACCACGGCGTCCCCCTGCGCCGGAAGGACGGTTCGGGCGCACAGCCCGAGTCGTGCCCCACCCTCCGCGAGTCGGGCGGCCATGCCGGCACCCAGGCCCCGGCTCGCCCCGGTGATGACCACGACCTTGCCAGCGATGTCCACGCGCTTCACGCTAGGAGGTGACCGGCGTGCCGCGCCGGCTTTCACATCGAGCGCTCCGACCGGTACAGTCGCAGCCCTATGTACGCAGTCATCAAGACCGGTGGCAAGCAGGAGAAGGTGACCGAGGGACAGCGCCTCGACGTCGAGCTCCTGGGCCAGGACATCGACACCGAGGTGTCCTTCACACCCATCCTCCTCGTCGACGGCGACACCATCGTCGCCACCCCCGACGACCTGGCTGGCGCCACCGTCTCCGCCCGCATCGTGGGCGAGACCAAGGGCCCCAAGATCCGCGGGTTCACCTACAAGAACAAGTCGAACCAGCGCAAGCGCTGGGGGCACCGCCAGAAGTACGCCACCATCGAGATCACCGACATCTCGAACGCCGGCCGCTCGAACGCACAGGGGAGCTGAGACATGTCCAAGACCAAGGGTGGCGGTTCCACCAGGAACGGCCGTGACTCAGCGGCACAGCGCCTCGGCGTCAAGCTCTACGACGGTCAGGTCGTCCACACCGGCGGCATCATCGTCCGCCAGCGGGGGACCAAGGTCCACCCCGGCGAGAACGTCGGCCGTGGGGGCGATGACACGCTCTTCGCCCTCGTCCCCGGCGTGATCAAGTTCGGTTCACGCAAGGGCCGCAAGCTGGTCGACGTCCTGCCTGCCGAGGAGACCAGCACCTCGGCCTGACGGCGGCCTGACCCGGGGTCAGCGCCCAGAGGACCGTCCGTGCGATGCTCCTCGGATGAGGTTCAGGAGCTGCAGGAGAGCATGGAGCACCCGACCCGGGACCGGGCCCACTCGGGCCGGCGCGCCGCGAAGCGGTCCCGGCCGGGCTGCTCCTCGTACGGCCGGCGCAGCACGTCGAGCAGCTCGTGCACGAGGCTCGAGTCGCCCTGCTCCGCGAGGTCGATCGCCTCCTGTGCGAGGTAGTTGCGCAGCACGTACCGGGGGTTGACGGCGTCCATCCGCCGCCGGCGCTCCTCCGGGTCGAGGCCGCCGGCGACGACCCGCTCGCCCCACCCCCGCAGCCAGGCGACGACCGCTTCGCGCACGTCGCCCCTCACCTCCTCCGGGCGGTACCACGCGGCGCCGAGCGGCTCGAGCAGGGCCTCGTCGGTGGCGTCGGGTGCGGTCGGCACCTTGGCGAGGTCCCGGAAGAAGAGGACCTGGTCGGTCTCGGTGCGCTGGAGGACGTCGAAAAGCGCGGTCGTGCGCTCCTCGTCACCGTCCCGAGGCTCCCCCCAGCCGAGCCGCTCCGCCACCATCGCCCGGAACCGCTCGTGGTACAGCTCGCCGTAGCGGTCGAGCGCCGCCTGCAGGGGCTCAGGGTCGCCGGTGAGGGGGAGCAGCGCGCTGCCGAGCTGCGCGAGGTTCCAGTGGGCGATCTGGGGTTGGGCGCCGTAGCGGTACCGCCGCGTCGCGGCGTCGGTCGTGTTCGGGGTCCAGCCGGGGTCGAAGCTCTCGAGCCAGCCGTAGGGGCCGTAGTCGATCGTGAGCCCCAGGATCGACATGTTGTCGGTGTTGAGCACGCCGTGGACGAAGCCGACCCGCATCCAGTCGACGACCAGCGACGCAGTACGGTCGCACACCTCGCCGAACCAGGCCGCGAGCCGCTCCTCGAACGAACCTTGCCGGAGGTGGGGGAGGTCGGTCCTGAGCGTGACGTCGACGAGCTGGCGGAGGAGCGCCTCGTCACCGCGGGAGGCGGGCAGCTGGAACGTGCCGAAGCGGGTGAACGACGGGTCGACGCGGCAGACGACGGCGCCGGGCTCGGCCGCCGGATGCCCGTCGTAGAGGACGTCCCTGACCACCGCGTCACCGGTGGCGACGAGCGACAGTGCACGCGTCGTCGGGATCCCGAGGTGGTGGACCGCCTCGCTGCAGAGGAACTCTCTGAGCGACGAGCGCAGGACGGCACGGCCGTCAGCGGTGCGGGAGTACGGCGTGGGCCCCGCGCCCTTCAGCTGGAGCGTCTGGTGGCCGCCGTGCCGGTCGACGACCTCGCCGAGCGCGATCGCCCGCCCGTCGCCGAGCTGGCCCGCCCAGCTCCCGAACTGGTGGCCGCCGTAGGTCATGGCGAAGGGATCGGCCCCCTTCGGCACGCGGTTGCCGCCGAAGACGTCCGCGAAGTCCTGCGAGCGGCACACGGCCGGATCCAGCCCGAGCAGCTCCGCCACCTCCGGCGACCACGCGAGCGTCCTCGGTGCCGCCACGGGCGTCGGGGCGACCCGGCTGTACGCAGCGCCGTGCACCTGGCGGCGGTGGTTCGGCGGGTCGGGATCGGCAGGCAGCTCCCTGGTGAAGCGGTTGTCGAACGGCAGCTCGTCGAGATCGGTGACCAGCTGCGTGGGTGCGGCGCCGTGCATGGCCGGACGGTACCCAGCGAACCCGGGCTTGCCTCCGGGTCGCCCACGTCCGCTGCAAGGCGACATGACCGTGCGTGGCCGGCCGGGCCGGGAGCCGCAGCCGGCCACGTGGGTCCGGGACTACGGGACGCCGCTGGTGCGCTCGCAGCTCTCGTCGGCGGTGTCGGTCCCGTCGTCCCCGCGGCAGGTGTCCGATGACCCGGTCCCGCCGGACAGCGCGTCGTCGCCCAGGTCGC
>JBBDQT010000246.1:0-11775 GCA_040905815.1 Acidimicrobiales bacterium
CCCGTTCCCGAACCCCTACACGGACGGCGCCGCCACGAACACCGTCTACGTCGCCACGCTCGGCCGGGACTGAGCGCCTCGGCCGGATCTCGCCGGGTACGAGCGCATGCGCGACACCGTGCGACAGCCCCTGACGGTCAACTGCGTTCGTCGGCTGCTGCCGGCCCCTCGGCCCTGCCGTCGCCAGCGAGGCGGCGCGCTGCTTCGAACGCGTCCGACTCGGTGTTGACGTTGGTGAGGGACCCCGCGATGGCGGGGATGAGCACGGAGCCGAGGAGCGCGACCAGCTGGCGGACTCGGAGGTCGCCGGCCGCGATCAGTCGCTCGCAGGCGTCGAGGGCGGGCATGCGGGGGTAGCGGGCGCAGAGCGGTTGCACCCCGTGCTCGTCGGTGAGCGCAGCCGCCTGCCCAGGAGGCTGGCTCGCGAGGGCGGACACGACCGCCGGCGCAGCGATGAGGTCGCAACCGAGGACCAGCACGTCCTCGTTGTCGAGGGCAGCGAGACCGGTGGCGACGGCCGTCAGGGCAGCCCGTGGGCCGTCGCGGTCGAACACCACGCGACGGTCGAGATCGTGTGGCAAGGGGGTGTCCGGCCGGGCGATCACGACGACGTGATCGCAGTGCGCGGCGAGGGCGTCGGCGGCGCGGGCGGCGAGGGAGCGGCCGGCGACGACCACGTCCGCCTTCGGCCGCCCGAAGCGGCGCCCGCTGCCACCGGCGAGGACGATCCCGCCCAGGCTCCCAGGTGGTGCCGACCGCCCGGCAGTGTCCTCCATCGCACGAGTGTGTCCCGAGGACGGCGCTCTCGTGCGCAGACGATTGACGCGCCCCCCGGGCCCGGCTAGCACGGGCGCCATGGCGCTCTGGCAGCGGATCGAGGGCTGGCCGGTCGTCCGCCAGGCCGTCGGTCCCGACCGGTTGGCTCGGGGCGCTGCGACGGTGTCGGAGCGGACCTCGAAGGTGCCCGCCAGGACCCAGACCGCCGACCACGTCGCCCGTTCGGTGTGCCCGTACTGCGCCGTGGGCTGCGGGCAGAACATCTACGTCGAGGACGGAGCGGTCACGCAGATAGAGGGTGATCCCGACAGCCCCATCTCCCGCGGCCGCCTCTGCCCGAAGGGAGCGGCGAGCAAGGACCTCGTCACCAGCCCTCTGCGGCAGAAGAAGGTGTTGTACCGCCGTCCGTTCGGGACCGAGTGGGAGTCGCTCGAGCTCGACACGGCGATGGACATGATCGCCGACCGGGTGGTCGAGGCCCGCCGGAAGGGCTGGCAGGACGTCGACGCGAGGGGCCTGCGGGTGCGGCGGACGATGGGCATCGCCAGCCTCGGCGGCGCCACGCTCGACAACGAGGAGAACTACCTCATCAAGAAGCTCTTCACCGCCCTCGGGGCGTTGCAGATCGAGAACCAGGCGCGCATATGACACTCCGCAACGGTCCCCGGTCTGGGGACCTCCTTCGGTAGAGGCGGCGCGACGGGGTTCCAGCAGGACCTCCAGAACGCCGACTGCATCATCATCCAGGGCTCGAACATGGCCGAGTGCCACCCGGTCGGGTTCCAGTGGGTGATGGAGGCCAAGGCTCGCGGCGCCCGGGTGATCCACGTCGATCCTCGCTTCACCCGCACCAGCGCGCTCGCGGACACCTACGTGCCCCTCCGTGCTGGCACGGACATCGTCTTCCTCGGCGCGATCGTCAGCTACATCCTCGAGAACGGTCTCGACTTCCGCGACTACGTCGTCGCCTACACGAACGCCTCCCACCTCGTGTCGGAGGACTTCGTCGACACCGAGGACCTCGACGGTCTGTTCTCCGGGTTCGATCCCGAGAGCTGCACGTACGACCCGTCGTCATGGCGCTACGCCGGCACGGCCGCGAGGAGCCGATCCAGCGGTCCGGGCGGCACAGATGGTGCCGACGGTGCGCCCCACGAGGAGGGGAGCCACGGTCCGCCGCTGGGTGACGGGGACCCTGAGCGCGATCCCACGCTGCGGCACCCGCGCTGCGTGTACCAGGTCCTGAAGCGCCACTTCGCCCGCTACACCCCTGAGCTCGTGGAAGCCGTGTGCGGCACACCGAAGGACGTGTTCCTCGAGGTCTGCCGGGCGTGGACGAGCAGCTCGGGGCGTGACCGCACGACCGCCTTGGTGTACTCGGTCGGGTGGACCCAGCACTCCGTCGGCGTCCAGTACATCCGCGCCGGCTCGATCATCCAGCTGCTGCTCGGGAACATGGGCCGCCCCGGCGGCGGGGTCCTCGCCCTGCGGGGCCACGCCAGCATCCAGGGCTCGACCGACATCCCGACGCTGTTCGACCTCCTGCCCGGCTACCTGCCCATGCCCGATGCGAAGGACCACCTGGACCTGACGGCGTACGTGGACTCGATCGTCGGCCCGCGGCAGAAGGGCTTCTGGGCCGGCGCCGACACGTACATGGTGAGCCTGCTCAAGGCGTACTGGGGTGACGCTGCCCAGCCGGAGAACGATTTCTGCTTCGACCACCTCCCCCGCGTCACCGGCGACCACGGCACCTACCAGCAGGTGCTCGACATGATCGATGGCAAGATCTCGGGGTACTTCCTGCTCGGCCAGAACCCAGCCGTCGGCTCGGCCCACGGCAAGGCCCAGCGCCTCGGCATGGCCAACCTCGACTGGGTCGTGGTGCGGGACCTGTTCGAGATCGAGAGCGCGACGTTCTGGAGGGACGGGCCCGAGATCCAGACCGGCGAGATCAGCGCCTCCACCTGCCGGACCGAGGTGTTCTTCCTGCCCGCCGCGTCTCACGTCGAGAAGGAGGGCACGTTCACCCAGACGCAGCGCCTGCTGCAGTGGCGGGAGAAGGCGGTCGAGCCCGAGGGCGACTGTCGTTCCGAGCTGTGGTTCTCCTTCCACCTGGGCCGCCGCGTCCGGGAGAAGCTCGCGCGCTCCACCGACGACCGTGACCGTCCGATCCTCGACCTGACGTGGGACTACCCGACCGAGGGCGTCACCGCCGAGCCGCGCGCCGACGCGGTCCTGGCCGAGATCAACGGCTTCGACCTGTCCACCGGCGCGCCGCTCTCCTCCTTCCTCGACATGCGGGCCGACGGCACGACCTCGGGGGGGTGTTGGATCTACACCGGCGTCTACGCCGGCGGCGTGAACCAAGCGGCTCGACGCCGGCCTGGCTCCGAGCAGGACTGGGTCGCGGCTGAATGGGGCTGGGCGTGGCCGCTGAACCGACGCATCCTCTACAACCGCGCGTCTGCGGATCCTGAGGGACGACCGTGGAGCGATCGGAAGGCCTACGTCTGGTGGGACCAGGCGGCTGGGGAGTGGACCGGCCACGATGTCGTCGACTTCGAGCGGACGAAGGCCCCCGGGTACCGCCCCCCGCCCGGCTCCCGCGGCCCGCTCGCCATCGCCGGCGACGACCCGTTCGTCATGCAGGCGGACGGCAAGGGCTGGCTGTTCGCACCGAGCGGGCTCGTGGACGGCCCGCTGCCGGCGCACTACGAGCCGGCAGAGTCGTTGGTCGCCAACCCGCTCTACGGCCAGGACGCCAACCCCGCCCGTCAACGCTTTCCCCGTAGCGACAACCCGCACCAGCCGAGCGGCGCTCAGTCCGGCAGCGGCGTCTTCCCGTACGTCTTCACCACCAGCCGTCTGACCGAGCACCACACCGCAGGCGGGATGAGCCGCTACGTCGGGAGGCTCGCCGACCTGCAGCCGGAGCTCTTCATCGAGATCTCACCGGGACTCGCATCCGAGCGCGGGCTCAGCCACCTCGACTGGGCGCACCTGGTCACCGCACGATCCGCGGTCGAGGCGCGGGTGCTGGTCACCGACCGGCTCCGACCGCTGCGGCTCGGCGAGCGCGTCGTGCACCAGCTGTGCATCCCGTATCACTGGGGGACGGGAGGGATCACGACCGGCGACGCGGCCAACGACCTCGTCGGCATCACGCTCGATCCCAACGTCCACATCCAAGAGAGCAAGGTCGGGACGTGCGACCTCCGGGCTGGCCGGCGACCCAGCGGGCAGGCCCTGCTGACCTACCTGGAGGACTACCGCCGCCGGGCGGGCATCGATCCTGCGACCGGGTTGCCGACCGCCGCGAACGAGGGCATCGGAACGTGAAGGCCTTCCCCGACAGCAGCGTCTTCGACCCGCTCGACCCGGCAACCGAGTCCGGGCACCTCGACGCGCCGCCACGGGTCGGGTTCTTCACCGACACGTCGCTGTGCATCGGCTGCAAGGCGTGCGAGGTGGCGTGCAACGAGTGGAACGAGGTTCCGGGGGGCGACCGCCGGCTGCTCGGCTCGTCGTACGACAACACCGGCGCGCTCGGCGCCAACGCGTGGCGCCACGTCGTGTTCATCGAGCAGCGGGTGACCACCGAGGGCCCGTCCGAGCCGGTCGAGCCGGCGTTCCCGTCCCTTTCCGGGACCGATGGTGGAGGCGGCGGCATCGACTTCCGCTGGCTCATGTCATCCGACGTGTGCAAGCACTGCACGCACGCCGCCTGCCTCGATGTCTGCCCGACAGGCTCGCTGTTCCGCACGAAGTTCGGCACCGTGGTCGTCCAGGACGACATCTGCAACGGCTGCGGCTACTGCATCCCCGCCTGCCCCTACGGCGTCATCGATCAGCGCGAGGGCGACGGTCGGGCCTGGAAGTGCACGCTCTGCTACGACCGGCTCGAGGCCGATCTCGAGCCGGCGTGCGCGAAGGCCTGTCCCACGGACTCGATCCAGTTCGGCGAGCTGGACGACCTCCGCGCCCGGGCCGCCGCCCGCGTCGAGCACCTGCACGATGCCGGCATCGGGCAGGCGCTTCTGTACGGGGAGGACCCGGAGGACGGGGTGGGGGGCAGCGCCGCGTTCTTCCTGCTGCTCGACCGGCCCGAGGTCTACGGGCTCCCCCCGGACCCGGTCGTGACGACCCGGGACCTGCCCGCCATGTGGCGGCGGGCGGGAGCAGCCGCGGCGACGATGGCGGTCGGCACGGTCATCGCGTTCCTCGGGCATCGACGATGACCGGGCGTCGCCAGCGCGCCGAGCAGGCGATGGTGCCTGACGCCGAGTTCACCTCCTACTACGGCCGCCCGGTGGTCAAGAAGCCTGTGTGGAAGTGGGACATCGCCGCCTACTTCTTCACGGGCGGGCTCATGGCCGGTTCCTCGCTGCTCGCCGCCGGTGCCGATCTCACCGGTAACCGCCGACTGCGGCGGGCTGGACGTCTCTCAGCCGCGGCGAGCCTCGGCGCCAGCACGTTCTTCTTGATCCACGACCTGGGGCGTCCCGGACGGTTCGCCAACATGTTGCGGGTCCTGAAGCCGACCTCGCCGATGAGCGTCGGCAGCTGGATCCTGGCCGGCTACGGACCTGCTGCCGGGTTCGCCGCGGCGTCGGAGGTCAGTGGCCGCGCGGCTCGGCTCGGCCGTGCCGCCGGGTTCGTCGCCGGCGCGATGGCGCCCCCGATCGCCAGCTACACCGCGGTGCTGGCGGCAGACACCGCCGTGCCGGCGTGGCACGACGCCTACCGGCAGCTGCCGTTCCTGTTCGTTGGCAGCGCCGCTGCCGCCTCGGGAGGGCTCGCCATGGTCCTCGTCCCCCCCGGCGACGCCGCCCCCGTCCGGCGACTCGCGCTCTTCGGCGCCGCCGCCGACCTCGCCGCTGCCGCCAGCATGGAGCGCTCGATCGGCCTGTCGGCCGAGCCCTACCGAGAAGGGACGGCGGGCACGTTGTCCCGCTGGGCGCGTCGGCTGACCGCGGCCGGCGCGCTCGGCGCGACCATGAGCCGCCGCAGCCGGCCGGTGGCGGTCGCCTCCGGCCTCGCCTTGCTCGGCGGCTCGATGTGCACCCGCTTCGCCGTGTTCCACGCGGGGCTGCAGTCAGCGGCCGACCCCAAGTACACGGTCATCCCGCAGCGTCGACGCATCGACGCCGGTCGGCCGATCCAGGCCGGGTAGAGACCTCGTCAGACGACGCGCTGCGCGCAGGTGTAGACGTTCATCGACTCACCGCGGACGAACCCCGCAAGGGTCACACCGAGCGACGCCGCCAGCTCGACCGCCAGGCTCGTCGGTGCAGACACCGCGGCGACCACAGGGATCCCCGCCGTCGCCGCCTTCTGGACGATCTCGAAGGCGACGCGCCCGGACACGAACAGCGCCTGCCCGTTCAGCGGGAGCGCACCGCCCATGGCCGCCCACCCGATGACCTTGTCCACCGCGTTGTGACGCCCCACGTCCTCCCTCTGGCACACGACATCTGCCTCGGGCGTGAACACCGCGGCGGCATGCAGGCCACCCGTGCGCTCGAACACCCGTTGCTGGCGTCGGAGCGCATCAGGCATCGCCAGGATGGCGGCCGCCGTGAACGAGGTGTGGTCCCCGGCCGCACTCGGGCACTGCTTCGCCACCGACTCGATGCTGGTCGTCCCGCACACCCCGCATGACGACGTGGTGTAGACGTTGCGACGCAGCTTCTCGTCGATCTCCCCCGGGACCCTGCGCCGGACGTCGACCACGTTGTACTCAGCCGCCGTGGAGCCGTCGCAGTACCTGATCGCAGACACGTCGTCGGCAGCGAGGATGCCCTCGGTCACGCAGAAGCCGAGAGCGAGCTCGAAGTCGTTCCCGGGCGTGCGCATCGTCACCGCCACCGGTGCACCGTCCACGCGGATCTCCATCGGCTCCTCGCCCGCCAAGGCCTCAGTCCGCATCGTCCGCACACCGGCATCCAGCCGCACGACCTCCTGCCGAGAGACCACGCGACGAGCTGGAGGACGACCCGTCGGCACGCTTGCGTTCATCGTGGCCAGTCCTCCATGGCGCATCGCTGACTCGGGACACGGACGCTCGCGTACGCTCGGGGAAAGGCGCCGCCACCAAGACGCTACGCGCTGAGCGCCCGGCGACAGGCGTTCGCCGAGGAAGATCCGCCCCAGTGCGTGTGCACTACCATCCGGCGTTGTGAGCACCACTCGAGCGCCGTCTCGTGACGCCGCACTCACACGTGTCGTGCATCGCGTCCAGCGGGTCTCCCTCGGCGAGGAGACGGCGTTCCGCGACGGGCACCTGACGGTGCGGGCGGAGGAGGCGGTCGAGCTGCTCGCCAGCCCGTCACTCGCCGACGTGCGCGTCACATGGGTCTCACCAGGAGACTCGGCACGCGTCGTGAAGGTGCTCGACGCCGTCGAGCCGAGGACGAAGGGCCCCGGCGGCGGCGGCATCTTCCCGGGCTTCCTCTCACCCGGACGGCCGCAGGGTCGAGGCACGACGCACGTCCTGAGCGGTGCCGCGGTGGTGTCCGCCGGGTTCCTTCCCCGTGCCCAGGAGGCGGTGCTCGACCTTTCGGGACCGGCGGCCGCGATGTCGCCGCTCGCCGCCACCCACAACCTGGTCGTCGAGTTCACCCCCGCAGCTGCGGCGACCTGGGAGGACGTCGACCGCGACCTGCGCGCGGGTGTCCTGCGCCTCGCCGCCCGCCTCGCAGAGGCCGCCCTCGACGCACCACCGGATGCGGTCGAGGACCTTCCGGTCCCCGACCCGCGCGACGGTGCGCTCCCGCGCGTGGGGGCGGTCGTGAACATCCAGACGCAAGGCACGTTCAAGGATGTCTTCGTGCACGGTCGCAGCCTCTCCGGGGGCCTGCCGACGCTGGTCGACCCCGGAGACCTCGACGACGGTGCGGTGGTGAGCGGCCAGTACGGCCATCCCGCGCTGAAGAACCCGACCTATCTCCACCAGAACAACCCCGTCGTCGAAGCCCTGCGTCGGCGGTCCGGTACCGACCTGGTCTTCGCCGGCGTGGTCCTGTCGCCCGAACCCGTCGACCAGGAGCAGAAGCAGCGCATCTCTGCCTACGCCGCTCGCCTCTGCCTACTGGCCGGGTTCGACGCCGCCGTCCTCACCAAGGAGGGCGGCGGGAACGCCGACGCCGACGTCGCCATGAAGATGGACGAGCTGGAGGAGCTGGGCCTCACCGCCGTCGGGCTGTTCTCCGAGCTCGCCGGCGCGGACGGGACGGGACCCTCGATCGTCGTCCCGCCGACGAAGGCGACGGCCATGGTGAGCACCGGGAACTACGACGAGCGTCTCGTGCTGCCCGCGGTCGAGCGTGCGCTCGGGGGGGACCGCCTCGACCTGCTCGACGTCCCCGCCACCGAGGAGCTCGAGCTGCCGACCGCAGTGATCTACTGCGCCCTCAGCCCGCTCGGGTGGGGGCGCCTCACCTGCCGGGAGGCCGCGTGACCCGCGTCGTCCACTACCTGAACCAGTTCTTCGTCGGCATCGGCGGCGAGGACGCGGCGGCGAGCGGACCGGCGAGCATCGAGGGGCCCGTCGGCCCCGGCAAGCGGCTACAGGCGCTGCTCGGTGACGACTTCGAGATCGTCGCCACCGTCCACTGCGGTGACGACCACGCCGCGGGCGTGCCCGGCGCCGACGAGGAGATCCTCGCGCTCGCACGTGGCCACCAGCCCGACCTGGTCGTCGCCGGACCGGCGTTCACCAGCGGTCGGTACGGCATCGCGTGCGCGCGGGTCGTCGCTGCTGCGACACGGGCGGGCGTTCCGGCCATCGCCGCCATGCACGACGACAACCCGGGCCTGGAGGACGCCGGAGCGGCCGTCGTGGTCCGCAGCGGTCCCGTGGCGCGGGAGATGGGCCCTTCGCTCGACACGTTCGCGGCCGCCGTCCGCCGAGTCGTTGTCGGCGAGCCCGTCACCGGGGAGCACGGCCGCATCGGGAGAGTGCCGCGTCGCAACGTGCTGGTCGATGCGAACGCCGCCGAGCGCGCCGTCGACCTCGTCCTCGCCCGCCTCGCGGGAGGCGGCGACAGCGAGGTCCCGCTGCCCCGCTTCGACCGCGTGCCGCCGGCGCCGCCCGTGCCCAGCACCGCGGACGTCACCGTCGCGCTCGTCACCGAGAGCGCCCTCGTGCCCGACGGGAACCCCGACGGGCTCGAGTCGGCGCGTGCGACGCGCTGGCTGAGGTACGCGCTCGAGGACGTCGACGAGCTGGCGGCAGGCCAGTACCGCTCGGTGCACGGCGGGTTCTCGACCGTCTTCGCCAACGAGGACCCCCACCGGCTCGTGCCCCTCGACGTGGCGCGCGAGCTCGAGCGGGAGCAGGTGATCGGACGCCTGCACCGGGAGTACCTGGTGACGGCAGGCAACGGGACCTCGGTCAGCAACGCCCGGCGCTTCGGCGTCGAATGGGCAGCCGAGCTGCGTCGCTCCGAGGTGCGCGCCGCTGTCTTCACGGCGACTTGAGGGACGGGAACGCGTTGCGGGGCAACGCTCGCGAAGGAGTTGGAACGCGCCGGCATACCGACGGCGCTGCTGTGCAACCTCGTGCCCATCGCCCAGCGGGTCGGGGCGCCGCGGATCGTCCCCACCCGCGGCATCCCCTTCCCGACCGGGGACCCGTCGCTCAGCCCTCCCGAGGAGCGGGCGTGGCGCCGGCGCCTCGTGGAGCGGGCGCTCGAAGCCGTCTGCACGGCTGTGGACGGGCCGACGGTGTTCGAGGTCGACGACCGCCTGGGTACAAGGGCGTGACCACACGAAGGAGATCCAGCTGATGGAGCTCCACGTCCCGGTCGTCGCCGGTGCCACCCAGGTCCTCGCCCACGTCCCCGGCCTCGCGCGTGTGGGGTCGAAGCCCGGTCGCGAGCTGCCGCGCGACGCGGAGGTCGACCGGCGCTTCGCTTCGTCGCTGCGCACGTTCGACGAGGCCGTGGCGTACCCGCCGCACCAGGCCTACCTCGGCGCTCTCCATCCGCGGGACATGCCGCCGCGTCCTTGGATCGACGCACCGATCGACGGGGCGGCGCGCACCGCGCCTGACGGTGAGCTGCTGCCCGAGGAGGAGTTCCTCGGGCTGCTCGCCGCCGTTGACGAGTTCGACCTCCTGGCGCTCACACCCGACACGGCCGAGCGCGCCGTCGCTGCGCTGGCCGAGCACCCGCTCGCCAAGCGGCTCGACCTCGACCGGATCGAGCAGGCCGGCCGGCGTGCGGGTTCGCCCCCGGCCGGAGCGCTCCCGTTGCGACTGCGCGACGGCAGTCCCGCAGGGTTCATCCGCCCCGACCACGACGAGGACGAGGCTCTCTCGCCGATCGTGCTCCTCGAGAACCTCGCCGGGAAGGCGACCGCGACGCTCGCGCTCCTCCACCTCCTCGAGCGCGACGGCATCGAGCCGGGGTCGATCGAGTACGTGCTCAGCTGCGGGGAGGAAGCGGTGGGCGACCGCTACCAGCGAGGGGGCGGCAACCTGGCCAAGGCGGTGGCGTCCGTGGCGGGGCTCACCGACGCGTCGGGAGCGGACGTCAAGAACTTCTGCGCGGCACCCGTCCCCGCGCTGGTGATGGCGTCCGCTCTCGTCGCCTCGGGCGTCTTCACGCGGGTGGCCGTCGTCGCTCCCGGCTCCCTGCCGAAGCTGGGGATGAAGTTCGAGGGTCACCTGCGGGCGGGCATGCCGGTGCTCGAGGACGTCCTCGGTGGCGCGGCCGCGCTCGTCCAAGCCGACGACGGCCGCTCACCGGTCGTGCGCCTCGACGCCGTGGGCCGTCATCGCGTCTCGGCCGGCTCCTCCAACCCTCAGATCGCCGAGGCCCTGGCGATCGAGCCGCTCACCCGCGTCGGCCTGGCGACCACCGACATCGACGACTACGCCACCGAGCTCCACGATCCGGAGGTCACCGAGCCGCAGGGCTCGGGCAACGTGCCCGAGCGGAACTACCGCACGATCGCCGCGCTCGCCGCTCGCCGCGGCGACATCGAGCGGGCGGACATCGACCGGTTCGTGAGCGAGCGGGGCATGCCCGGCTTCGCTCCCACCCAGGGGCATCTGGCCTCGGCTCTGTGCTACCTCCCGCACGCGCTGCGGAGGCTCACCTCGGGCCCGGCCGAGCGCGTGCTGCTCCTCGCCAAGGGGAGCCTCTTCCTCGGGCGCATGTGCCAGCTCTCCGACGGCATGAGCGTCCTGCTCGAACGCAACCCGGGGGCGGCGACGCCCACCGGCAAGGAGGGAACCTGATGGCTGACGTCATCGACGCTGACCGAGACACCTTCCGCGACCTGGTCGCAGAGGGTGACGTGCTGGTGGACGTGTGGGGACCGGACTGCAAGCCGTGTCTGCAGCTGATGCCCCACGTCGAGCAGCTCGCCGCCGACCGCGAGTCGCTGCGGGTGGTGAAGGTCGAGGCGCCCAAGGCGCGACGGCTGTGCATGGATCTGCAGGTCATGGGCCTACCGGCCCTCTTGTTGTTCCGGGACGGCGAGGAGCTCGGTCGCCTCGGCGGCGAGGAGACGACCGCGGCGGCACTACGATCGTGGGTCGAGCGGACGCTCGACGGGGATCCAGAGGAGGAGAGCTGATGTTCGACGGGAAGAAGGTGATCGCGCTCGGTGAGCGCGACGGCATCGCGGGTCCCGCGATCGCGGAGTGCGTGCGGGCCGCCGGAGGCGAGGTCGCGTTCGTGGCGACGGAGTGCTTCGTTTGAACGGCCGCCGGCGCCATGGACCTGCGTAGCCAGGAGGCGATCCTCCAGGTCGTGGAGGATGCGGGCAAGGAGCACGTCGTCGTCGTGATCGGCGCTCCCGACCCCGAAGCAGCCGAGATCGCGGCGGAGACCGTCGTACTCGGTGACCCCTCCTACGCAGGACCGTTGGCCGGGACCCAGTTGGGTCTCGACGTGTACCACATCCTCGATCCCGAGGTGCGCTCGGGCGTGCCCGACGACGTCTGGGAGAACCAGATCGGCGTGATGGAGGACATCCTCGACG
>JBBDQT010000246.1:11875-14350 GCA_040905815.1 Acidimicrobiales bacterium
GTGCCCGACGACGTCTGGGAGAACCAGATCGGCGTGATGGAGGACATCCTCGACGGCGACGCGCTGACCGCCGCCGTGGCGGGGATGCGCGACAAAGCCGAGGGCTAGAGCCTGCCGTCAGATCTGACCGTTGCTGGAAACGTCGAGGAGGACCTCGGCCTCTCCGGGTGAGCGCACGCGGTCGTGCGCGGCCGCGTGTGTTCTGATCGCGGTCGATGAGCCCGCGCTCATGTCGCCTTGCGCTTGAACCGGGCGCCGAGCAGGAGGATGCCCGCCACGATGAGACCGGCGAAGATGGCGGCCATCACGCGCAGCGTGACGTTGGTCTGTGGCGGCAGCGGCGAGAACTGGGCGACGACGCCGAAGTTGTCCTGGGTCTGGCTCACCTCGTCGGCGAAGCGGGAGTCGGCCCATCCGAACGCCGCGTACTCGTTGGTCGACGCCACTCCCGGGCCTTGGCGGATGTCGGAGTTGAAGCTGATCCCCAAGTTGAAGTCGATCGGTCGATCGGTGACCTCCGTGTTCGAAGCCCAGGTCACGCCGCCGTCGGTGGAGTACGTGTAGCGGACGTTGACGAGGTAGTCGGTCCGTTCGCGGTTGTCCTGCCACACCACATCGACTCGTCCGTTGGGCGCCACGTCGAGCTGCGGGTAGAAGCTCGTGTACAGGTCGCTGGGGTCGTCGTCGTTGATGGCCACAGGATCGGTCCAGGTCACGCCACCATCGGTGGAGCGTTGGACCACGATGTCGGACTTGCCGGCGCTGGGCGTGTCAGCGGGCGTCGCTGAGTAGGCGAAGACAAAGGTCCCTTCCGCTCCGCCCTCGGCGGTCCAGCCCATGCCGGTGTGGGACCCCATGGCGTTGTAGACGGGTGGACTCAGTTCGGAGACGGTCCAGGTGCTCCCCTGGTCGGTGGAGCGGCCCACCAGCATCGGCAGGGCCTCGCCGAAGATGCCGTCGAAGTCCTCTTCCGGGGGCGGGTCGTCGTTGGGTGGCCCGCCGTCGGCCACGGCCAGGATCACGCCGTCGTGGGCCGTCAGGAAGGGACGACCGAAAGCGGTCTGGAAGTGCAGCGGGTACTCCTCGCCGCCGAAGCTCATCGTCAGCTCCGACTGCTCGTTGAGGTTGACGGGCTCGCCGAAGGTCTCGCCGCCGTCGGTGGAGGCCGAGACGACCACGGGGCGCTTGCCGTTCAGCGGGTGGTCACTCTCGGTCGAGTCACGCCAGCTCTGGCTGAAGCCCACGTAGACGGCGTCCTCGTCCCCGGAGGTGTCCACGGCCAGGCCGGTGACCCCGTTGAACTCGGGCTTGGGCTCGGGCTCGGACCGGGCGTCGGCGACGATGGTCGTGGTCCAGGTCTCGCCCAGGTCGGTCGTGCGGGCCAGCGCGATGCTGGTCACGCCCTCCCGGGGGCCCTCGCCCTCGCCGTAGGCCTCCGACGCGTAGTACAGCGTGCCGTCGCTCCCCCAGGCGAGCGAGGCCTGTGGCACTCCGGCGCTGCCGTTGGTGCAGTTGGGGTAGGACTCCGCCGCCGGACGCTCCTTCGAGAAGTGCCACGTCATTCCTGCGTCGGTGGAGACCAACAGGTGGCACGTGCGGTTCCGCAGGTTGGCCGTCGCCGCCACGAGGACCCGCGGGTTGTCCGGGTCGGCGGCCATGGACGCCGGACCACTGAAGCCACGGGTGGGCGCCGTCTCGTCCTTGGTCATGTGCACGCCGGCGGTCAAGCGCTCGATCTCGACCTCCTGCTCGGAGAACGTCGCCTTGTCGAACGGTGGGACCGACTGGGCCCCCGCCGACCCGGAGGAAGCTGCCACCAGCCCCACCAGTGCCGCGAAGAAGAGGGTACGTCGAACATCGATCCTCATAGCACCCTCCGGTAGGCACGAACGCTTGCGACGAGAGAGCCGTAGGACGGCCCAGCTGTTGTGACGATCACGCTCGGGCGCCCTCGGCTGGGGCCGACGAGGATCGGCGAAGGGCGACTGCACCTGCTGTCAACGCCAGCGCGACGGCGGCGGCTCCCACCCCGACGAGCACGAGGTTCCCGGCACCCGGCCCCGAGCTCGCCAGGAGCGACGTCGGCCGTTCCTCGGGTGTGGGCGGCGGCGGTTCCGGAGCGTCCACGTAGATGACGGCTCGCGCCGGGATCCCCCCGTTCATGTCGTAGTGCTCCTGGGTGGCGACCAGCAGGTGCTCGCCAGGGGTGATGTCGTCGGGGATCGGCACGTCGAGGGTGAAGCGACTGGTCATGGTGGAGGGGCCTGGCTCGGGGTACGTGGCCAGGACGGGCCCGTCGGGGGAGTCGAGGCGGACGTCCACCGGCTGGTCACTGGCGAACTCACCGCCGAAGACCTCCACCGTCCCGCCCGGCTGGACCGTCGCTGAGCCTGTGGTCTTGAAGACCACGAGGCCGACACAGGCCCACGCCACGCTGAACGGGATGACCACGGCCATCACCGCGACCGTTCCGAG